>CAYGDR010000017.1:0-13099 GCA_964348775.1 uncultured Candidatus Saccharibacteria bacterium | reverse complement strand
GAATATACGGAATATTATTTTTTTCAGCCCAGACTTTTACTGGCGGAGGAGTAATTAGCATTTTTCTGCCCTGAGGCTTGTCGGGAGAGGTAATTATAAGAGATGGCAAAAAACCCGCCAGCTTGAGGATCTCCAAGGTCTCAGACGCCACATCCGGCGTGCCCCAAAACGCAAAATTGAGCTTGTTTTGCATAATATTTTAGCTAATTGTATACTTTGTTTGCTTAATAGACAAATAAGATGGATCACGCGCCAGGGCAAAAATTTAATCCGCACAGTTCAAATTTTCACGAAACCCCTAGGTCTGATCTAAGAAGTTTTTCCATACCAATTCCTGAAATTTTTAACTACAAAAACGAAAACACTCTGTCCGTACCAGTGATATTTGACGGAGCTACGCTTGAGCTTCGTATCAGAACCACAAATTTTACAGAAAAGCCACCAAAGCCTCTTACGATCACCTTGGTGGTATTGAAAGAGCCAAAGACAGAACTCAAAGATAGATCTGCATCTTTGTATGTTGTTTTAGAAAAGATCAAGGGTGGGCTAAAGGGTACAGTTGCTGTGCAGAATGAAGAATTTAAAAAATTGAGAGAATTAGGAAGGACACTTTTTACTATTTCCCTTAGGCTGATGCAGCAGTTTGCGGACAAATGGAATTTACCCGTGACCCATTTTGCTCGCAGGAAGCCCTTTTCTGGTTTAAGTCACGAAAAATGGGACGAACTTATATTGCCAATCTTGGAAAGCAATCAATATATACAGGACTCTGAAGACAATGACTTGTGGGAAAAAACTTATTTACCTACTCAAAAGTAATTTACTTCGGTAACTCTTCTTTTATATCTTTAGCATGATCTATGAAAAGAATGCCGTTTAGGTGGTCGGTTTCGTGTTGAAAAATTTGTGCCAGTAACCCGGAGCCGCCGCGGGTGAATTTTTTACCATGCTCATCGTGGGCAGTGATCAGTGCTTTTTTGGAGCGATATGTTTTGCCGTAGAGCCAGCGCACAGAAAGGCAGCCTTCTGGAACCCAGTCTTTATCTCTTGAGAGCTTGGAAATTTTAGGGTTTATAAAGACCAAATCTTTTGGAGTTTCCTCTCCCCCTTGAGAAGGGGGAGTGCCTGAAGGGCGAGGGGGTATTTCCTGGGGTACTTTGCCAAACTCAGGCTCAAAAATTTTACCGGAAACCACAAATATGCGCAAAGAGTAGCCAATCTGAGGCGCAGCGATAGCTACGCCGTCATGCTGACTTCGCAGGGAATCAGACATCTCTTTCAATATTTTTTGTATTTTCGGAGTTTTGATTTCTTTTACCGGTATTTCTTTTGCAACTTTGCGCAAAACCTTTTCTTTTTGTTGCAGAATTTTCTTTGGCATGGTTTTTTCTAGAACCTAGCAACTAGAACCTAGTTCTACTTTATCTCTTTTAGGTAATCAAGAAGCTTTGCTAGCTTCACTGTTTCTTGCGATCGGCTGCCCATGTCCCGCACTATTACAGTGTTATCAAGCGCTTCCTTTACTCCAAAAATAAGCGCATAAGGGATGCCGAGCTTTTCCGCTATGGCCAGCTGGGAGCCCAAAGAGTCTTTTGAAAGGGATTGCGCGATAGGTATGTGAGCTTTGCGCAGTATGTCTATGACCTTGAGGCTCTTTAGCTTTGCCTCTGCCCCGAGCTGGATGAAATACATTTTCGGCTTCTTCAGAATGCGAGGGGAGAGCTTTTTATACCACTTTGATTCAACTATTCGGTCTGCACCCATGGAAAATCCCACAGCCGGCACATCTTTTTTGCCTCCAATTTGCTTCGCAAGATAGTCATATCTTCCTCCAGAGGCTATTTGCATCGGCGGCACCCCTTCTTCGCCGTTTTCGGCATAAACTTCGAAAACAGTACGAGTATAGTAAGAAAGTCCGCGTACGAGATTTTTATTGATATTGTAATTTATTCCCATTTCTTCTAGATATTCCAGAACCTCCTTGAAATGTTTTTTACATGATGCGCACAAAAAGGAGACAGCGTCAGGCGCACCTTCGTTGATTAAAACAGTTTTTTCATCTTTAGAGTCCAGAATCCGGAGCGGATTGGTTTTTAATCTTTGTTTGTCTATAGGTCCCAAGCTTCCAATATTTTTTCTGTAGTAATTTGTGAGCTCCCGCAGATATCCGCCGCGGCATTCTTTGTCTCCTATCGAATTTAGTTCTATCGTCAGGTTTTGCGCGCCAGCTTCCTCCAATATGCACATGCCGGCTTTTATGACCAAGGCATCCATTATGCTTTTGTCGGATCCTAGCGTGTCCAGATCAAATTGATAAAATTGCCTGTAGCGTCCGCGCTGGGGCTTGTCGTGTCTGAAAATAGGGCCGTAATGGTAGAACATTACTGGCTGAGGCATATTCTGCATTCCGTGTTCAATATATGCCCGCATCAAAGACGCAGTGTGCTCGGGTCGGAGAGCCAGGTGGTCTCCGCCTTTGGTGCGGAGGGTGTACATTTCTTTGTCCACTATATCCGTGCCTTCTCCTATGGAAGTAGTAAAAATTTCCTCGTGCTCAAGGATGGGGGTTTCAATCGGCTTGAAGCCGTAGTAGATGCAAACTTCTTGCGCTTTTTCAAAAAATCCCTGAAAGCTGTAGTAGTCTTCGTTCATGATGTCCCGCATTCCTTTAGGAGAGGCGAGTTCATGCTTTTTCTCCGCTCTATTCTTCACTTTTTGTTTTTTCTTCATTGTTATTCTGCTTGCTTATAATCGCCCGGCAGGATTCCCAGATTCTTCAGAGGAAGAAGCCGAACAAACGCCCTGCCCATAATCAGGTCTTTTTTTACAGCTCCCCAATATCTTGAGTCGGAGCTGGCAGAACGGTTGTCTCCCATTACAAAGTATTCATTGTCTTTAAGCTCAAATGTCATATTGTTGCTTGCCTGATTTTGCACAAAAGGCTGATCAAGCACCAAGCCCTTTGGATGTTCATTGTTAAATATGGTCACAGTGTCTCCGGTTATACTTACTTTTTCATTTGGCAGTCCTATGACTCTCTTTATAAAAAACTTTTTCTTGTCGTTTGGGAAGCGGAAGATTATTACATCAGATCTTTCGGGATCGGACAATCTGTAAGAAACTTCGTCCACTATGAGATAGTCTCCGTTTTCGAAAGTAGGGAACATGGAAGAGCCGGACACGATAAACGGCTGGGCTATCCACATTCGTATCGGCACTACTATCAAGACTGCTATCGCCCCAAACCGTATGAGATCCCATACGGACTCTTTTTTCGGCGCATTTTCCATTTCCATATTGGATAATATAGCATAGAAACATATTGACAAAATGCCCATACCTGTTGCCTAATTAAGAATTACGGATAGTGAATCTTTTATTTTGCTATCATAAAAATATGAAATTAGTAGTTGGGCTCGGCAATCCGGGCGAGGAATACGAAAATACCAGGCATAATACCGGCAGGATTGTGGTAAATCTCATTGAAAAAAAGTGGCAAGAGAAACAAGCGACGAAGGTAAAATTCCTGACCCCGGACAACTTTATGAACAATTCCGGCAAGGCAGTGGCCCCGCTTGTGAAAAGCAAAAAAGATTTAAAAGATTTAGTGGTTATATATGACGATATCGACTTGCCTTTAGGCAAGATAAAAATTTCCTTCAATCGCTCTTCCGGCGGGCACAATGGCTTGGGCTCAATAATCAAGGCGCTCAAGAGCGAAGAATTTGTGCGTATTCGCGTGGGTATTGCCCCTGCAACACCTTCGGGGAAGCTAAGGAAGCCTCATGGAGAAAAAGATGTACTCAAGTTTCTTCTTGGTGAATTCAAAAAGTCCGAACTCGAAACCATAAAAAAACTTTCTAAAAAAGTTGCAGAAGCGGTGGAAATGATCCTCATCGAAGGCAAAGATAAAGCAATGACGCTTTATAACTAGATTTCTTTAACCGCTTCGATGATAATGCTCTTTTCGCCGTTGCGGTTGGATACTTTACCAGAGAGCGCGATGCATTTTTCGGTGGTCAAGATATCAATCATGTCTTTGAATACAGAAGGGAAGCAGACCGCTTCGATGCTGCCGGTAAGGTCTGCGACCTTTAGAAACGCCATGCGTTCATTATTTTTAGTGACTACTTGCCTCGAATTTTCAATAATGCCGGCGATGGTAATGGGCATGCCATTCCCAAGATCCTCCTTTATCTTTTTGATATTTATTTCTCGGCTGTTTAATTTGTCGCGGAGGCGGTCCAGCGGGTGTCCGGAAATATACAAACCAAGCAATTCTTTTTCCCAAAGCAGTTTTTCGGCTTGAGTGGCTAGGGGTGCGTCTGCCATTTTGAATTCCGGCAGTCCGGTATCTTGGAGCCCTCCGAAGAGCGAAACCTGATTCTGATTTTGCTTGAAGCCTTCGTGATTGTACGCCAGCATTGCTTCGAGGTTTGCGAGGAGCACACCGCGATCCTGCCATTCATCCATGCAGCCGGACTTGATCAAGGCTTCCATGGATTTCTTGTTTAAATTTTTGTGTTTGATACGATCTAGAAAATCAGTGATTGATTTGAATTTTCCTCCGCCAGCCGGCGGATCTTTTCGCTCTGAAATAATAGCGTCAGAAATATCAGTGCCCAGATTTTTAATGGTATACAAACCAAACCTTATTTTCACGCTTTTGTTTTGCTGATCCACAAATACGCCGGCTTTTTCCGGCAAGCAAGTAAAGCCGCCAAAGCTTTCATTTATGTTTGGCGGTAGTACGGGGATGCCCATATTTTTACATTCGTTGATGATGGTAGCTATCTGATCCACATCGCCGGACTCCGCGGTTAAAATGGCTGCCATGTACTCCACCGGAAAGTTCGCCTTCATATAGGCTGTCTGATAGGCGACCTTGCCGTAGCTCGCAGCGTGAGCTTTGTTGAACCCATACGCCTGGAAAGGCTCAAAAAGTTTCCACAATTTCTCGGCAAATTCTTTGGTCTGTCCTTTTTCCACCACGCCCTTGGTGAATTTTTCGTACTGAGCTGCCATTTCTTTCGGTATTTTTTTACCTACAGCATATCGGAATTTATCTACTTCTTCCCAGTTATAGCCAGCGAGCTCGAGCGCGCAAAAAAGCAGGTCATCTTGATAAACTATAAGCCCATAAGATTCTCCCAAGAATTTTTTCATTCGGGGGTCTAAATATTTTACTAGCTTGGGATTGTGCTTGCGCTTGATGTACTCCGGAATGGATTCCATGGGTCCCGGGCGATATAAAGCGACCATGGCATTGATATCATGGATACTCGTCGGTTTGAGTTCCTTTAAATATCTGGTCATGCCGGAGCCGTTTAATTGAAAAAGCCCTTCCGTCTGACCGCTCGATAGGAGCTCAAAGGTTTTTTTATCATCAAGTGGAATATTTTCTATATCAATATCTATGTCATAAAATTTTTTCACTAAGCTGATCGCGTCGGCGAGGATTGCCAGGTTTCGGATGCCCAGAAAATCGAATTTGAGCAACCCGGCTTCTTCAGCGCTGTACATATCATATTGTGTGATAATTTTTCCGCCTTTTGGATCAAACTGAAGCGGCATGTAGTCGGAGAGGGTAGTGGGTGCTATCACCACCCCGGCAGCATGCACAGAGATGTGCCGCACGCAGCCTTCAAGTTTTTTTGCCAGGTCGATTATTTCTTTTGTATCTTTTTCGCTTTTGTATGCTGCCGCGAGCTCGGGAACTATCTCCATGGCATGGTCTATGGTCATGGGCATGCCTTGGCTTCCCATGGGGATCATTTTCGAAATTCGATCACCGATGCTGTAGGGGTAGCCCAGGGCTCGGGCGACATCGCGCACAGCGCCGCGGGCCATCATGGTACCGAAGGTTCCGATTTGGGCTACTTTATCTTCGCCATATTTTTGCTTTACATAATCGATCATCTCATCTCTTCTGTTGTCGGCGAAATCCATGTCTATATCCGGCGCCGAAGGTCTCTCCGAATGCAGGAACCTTTCAAAGGGGAGTTTGTATTCTATCGGGTTTACATTAGTGATACCCAAGAGGTATGTCACCATCGAGCCTGCGACCGAGCCCCTGATGGTAGTCAAAATACCGTTCTCTTTAGCATGGCGCAACAGGTCGCCCACTACCAGGAAATAGGGTTCATAGCCTTTGTCAGAAATTATTTTAAGCTCGTACTCCACCCTTTCTTTTATCTCCGGTGTTTCTGTGAGTCCCAATCTTTCAAATCCAGCATAAGCAAGCTCGCGCAATTTTGCGGTATAAGTTTTCCCATCTTCAACTTTGAAATCAGGAAAAACCCATTTCCCGAGCTCGAGCTCTAAATTACACATATCCGCAACTTTCATAGTGTTTGTCACTGCTTCGCAAGATTTTTCAGCATCTTTAAATACTTCCAGCGCTTGTTCTGTGCTCATGAAAGAAAAATCATCATCAGAGAATTCGAACTTTGCGCCTTCTTTCGCATCGCCCTGAGTGTTTATCTGAAGCAGGGTGTGATGAGCCTTGTGATCTTCTTCGCACGGGTAGTGCGAGTCTTGCGTGGCAACCAGCATAATATTGTGTTTGCGCGCCAGTGCAATTAAATTTTCCCTAACTTCTTTATCGTTTTCCACCGACGGATGGCGCTGGATTTCAATAAAATAATTTTCTTTGCCAAAGATATCCTGATATTCAGCTACCAGTTTGTTCGCTTTTTCCATATCTCCATTCATCACAGTTTGTGATAATTCTCCACCGAGACAGCCGGAGAGTGCTATCAGCCCACCAGAATATTTCCGCAGGATTTCTTTATCCATGCGCGGCTTGTAATAATAACCTTCAAGGTTCGCGATGGTGACCAGCTTGATCAAGTTTTTATAGCCTTCAAGATTTTTGGCGAGCAGGGTCAGGTGATAATATCTTTTTGTTCCGCCCGCCTCGGTCACTTTGTCCAGGCGGGAACCCGCAGTCATGTAGGCTTCCACGCCGATGATGGGTTTGATGCCTGCTTTTTTGGCAAGCTTGTAGAATTCAATGGCGCCATACATGTTGCCATGGTCGGTAATAGCCATGGCGGGCATATTGAATTTTTTGGCCAAATCCACCAGATCCTCCAGCTTTGAAAGCCCGTCGAGGAGGGAATAGTGGGAGTGGGTATGGAGGTGGATGAATTGTGAGGTAGTTTTTTCCATTTTTTTCATAATAGCATAGATACTTTTTCACCGAAACATCCTTTGTTTGCAAGGCTATTTTACTTGACTTTTAAACCTACTTGTGATATAATTTACACGATTTACCGTCAACCCTCAGGAGACTCCGATGACCCGATTGTTCCTTGCAATTTTCGTGACCCTCACGCTCGCACTTCCCGCGCTCGCGCAGGAAAAAGCGAGTTCACAGCGGCTCACCGCCGACGCGCTCGGTGCGTTCCCATCCGAACTTGTCGCCCTTGCGGTCAAGGCCGATCAGGTTGCGAAGCAGACGGCTGGTGTGCGGGCGAAGGCCATTGCTGGCCTCGAGTTCGCACGCAACGACCTCAAGGCGGCGGTTGAGCTTCCGAACCTGGGCTGGTTGCAGCTGCGCCTCGTTCAAAGCGCGTTCCTCATTGCAGAACTCGACGTCGTGTTTGTCGAGGTGGAGCTCATGAGCGCCGACATGGACGTCATCGAGGCGTACACGGCAATGAAGAACAAGACGGATGAGCAGGTCGCACAGTTCACGCCATGGATGAAGTTCGCACTCGACAGCTACTACCAGTTTCCGAAGTTCAAGGTGGTGGATGACGATCTCAAGATGCGCGTTCAGAAGCGTATCGACGAGATGAAGAATAAGTAGACCTCCTAGCGGAGGAATCGGACAGGTCGGACGCAGCATATCACTGCGACCGGCCTGTTTTTACTTTTCAGCCGTATTTATTTCGGCTGTGTATAAATTCAGCATATGCCGAAATTACCCACAATAAAGCTGGTATTGACAATATTATAACAAAGTATATACTTAAGATGTGACCACTCAAATCATGTTTAAAATTGAAACCAAGCTAAAAAAAGCCGCCCAAAGGCGGGCGAAAGCAGAAGGCATTTCCTTGAGTGATTTTTATAAGTCTGCTACTAAGTCCTTCGTGGAAGGACAAATCAATGTAGGCCTTACTGTGGCTGATGATTTTGCATTGTCTGTCTCAGAGTACAAGCAAGGTAAATCCATGGGACCTTTCAAAAGCGCATCTTCTCTAAAGAAATCGCTTGAGAAATAATGAAGATATTTTACACTCCTCAATTCAAGAAGAATTTGCAAACTTTCCATAAGGCAGTTCGAGAAAAATTTTATAAGCAAGCCGGCCTTTTGCTCAATAATATCAGGCACCCGTCTTTGCACGCCAAGAAATACGATGAGTCTTCCGGCCTTTGGCAGGCAAGGGTGGATAAAAGCGTGCGTTTTTACTTTCTAATAGATAGGGATTCTTATTATTTAATCAACATTCGCAAGCATAAATAAAAGTTGTTATACTATAATCATGAAAAAAATACGAGTTGGCATCAACGGTTTTGGGAGAATTGGGCGGGCGTTTCTCAAGGTTGCCTGGCAGAGGCCGGAGATAGAAATCGTGGCGGTAAATGATCTAGGATCTGTGGAGAATTTAGCATATCTACTCAAATACGATTCTGTGTATCGAGAATGGAAGCATGATATTAAAGCGGAAGGCGACACAATAGTTATAGACGGCAAGAAAGTAAAAGTGCTCACAGAAAAAGAGCCGAGCAAGCTGCCATGGAAAGACCTAGATATAGACGTAGCCATAGAATCCACCGGATTGTTTACGAGCTATGAAAAATCCAAAGCGCACTTGGATGCTGGGGCGAAGAAAGTAGTCATTACTTCGCCTGCAAAAGGCGAAGGCGATACTACTCCGGGCGAAACAGTGCTCCTAGGGGTGAATGAAAATAAATTTGGCACTTGCGATATTACTTCAAATGCTTCTTGCACCACAAACGCGGCATCGCCCTTGATTGCGATTTTGGACGAAGCGCTTGGCATCGAGAAAGCAATTTTGAATACAACCCATGCGCTGACAAACAGCCAGCCTACCGTAGACAGCATGAATAAAAAAGATTTTCGTGAAGGCAGGGCAGGAGCTCACAACATGGTGCCTTCTTCTACAGGAGCAGCCATAGCTGTGACCAAAGCTTTTCCAAAGCTCGCCGGTCTTTTTGACGGCATTGCGATTCGTGTGCCGATAATCGCTGGCTCAATCGCGGACATTACTTTTATTTCCAAAAGAAACACTACAGTGGACGAAGTAAACCAAATATTAAAAAAAGCCGCTGCTGATCCAAGATGGAAAGATGTCTTTTCGGCAACCGAAGAAGAGCTCGTGTCTTCTGACATCCTAGGTTCTAGATACGGATCGATAGCAGACCTGAAAATGACCCGTGTAGTGGGCGGAAATCTGGTAAAAGTCCTCGGCTGGTATGACAACGAGATGGGGTATACATATACCCTGGTGGATCATGTGATTAAGACAGGGGCGACTATAAAATAATGAATAAAAAAAATATATGTTGGTCGGAGGTTCAACTTTGCTAATATTTTACTTAGTGTTAGTTGGCCTGTCTTTACAATCTCTTGAAGATCATCCATCTACGATTTTTTATTTAGCATTTCCTGGTTTTATTTTTTTTAAAACAGGAATCTATGCAATAGTAGGAGGGGCAGTGTTGATGTCAGTGCTCTCTTTCGCAGTTGGCTCTGGACTCGGATTAGTTTATAGAGTATTAAAAATAAACTTTTTTACATCTATCTATTCTATTGTAGCGGTTTTCCTTTGTGTGTGGGGAATATTAAATTTTCGCACTGGACCTGGTGATGCTAAAATTATCAGCGGTCTAGTTTTTTTAATTTCAGCCATTCTTTTGTATGTGCATTACAAACGAGTATATCTACGCAAAGCAGTAGTATAATAATAGTATGAAAAAAAATCTTGCTTTCGGTCTTATTTTTGGGATTGCAATGGGCTTCGTTGCTCTTTTCTTGGATGAGTCTCTCTCTCGAATAGCAGAAACTTCACACGTATTTGGTTATACCATTAGTACAAGCTTGGTGATCTTTTATTTTAGTGGAATCCTCAGAAATAAAAATTGGTCATACTTTGTTAAGGGACTAGCATTAGGTATCGTTAGTTACATCACTCTCGTATTGCCAGTGATTATTGGGCAGTCTTTTACTTGCTATTTTGCTTCCGATCCTGGTATGTGTCCTTTGTTTACTCTTTTAGCAGTCCTTTATTTTGCACCAGTTATTCCACTGGCTATAATTGTAGGTTGGATAGTAGGAAGAAAAAAAGGAGAAAAACATGCGGCAGGATTATTTTGGTTAAAGGGTGGTATCATCACTCTAGTAATCTGGTTACTAGCATTTTTCATATCTGAATATTTCCATTTCTATAGCAGAAATCCTGATTTGTGGGATAAACTTTTCTTTAACAGAGGAGAGGTTGAGTCACTTTGGATTTATATATTGATTGGAGTAGCCGCTGGTTTTATTTATGGGAAAATTAAGTTGTATATGTTATCAAAACCGGTACCTTTATAAAATAATATGAAAATCTATATCGGCTCGGATCATGCGGGGTTTGAAATAAAGGAAAAGCTGAAAGCTTATTTAGGAGAGCTGGGGCTCGGGTACAAAGTAGAAGACAAGGGCGCATTTTCTTACGATACTGATGACGATTATCCGGACTTTATCAGACCAGTGGCAGAGGCTGTTGCCAAAGATTTAAATAGTAGAGGAATAATTTTGGGCGGTTCTGGCCAAGGAGAAGCTATGTGCGCAAACAGAGTGCCAGGCGCTCGCGCCGCAGTATTTTATACGGAGGCGTTGCCTCCGGGGGTCAGAAAATTACGAGAAGTTTGCTGAAGAACTCAGAGAACTCAATTTAGAAGCCATAGATTTAATAGGAAGATAAAAGTCATGGAACAGAAGGAATGCATTGACTTTATCTAAATTTTAGTGTGATATATCTAATAGTTCTTTTAAATTATTTCGCCGTGGCGGAAAGCCTCTTAAGAAATTAAGGTTTTTCCGCTATGGCGAAAACCGTACTGGTTTAGCCCCCTAGCGACAACTCCTACAATGGAGGAGAGAGAGTATGTCGAGCCCAATTAGGTACTCGAAAACTCGTTCTGCCGCAGAAGGAATGCTGCGACAGGCTCTTGAGGGGATCCCGACCAAGAAGTTTGGGTTCCTCATTGATCTGGTGCTTCGGCTTCGTGGGCCAAACGGCGATGTTTTCTTTGCTTACCTCAAGAAGTGCGTGGGGAGGTGGAAAGTGCCTGAGGTTAAGCTCTCGCTCGACCAGCTCATCGATCGCGGGGTGGGCAAGGCGAAGCGGAAGTACTTCAGCCGGGCTCTTGAAGTCCTCGGATTTATCGCGTTCGTCTACGAGATGGCCGAAGACGCCCCGCTTCCGAATGCCTTCTGTTCGGGTATTGAAGCAAACATGGAGCGCTTGTTCTGGCCGGAAGACCCCGAAGATGTTCTTCGTGCTATCCGGCAGTACCCCGAAGCGTTCAAGTCTCCCAGTGGTTTCATTTTCTTCTTGTGCCGCAACTCAAGAGGCGAATATGTTGTCGCCACCGCACGAGATGGCGGGCGCACAAAAGACGATTTTGCAATCAACAGCCTCGAGCGCGCAATGCTCAAGCTGGGATCTGGCGATTGGCTAGTTGTTCCAAACAAAAGGAACGACTTTTCATAAAAAGCAGTTTCTCATCAACCGTCTTTCATGGCAGCTGCCGGGAGGACGGTTTGCTATTTTTATATGAAAAAGTTTATAGAGCGTGCTATGATATGCGTATATTATGAAGATTTATATCGGCTCGGACCATACTGGTTTTGAAATAAAAGAAAAGCTCAAGACCTATTTGAGCGATCTTGGGCTCGGATATGAAGTGGAAGACAAGGGCGCTTTTTCTTACAATCCCGATGATGACTATCCGGATTTTATCAGACCTGTGGCAGAGGCTGTTGCCAAAGATTCAAATAGTAGAGGAATAATTTTAGGTGGCTCGGGTCAGGGCGAAGCAATGTGCGCAAACAGAGTACCTGGGGTCAGAGCCGCAGTATTTTATACGGAGGCGTTGCCTCCGGGGGCGATAGATATAAAAGGTGAGAAAAGCAATGATCCATTTGAGATAGTAAAGCTCGCAAGGGTGCATAATGACGCGAATATATTGTCTTTGTCTGTGAGGTTTCTTTCTGAAGACCAGATAAAATTTGCGACCCAGCTTTTTCTAAAAACAGAATTTAAAGGCGAAGAAAGACACATTAGAAGAATTAAAAAGCTAGAGCCTAGCGGCCCCTAAGGCCCAGAGCCTATTCCTATGGAAAATAAATCAAAAGAGCTCGAAGTGGCAATAAAAGCGGCTAGGGAGGCGGGTAAGATTTTGCAACGCCACCAAGAAACTGATATTGAAAGAGGGGTAAAAGACGATAAAAGCATGGTCACACTTGCGGACACAGAAGCAGAACATCTTATTAAAAAAATAATTTCTGAAAATTTCCCCGAGCATTCTATTGTAGGCGAAGAAACAGATGCTGTAAAAAATTCAGGCCCGTACACTTGGTATATAGATCCAGTGGATGGTAGTAGGAATTTTGCCCACAAAATTCCATTTTTTGCAGTCTCGATTTCACTGCTTCATGGAGAAGATATTTTGGTTGGTGTCGTATATAATCCGGTGGCAAATTATCTTTTTTACGCAGAAAAGGGAAAAGGCGCCTATTTCAACGGCAAGAAAATTCAAGTTTCAAAAAGCGACCAGAATAAGTGTATTGTTACTGTCGCCGCGGGCAGAGGTTCGCAATATACGCAGGCAAAGAAAGATTTGCTTCATTATTTACCTTTAAACATTGTTTCTTCGGTCAGGGATTTTGGATGCAGTGCTTTAAATGTTGCTTTTGTGGCGTCCGGCAGCACCGAGGCAGGTATAGAGCTTGGTTTTAAAACTTATGATGCTGCTGCAGGAATTTTACTAGTACTTGAGGCAGGGGGCAAGGTGACGGGGCTTACGGGCAATAAATGGGAATTGTCAGATGAAGGATCTTTGATTGCCTCAAATG
>CAYGDR010000016.1:0-13254 GCA_964348775.1 uncultured Candidatus Saccharibacteria bacterium | reverse complement strand
TACGCGCCCGTAGCTCAGTCGGTAGAGCAGATCCCTTTTAAGGATAAGGTCGTTGGTTCGATCCCAACCGGGCGCACATGGCAATAGAAGGCAACTTTGGCTGGAAAGAGACTGTTATAAAAGAATCAACTTCAAAAAATGGGGTTGTGAAAACAATTACGCTAAAAACCCGAACTGGAGAAAGGACGAGAACTGAGGTCAACACAAGCCCGATAAAAATGATCGTGACGGGGTTGCCTATAAATGAACCAGAGTGGCAGATTGAGGTTGATAAATGGAAAGAACTTTTCTTTGAGGACCGAGAAAAATTTTATGCGTCGATTGCTGATTCGGACGAAAGAGATTGGAAGAGAGACATAGAAAAATGGGATGCTCTAGTATATGTGGCTGCTGTTTTTAGCGGGATAATCAAAGGATAGCCATTCTAAAACGCTTCCAGTAAAAACTGCTCAAAAGCAATTTCGGCATCACGGCCCGTCTTGCGGGCTTCTGGAAGAAGATACGACATTTTTTGGGAAAGGGTTTTCAGCTCTTGTTCAGTAAATTTCACAAAGCTCTTCTTTAAGATCATATCTTTCATTTTCCAGAAAAGAATGCCTGCAAGCTCTTCGAGCGAGGCCCCTCTCTCTACTGCTTGCCGGAAATATATCCAGGAATTCAGCTTGTCCTTTTGGCTGAAAGCATTGGCTAGAGTAAAATTGTCGAATTTTCTTTCGGTAGATTTAGGAAGCTCAAATATACTAATCTGTATTCCTTTTGGCCCGGCCTTTTTAAATAGATCTGTGATCGGCTTTCCTAGTTTCCCTTCCATGAAAATAAAGGAATTCTCGGACTCTGCCATAAGCGGGAGCTTTTCGAGCATAAAATCTCTTATTTCTTCATATTCCAAAAAATTAGAAAAAACCGCGATGAATTTTTGGGAAAAAAGGCCGGAACCGGAATAAAGGCCCTCGATCTGGCCCCTGTTAAAATCCGATTTTCCAAATCGTAAAATTTCAGAACCTTTCTCTTGCTTTATCAGCCGTTCGAGTTCAGCGCTTTTCAATTTTACATCATCTCCGGAAAAAAGGTAGATCATTTTTAGAGCCTTACTGATTTTTTATATTCCAAATAATGCTTTCCGTACCTTTCTATGAGAATATCTTCTTCTTTCTTTATAAAAACGGTTTTGGAAACGAAAAAGAAAATGATAGTGCAAAGAACAACAAAAAGCGAATTTATCATGAGCCCAAAGCCCAGCATTAAAAATAAAAGCCCCCATTGGGTGGGAATGCGGGTATAGCAATATGGGCCTCGGCAAAAAGAATCCTTGCTTATCTGGCCTTCGTGGAGCTTGCGGGAGCTTCGCTGAGCCCAAAGTATCAAAACTGTGGCTAAGGCGAGAAAAACAAATCCGACAATTGCTGTGATGGGATGATCGTAAATTTTTACCGGGTACAGCAAATGAAAAAAAAGGCCTAGCAAAAAAGAGACGAAATAAGACATATAAGAATGGGCTAGAACAGCATGAACGCTTTCGCTTGGAAATTTTTTCTCATTTACTGGCATCTGTTTATTTTAACATTTTCGGGTCCTTTTTTAAAGAGCCTAGCTACTTTACCTCCTCAAAATTATCTCCAGAACTAAAGTGAGCGGACAAAGGTATACTGGTCTTGTATTTTAAATAGGACCGAGAAAGCACCTCTTCCATAGCATCTTTTATTATTTTCTCGGCTTTAGCTAAAACTTTTTCTTCTATTTCATAAACCAGCTCATCGTGGATCTGAAGGACTAGATGGGCTCGTTCTCTCAAGCCGGCCTTTTCTAGATCTTCCTCCGCAAAACGAATGGCAAGCTTGATAATATCCGCTGCGGTGCCTTGAATCGGAGCATTTGTGGCTGTGCGCTCGGCCATATTTTTTAAAAAAGGAATCTTTGAGTTTATATTTGCAAAGTGCCTTTTCCTGCCGAATAATGTCTCGACAAAACTGTGCTGGTGGGCAAAAACTTTCACGCTTTCCAGATACTCCCGCACTCCGGAAAATTGATTGAAATAATTGTCGTAAAATTTTTGAGCCTCTTCTCTGGTACCGCCTAAGTTTTTACGAAGCGAGCTGACCCCCATGCCGTAAATTATGCCAAAGTTTATAACTTTAGCTTTTCGCCTCATTTCGCGGTCTACTTTGTCTATCGGCACCCCAAACACAAAAGAGGCCACACCTGAATGAATATCTTTGCTGTCTTTGAAAATCTGAGTCATTTTTTTGTCGCCGGATAAAATGGCCGCCACCCGAAGCTCGATCTGACTATAATCAAAGGCGGACAGCTTGTGTCCTTTTTCGGCTACGAACCCCCGGCGAATCCTCCTGCCTAAGTCGCTCTTGATTGGCAGGTTCTGGAGATTCGGGTCTTGGGAAGAAAATCGGCCGGTGGTAGAGCCATTTTGGATGAACTTGGCATGAAGCCTCCCGTCAAGTCCTGCCATATTGGGTATCACATCAAGGTAAGTCGAGAGAAGTTTTTGCAGCTCCCGATAAGCAAGTATCTCCCGGATTATCGGGTTCTCCTCCTCTAGTTCTTCAAGTATTGAAAATTTGGTTGAAAAAGAGCCATTCCCTTTCTGTTTTTTGCCAGACTTGATCCCCATCTTTACAAAAAGAATTTCTGAAAGCTGTTTGGGCGAATTTATATTGAATTCCGTACCGGCCAGGCTGTAAATCTTTTTTGTCAGCTTATCGAGCTCTTGATGGTATTCTTTTGATAAGGCATTTAAGTATTTTTTGTCGATTAATATGCCATACCCGGTCATTTTCTTTACCACAGGCATAATTGGCTTTTCAATCTCATTGAAAACTTTCTCCAAATTTTCTTCTTTAAGCTTTTCAAAAATATATTCCTTCGCTTCTTTGAAAGAAAGCTTCCCGGAAAAAGAGAAAATTTCTTCCAGGCCGGGCGCAGACAGATCTGAGTTTATAAGCCAGAGAGCAATACTTGTTTCCTCAAGCTCTTTTTGGTCAATTGCGCCTTTTTCCTTTGGAATGCTAGAGCTTGAAAAAAGATCTAGGGTTCCTGTCTTTGACTCTCCGCCATTTTTGCCGAAAAAAGATTTTAGCCTTGTAAAGAGGGATTTAAATTCATAAAAACTGAAAATCTGCCCGATTTTATCTAAATCTGCGCTGTCCCAAAAAGATTGCTTAGGAATGCTGAAGTCAACCGGGGCATCTTTTCTTATCGTAGCCAGAGTCTTGGAAAAAAGAGCTTCTTCTTCACCCTCTTTAAGGAGTTTAATGATTCTGTCTGTAAACCCCGCTTTTTTAAAGCTCTCTGGATCTTTTTTTAGCTTTTTGTAAATTTCTTCAATAGTACCGAATTTAGCAATCAGGGTAGAAGCTGTTTTTTCGCCGATGCCCTTGATGCCTATAATATTGTCCGAAGTATCGCCTCGCAAGCCTTTATAATCAGGCAAAAGTCTCGGCTTAAAGCCGAAACGAGCCACCACTGCATCTTCGTCGTACATCGCAGTGTCCTTCAATCCCTTTTTAAGTGTAAAAACTCGGACTTTTTCTCCGTCTACCAGCTGCATGGTGTCCATGTCTCCGGAAGCTATAATGATCTTAATGTTTTTATCCTTTTTGAGCTTCTCGACAATAGTGCCCAGCACATCGTCTGCTTCAAAGCCCGGTGAAGAATAGATGGGAACATTAAAAGCTTCAAAAATTTTCTTTGAATTCTCTAGCTGGACTATAAGCGCATCCTCGGTTTTTGCGCGAGTTCCTTTATAAGCCTCATAAGTCTCGTGTCGAAATGTCTTGCCAGGCAGATCATAGCAGGCCACGATATAGTCTGGCTTGAGATCCCCAATTATTTTCATAAGCATGGTAGAGAGGCCGTAGAGGGCGCCAGTCGGCTCGCCTTTAGACGACAAAAATTCCGGCAGGGCATGGTATGCGCGATGGATTATGGCATGAGCATCCAAGAGTACAAGAGTTTTTTGGATTTTACCCGCCTTGGGTTCGTTCTTCATATAGCAATTATATCATTTGTTTAGCGAGGTTGTTTACTGCTATAATTTCCAAATGGCCATATTTGACGAGGAAAAGCAGAAAAAACAGCTGGACGATCTGCATAAAGAAGAAGAGGAAGAGCTCATAGCCACTTTAGCCGAATCTAAATATAAGCTTCCCTATATAAACTTATATCAAGCCGTAGTAGACAACGAGGCTCTGCGGGCGATTTCGGAAAAAGATGCTCGAGAGATGAATGTTGCGCCGTTTAAGCTTTTTGGTAAAAACATTTATATAGCTCTGCACTCGCCTGCGCCGGAGATCATAGCTAAGCTTAAAGAAGACATGGAAAGGCAAAATTTGGTGCCGAGTTTTTACATGGCTTCAAATTACAGCTTGAACAAGGTCTGGGAAAGATACCAGGAAATATCTCTGGCAGAACAGAGCCAAGTGGGCGGGATAGATATTTCCGGCGAGGTGCTCCGCGATACTGCAAAGGACATCGCCAAGATGGAGGATATCGAAAAAATGATCAAGGAGATTGTGGAAGGAAACAAGGTTCACCGTGTTTCTCGATTTTTGGAAATTATTTTAGCGGGCGCGATTGCGATCCAGGCATCGGATATACATATAGAACCGGAAAAAGAGCGGGCGCGATTGCGATTGCGATTGGACGGGGTCCTCCAGGATGTAATATTTTTCGAGACGGATATTTACCATCTGCTCAATTCCCGCATCAAGCTCCTGTCGGGCATGAAACTGGTTTCAAAGGTTGCTCAAGACGGCCGGTTCAATATAATGGAGGGCTCCGAGGAAATCAGCATCCGCTCTTCGCTCATTCCAGGCGCTTACGGAGAATCCATTGTGATGAGAATTCTCGATCCAAAATCTATCCAGGTAAAAATTGAGGAGCTCGGCATCGACTCACACCTTTTTTCAATAATCGAGCAAGAAATAGTGAAGCCAAAGGGCATGATCTTGGTTACTGGCCCCACTGGCTCCGGTAAAACCACTACTTTGTACGCCTTCTTGCGAAAGATCTATAATCCGGAAATAAATATAATTACTATTGAAGACCCGGTGGAATATCACCTTGCTGGCATTACCCAGACGCAGGTAAATGACGAGAAAGGGTATACCTTCTTGGAAGGTCTGCGCTCATCTCTTCGTCAAGACCCGGATGTGATCATGGTGGGCGAGATACGCGACAGCGAGACTGCCGGCACTGCCGTGCAAGCCGCGCTCACTGGGCACATGGTGTTCTCCACGCTTCATACGAACAATGCGGCGGGAGTCATCCCTCGCTTGATTGATCTAAAAGTAAATCCAAAAATCCTCGTGTCAGCTCTTTCTCTTTCTATGGCGCAAAGACTGGTGCGCGTTCTCTGTGAAGCCTGTAAAAAAGAAAGGACCTTGAGCGACAGTGATAAAAAAACTATTGAGCTGGTGCTTCAAAGCATAAAAGAGGAAGGAAAAGATATCGCAAGTTATGGAGTCATGGCAGAACCGCTCCCTAAAGTTTATGAAGCAGTGGGCTGTGAGAAATGCAACAAGACCGGCTACAAAGGCAGGCTCGGAATCTTTGAAGCTATCAAAACAGACGAAGCTATAGAAAAAATAATGCCGGAAAATCCGAGCGAGCGGGAGATAAAAAAGGTAGCCCGCATGCAAGGCATCCTCTCTATGCGCCAGGACGGAATGGTAAAAATACTAAAAGGGATAACTTCTCTAGAAGAAGTGCAAAGCGTGGTAGATCTATTAGAGGAATAACTCACCCCTCTGGTAATAAATAGAGGTTGAGGTTGTGAGGTCTTGCCTCACAACTGACCATAATTGATCCAATTAAGAATTTCGTCGTCAAAATCTTTGGTGCTTGGAAAATAATCTGGGAAGGGCTTTCTGTTAATTATTACATTTTGTGGTCTTGGCATTTTTTTATAATCAAGATAACTTGAAAAAAGATATGTTTTTAGAAAAACAAGCGTCTTCGTTTTGTTTTTTAAACCAATGTCTTTCCATTTAGGATCCGCCAGCTTTATTGGGTTTAAGTGAATATAAGAAAAAATATATTTTAAGTATCTATCTTCTCCTAAATGCTCAGATTTGAATTTACCTTCAAACAGGCCACCGGTTCTTTCGTATTTCTGATTATAATACATGACATAGCCTGTGGTAAGCTTCTGCATAAATTTACTTACACCCCCAGCTTCTTTGGGAGTGATTAAAATATGAAAATGATTTGGCATAAGACAATATGCTCCAATATCGACCAAAGTTTCTCCCCTGTCTGTGTCATATAAATGACCGTCCTTTAATAGATTAAAGAAGTTAAAACTACTTTCGGAATTTGCTAAAAATAACAAACCAATAAATCGCTCGTAGTCCTTTTTATCATGAAAAATTTTTTGTTTACTATTACCGCGATTGTAAATGTGGTAAAACTCGCCTTGAACAAATTCAACTTTTCTAATAGACATACCTAAAGTATACCATTTACTAGTTGTTAGGCAAGACCTCGCAACCTCAAAAGATAGCCCGCATGCAAGGCATCCTCTCTATGCGCCAGGACGGAATGGTAAAAATACTAAAAGGGATAACTTCTCTAGAAGAAGTGCAAAGCGTGGTAGATCTATTAGAGGAATAACTCCTTTCCTTGAACTATCAAGGATAACGCAACCGCCGTGGCCGGTGGTTATTATGTTGTCATTTTAAGTTATGAGGCAAGGTCTCACACTTCGTAGCTACTTAGCTTGACCTTGTGATAAAATCACATAGGAGGTTCTATGAACGAACGCGACAAATCACGGATTCATTTTCGCCGCGCGGCGAACGCTAGGTCAGAAGAACAACGCATCACTGATCTGTTCGCCATCGCTAGGGGGTTTGATCGGAACAACGGACTGATGTTTCGTCCGGAATTCCTCAGTAAGCGACCAAGTACAAAACAGCTCGGTCGAGCACAAAAGATCAAACGGTGGGGCCGCTTTTAAACGGCCCCGTCTTTGTTTTATAAAGAGGAAATTTTCTTTAAGGCAAGACCTCGCAACTTAGTAGTAATTCTTTGATAAGTACGCTCTTCCAGAATCGCCGAAAAGCATTACGACTACATTATCTTCGGCAAGTTCATCCAGGTACTTAGATACTGCATACGACACCGCGCCACTACCGGTCCCCACCAAAAGACCATATTTTGAAGCCATAGTTTTAAGCATTCCTAAGCCATGATCGTCTGAGACCGGAAAAAATTGATCGATCACTTTCTCGTCCAAACAATGTGTTTTAAAATCAATCCCTATACCCTCCATCTTGTATGGCTTTGGATGGCCGTTTGTGGAATGGAACGAAGTATCGACATCGACAGCCACTATCTTAATTTTTGGGTTTTTTTCTTTAAGAAATTTTCCTGCACCGCTCACTGTACCACCCGTACCTGCCGCAGCGAAAAAATGAGTGATTTTGCCCTTAGTCTGACGCCATATTTCAGGCCCAAGGCTTTCGTAGTGAGCCTTTGGATTAGAAAGGTTGAAATACTGCCCGGGAATAAAAGAATTGGGTATCTTTTTAGCGATAGCAATTGATTGGCTATGCCGGCTTTTTGGATCGAGTATGGGAACAGCGGGACAGTGCACGACTTCTGCTCCATACGCTTTAATTGTTTTTACTTTTTCTTCACTCATAGCGGGCGATGCAGTAATAATAACTTTATACCCCTTTATGGCTCCAATCATGGCGCAGGCGACGCCTTGATTGCCGGAAGAAGACTCAACAATAGTCCCTCCGGGCTTGAGCAATCCTTTTTTCTCAGCTTCTTCAATCATAAAAAGTGCCGAGCGATCTTTTATGCTGCCACCTGGATTTAAATATTCAAGCTTTGCAAAAATTTTCGCTTTGGTTTTAAAAGGAATTCTTACTAAAGGAGTATTGCCTATTGCTCCCAGTAAATTCGTTGGTTGTTTTTTCATAAATTTAAGTTGCTGAATTCTTCCACGCTTACGACGATCATTCGAAGAACATAACGAAGTTTGTTCATTCTTGGCTCCGTGTGATCAGTAAAACATAACGACCCAAACCCGTATCGCCTAAATAATATTGTTCTTTATGGCCGAAGTGAATTTTTTTAACATTGATTAAGGATTTTTACAATTTGTAAAATCTGTTAAAATACACTAAAATCGAGGAATGATTAAAATACAACCGATAGTCAGGGATATAGTGCTAGGAGAGCTTGAGGCGCTGTTTGCGCTTACGAATGGCTACATGAATATGTCGAGCTATGCGCACCGGATAAAACCGGTGGTAGAGGCCAGGACGAAGAAACAGGTCACCATCACTAGCCTAGTCGTTTCCCTATCGCGGTTACGCAAGGAATTTAAAAAAGAAAAACCGCTTATCCGAGAAGTTCCCATAACAAATATCACTACTAAGCTCCCTCTCACAGAAATAGCTTATGAAAATACGAATATGTTTATCAAAGATCTTGAATCTTTGCACAAAAAGATCTCTGTTTCCCAAGATGATTTTTTTACTATGACTAGAGGTACCGCGGAGATTGATATTATTTGTTCTAAAAATCTAGAAAGCAAGATACTGAAGCATTTTAAAAATAAGCCAAAATGGGTTAATCATAATTTTGCCGCTATCGGCATCTCTTACGGCTCGGAAGTTTTCGGCATGCCTAATATTTTCTTCTCGCTCCTTTCAGTCACTGCCCGCGCACGCATAAATATAGAAGAGCTAGTATCCACGCCCACTGAGCTTATCTTTATCGTAGCTGAAAAAGATTTCGCCAGAACCGTCGCTTTGTTTTCAGAACTTCACCGGAAAGTAAATACCAAACTTTGAACCTTATCTTATCCTCTAGTTATAAGTGTTTTACTAGCCAAGTAAGCTACTACTAAAAGCGCTCCAGCGATTAGAATGTATTGTTTTGCTTCTGATTTTTGGCTTATCTTCTTAAGATCTTTGTTTTTGTTAGGCATCTCTGTGTCATAATGATAATTCAGAGAATAGACAAACCGCCCTCTAATATCTACTGGCTTACTATCATAGTAGGTAAGTAACTTAAAGTCTTCAGGAGGTGGTATAAGAGGATTAGTGGGGCGGTTTTCTTGATAAACATTTTTTATAGGTCTTATGTCCATGAAAGTAAGCGCATCGTCTAGAAAGATATGCTGGTCAGTGGAAGAATACCTATATCCGTAATAGCCACCATAGTAATTGCACCCCTCCCAAGCATAATGCTGGCAATGGACTTTACTTGAAGCTAACGTATAGAGTGGAATTAAATCAGAAGGAATTTTAAACTTAGGAAAGGTAACGTTCTGTAAATAACCAATATATTGTTCTTTTTTTAGGAAAAAATAAAGAGGTGTAGCGTTCGTATTTTCTATTGTAAATCTAGAAAAGGGGTATTGCGCATTATAACTAACTTTTGAAATAGTGACACCTGGTGGCAAGTTATTAGTGTAAACTTCTGTATCAACTTTAAACCAATTGAAGTCAGGTGGCAGTGTAGGCGGTGTCGCATAAGCACTCTTGCTAATTAGCAACATAATCACTAAGCCCAAACAAACAGTGAGATGTTTCATTTACCTTCTATTCTAACATAGTAGAAAATAAAAAAGCATTAATCTCCAAACAATCCTCCTAAAGCTGTGCCCTAAGAGTAACAAATCCTTGTAGGATGGCTCCAGTGGTCTATAAATAGTACCAGAGCGTCCTGCGCAAATCCGTATAACCTGTGGCTGATTGCTTAGAGATCAATGCTTTCTTTTGGCCTTCTTGCCTTAACCTCGCGAAACTAATTGTACTATGTAGGTAAACAGAGCAAATGCTATAATGTGCATAGCTATGTTGAAAGCCTGTTGATAAATGAGCTACATAGACAATATAGCATATTATGCAAAAAAAGTCAATAGTAAAGTCAAGCCCCAAAACCAAAGAAGCTGATGATCCCTCGCTAGATCAGAGTCTCCGTCCGCAGGTCTGGAATGAGTACATCGGCCAAAAACACATAAAAGACAATGTAAAAATCCTCCTCAAGGCAGCCGAAGAGCGAGGCCATATACCCGAGCATATCCTTTTTTATGGCCCTCCAGGCCTAGGAAAGACTACTCTGGCCCACCTAATAGCCCGAGAAACCGGCAGGCAGATGAAAATAACCTCCGGCCCAGCCATAGAAAAGGTGGGCGACCTGGCCTCTATACTCACAAACCTTGCCCCGGGTGATATCCTTTTCATAGACGAAATACATAGGCTCAATAAAATGGTGGAAGAGGTCCTCTACCCTGCCATGGAGTCCGGCGTGCTTGATATCATCATCGGCAAAGGCCCTTCCGCACGCACCATACAGCTCGACCTGCCTCCGTTTACTTTGATTGCCGCCACAACGCGTGCAGCCCTCATATCTGCCCCTCTTCGTTCTCGTTTTTCTGGCGGAGTTTTTCGTTTAGAATTTTATTCCGACGAAGAAATAGAAAAAATTATCGAGCGGTCCGGAAAATTGCTAAATGCAGAGCTCGAAGGCAAGGCGCTCAAAGAAATTGCAAAGAGAAGCAGGTTCACTCCCCGCACCGCAAATTATTTTCTAAAAAGAGTACGCGACTTTGCCCAGGTAAATAAAAAAGATTTGGATGAAAAGACGGTGAAGGATGCGCTCAACATGCTCGCGATAGACGAAATCGGATTAAATACTTCAGACAGGAAATTTTTGGAGATACTTATAGAAAAATTTGGGGGCGGGCCAGTGGGATTGAAAACTATCGCAGCAGCGATGAGCGAAGAAGAAGCGACAGTAGAAGAAGTGATCGAGCCGTATCTGATACAGCTTGGGCTTTTAGAGCGGACCTCCCGCGGGCGCGTGGCAACAAAAAAAGCCCATGAACATCTAGGCTTCGACTCGGAACAAAAACAAGAAAAGTTGATATAAAATAGTGCGGGGCCGAACCCGAAGGTTGCGGCGAGCGCGTCTTACCCGAAGCGGCGTCTTATGCGGTCTGTTCGACCGCCGTCTCGTTCTTCTTGTTCGCCGACTGCACGCACCAGTTCGCCCTCATAGGCTTCTCCTTGAAAGGCCACAACTGCAGGCTCGACCGTTGCGTAAACGCGTTGGTCATACTGAAGGAACTGTGGTTATCTATATAATGCTCCGTATTTTTGAAATGTAAACAAGGGTTATCCACAAGAGAATAAAAGTGCTAAAATCAGCCTATGCGAATTTTAGGCATAGACCCAGGCTTTGAGAGGCTTGGCGTGGCAGTACTCGAAAAAAATAAGGGCGATAAAAAGGAACGAGTGGTATTTTCAGAGTGTTTTAAAACTTCAGCTAAGCTTGAATTTGGAGAACGGCTCAAAATGATTGGTGAGGAAATAATTAAAGTGATAAGTAAGTATCAGCCGGAAATTCTAGCTATTGAAACTTTATTCTTAACCACGAACCATAAGACAGTGATGCGGGTGGCAGAAGCTCGCGGAGTGGTGATATATGAGGCATCACAAGCAGGCTTAAAAGTTTTTGAGGCTTCGCCTCCGCAGATTAAAGTGGCTACTACCGGCTACGGCGCTTCGGACAAAGCGCAGATAATTAAAATGGTAAAGATGCTTGTCGAAACCCGCCCGACTGAACGAGGTCAGTCGTTCGGGCGGGTAGATAAACAAAAAAAACATGAGTCTGACGACGAGCTGGATGCTATAGCTATTGCGCTTACTGCTTTCGCTCACCTTCGAAGCTAGTTATCCACATTTTATATTGCCAAGGGTTTTATATTTTGATACAAAGTAAGCGTTGAGAAGATTTAGAAATTTATAAAGTAAAAAAATCATATGGATGACGAAGAGGAGAAAGTAGAAGAAGGTGCGGGTGATGAATTTAATCCTGAAGCAGGCATTGAGGATTTCAGGTTTGACGATGATGTCTACGATGACCCCGACAAGGACCATTAATTAAAAAGCCCCGCATGGGGCTTTTTAATTTGTGATTATTTTTACGAATTTTTTCTTTCCAATTTTTAGAGCGGTATTTTCCGAAATTTTGAAATTAGGGTCGTCAATTGTTTTATTCGCTTCCAAATCGTGCACTCCCTTCCCTTCTACTAATCTGCGCCATTCGCTTTTTGAGGATAAAATTTTATTTTTTACCAATACATCTCCGAGCGCTTCTCCGTTTCTTGCTTTTACTTCTTCTATCTCTTGCGGTATTTCTCCTTTTTGGAAAGTGTTAATGAAGTTCTGCTCGGCCTTGTCTGCGTTTTTTTCTCCATGGTAAATTTTTACTATTTCATGAGCGAGTTTCATTTTTACATCCCTGGGGTTGATGCCCGACTTAAGATCGGCTTCTGTTTTAGCAATCTCATTAATTGAGACGCCTGTGCACAAGGTAAAATACTTAGTGATTAGATTATCATTTACTTCCATAACCTTTTTAAACATTTCGCTTTCCCCATCCAAGATGGAAATAACATTGCCCCAGGAAGAGGACATCTTCCTGCCGTCCGTACCTTCAAGCATCGTAACGGTCATAATGTCTTGAGGCTCCTGCCCATATTTTTTCTGTACTGTTCTCCCCGCTTTTAAGTTAAAAAGCTGATCGAATCCGCCTATTTCCACATCTGCCCGAACAGCCACGCTGTCGTACCCCTGAAATGCGGGGTACAAAAACTCAACCATAAACACATCTTCACCTTTATCAATTCTTTTCTTAAAATTTCTTCTCTTGACCATTTGCTGAACTGTAAAACACTCCATCAGCTGGCCCAGCTCCGGAATACTAAGCGGTTCAAGCCACTGGGAATTGTACCGAACTTCTGTTTTAGATAAATCTATAATTTTGCCGACTTGTTCCAAATACCCCTTTAAATTCTTTTGGATTTGTTCTTGCGTAAGCATAGGGCGTTTTTCGAGTTTGTCGGAAGGGTCTCCAATCCTAGCGGTAAAATCTCCAATAATTAGGACAACTTGATGCCCCAGATCTTGGAACTCTTTGAGTTTGCGCAAGACAACGGCCCTGCCCAAGTGTATAGCGGGCCCGGTAGGGTCAATACCTAGTTTGATTCTAAGCTTCCTGCCAGAAGAAAGAGCTTTTTTTAGGTGTTCTTGCACAAAAATGTCCTGCGTGCCCCGAGTAAGCAATTCCTCGATTTTATCTTGCTCTTTCATTAACCGGATTATATCATATTTCTGATATAATAAGAAACAATGCTCAAATCATTAAAAAAATTTCTGAAAAACCGCCATTTAATGAAAAATGTGGCTCTTTTCCTGCTCACAGGGACCA
>CAYGDR010000015.1:0-13313 GCA_964348775.1 uncultured Candidatus Saccharibacteria bacterium | reverse complement strand
GGGTCAACTGTTACGAATGCATCTTCCAGTATTTTATCAACTTTTGCATTGGTGTAAATCGCCACATTCAGCCCCGGGTCTTTCCTTTGCGAGGAGTGCCAGAAAGCGAAAAGATCGGATTCGTTGTTTATGATCTGGCCAAAAAGAAGCGCGTCATATTTTCTCGGCCGGATTACGGTCTGGTTCAGATTTCCCACTTCAAAGGTCTTGATGTCGACCTTCATGCCGATTTTTGCGAGGTCTTCCCGCACCAGCTCTGCGGAGCGGGATAGCTCCGGTGCATTTCCTGTTGATATTGAAAATTCGAGCACTGTAGTGGTTTTCTTTTTGTTTATCGTAGAAGTTTTTTCGAGATATCCGCTTGCTCCCTTTTTCCAGCCGTCCTTAGCAAGGCTTTCCTCGACTTTTTTAAGAACATCTTCTCGAGTCGCGGTTTTCTCGCCCTGTAGCTTTTGGTAGGCTATCATGTTTGGCGGAATAGGGTCGTCTATGGCCACTCCATAGTCATTGAGCACTTCTCTCACGATCCTATCCTTATTGATCGCATCGTTGATAGCGCGGACCACTGTCTTGTTCGTAAACAGCTGGTTCTGGCTTTGATTGAAGAATAACCCGAATACTCTCGGAAGAACTGAAAACTTTACATTATATCCGTCACTTGCAAGCTTTTCAGCAGACAGGGGGGTGATGGAGCTAACTTGGTCTACCGCCCCTTCCTTAAGAGCTCTTATAAGCTCAGTCTCGTTTGGGTAAAACCTTAGAAATATTTTATCTATATAGGGCTCGCCGAGGGCAAACTTGCCGAAGCTTTCAAGCTTATACGAATTTATAATTCCAGAAGACTCTTTCTCCACTCCGGAAATCATATATGGGCCTGAGCCGATAGGGCTTACATTTGCGTCATTGAGCTCGATTGGTGAATTTTCCCAGACAGTTTTTGGCAGGATGCCCAAAGTCATATTTTCTAGAAATGAGGCATAAGGCTGTTTTAGAATGAATTTTACAGTTCTCTCGTCGATTTTTTCTGCGGAGATTCCATCAAAGCTCCCTTTGCGGGGGCTCTTGATTATCGGATCCTTAATTTTTTCCAGAGTAAAAATTATATCATCAGCGGTGAGTTTCTCGCCGTTATGGAAATATAAATTATCCTTCAAGGTGAAAGTATAGGACAGGCCGTCTTTTTCGGCTTTGTAGGAGTCCGCCAAGTCCGGCATTAGCTCTCCTGAACCGGTTTTCCTCATGAGCCCGGAATATATGAGGGAAGAAATGTCTCGGTCCGTATCCGAGAAAGAAAGGACTGGATTTATAAAGCGAGGGTTGCCCATTATGCCTTCAGAAATTTCTCCGCCCCGCATCGGGACGCTTATCATGAAAGATTTATTCAGATGCTGTAGAAGCAAAAGCCCGCTTACCAAGAATACCAAGAGAAACGACCCGAAAAAAGCCCACTCTTTTTTAGACAGGGAAGAGAATATCAGGTTCAATTCGGATTTTTTCGGCAATAAAAAATTGCGTATAGGGTTTAATAGTTTTTGCATTATTTATGAAGCGAAATTGAAGGAGGCTATTCGCTTAAGCTTGAATTTTTAGCATCACTGCCAAAAGGGAAGCCAAAGCAAACAATACTCCGCAAATTATAGACAAGAAAAAAAGAAACTTTTCGAAACCTCTGCGAGTTTGATGGAAAGAAGCTCCGTCGCTTCCGCCCAGCGCGCCACCAACTCCCGCGCTTGATTGCTGGAGGAGTATGGATAAAACCAGTATTACTGATAGAATTATCTGCGCGTAAGGCAGAATAGGCGCCACTAAACTCATAGGGACCATTATTGCATAAAGGGCAGGAAAAGGCAAACACGCAATATATTGTCTTAAAGGGCCCGATTTTATATAATTAGCCAATGCAAAACCAAGAAAATCAGCATTCCGTTTTAGGCTTGTTTCAAAAATTATTCCATAACTTTAATGCCAGGCAGATGAAGGACGCTACTTTGGCGTTTAGAAAACATTTAGATGATGGAGGCAAAATGCTCCTCGCGATGGGAGGGGCCATGTCTTCCGCCCAGATGGGCGTCACCCTGGCTCCGATGATTCGCAAGGACAAGATACACATTGTGTCATGCACTGGGGCAAATTTGGAGGAGTCTATGTTTCGCTTGGTAGCCCACAACAGCTATAAAGATTATCCGGATTACCGGTATTTAACCAAAGAAGATGATCAGAAGATTTTGGAGCGCGGGGAAAGGAGAGTGACCGACACTTCTATTCCAGAAGAAGAAGCCTTTCGCGTGATGGAGCCGATTATCTTGAAGAGATGGAAGGAGGCGGAGGCTAAAGGGGAAAGATACTTTCCTCACGAATATTTTTATCAAATACTCCTGTCTGATGAATTAAAAGGCAAGTATGAAGGCAATCCAGAACACTGCTGGCTTCTTGCGGCTGCAGAAAAGAATATTCCGATGGTGGTTCCGGGTTGGGAAGACTCTACTTTGGGAAATATTTTTGCCGGGTACTGCAAGGCCGGCGTTGTGAAGCCATCTGTGATGAAGAGCGGAGTGGAATACATGATGTACTTATACGATCAGTATCAGGAGCTTTCAAAAGGCGGGCCCGGCCTGGGATTCTTTCAGATTGCCGGAGGCATCTCGGGAGACTTTCCTATCTGCGTGGTGCCCTCAATAAAATACGATCTGAAGAAGCCGGTGCGTCCTTGGGGATATTTCTGCCAGATTTCGGATTCTACTACTTCTTATGGGTCTTATTCCGGTGCCACTCCGAACGAAAAGATAACCTGGGACAAGCTCACCAAAGATACTCCGATGTTTGTGATCGAGTCTGACGCCACCATCGTGGCTCCCCTTGTTTTTGAAGCGATTCTCGACCGCTACGACCTTGCAGAAAAATAATGTATGGAGTATTTAGAGTGGATCCGGAACTTTATATTTAGTTATCCTAGTCTGGAATATGTCCTTGTGTTTTTCGGAGCAGCTTTTGGCGGGGAGGTGGTCATGATAGCTCTGGGGTTTCTTTTGGCGCAGGGTATGTTTTCCCTTATGCCGCTTTTCGCAGTGAGCTTTTTCGGCACCATGTCTTCTGACATTCTGTATTTCCTTCTAGGAAGGACAAACATTGTAAATAAATTTTTCACTCATCGTTTTGCTAACAATACGATTAACTTGATCACTGAGGCGGTGCACCGGATAAGCCGGGGCAGCCATTTTATCGCGCTGTTTTTGGCAAACTTTATGCTGGCGAGCCGCATCATCATAATCATGTATGTGAGCAAGACCGATCTGACGCTAAAGCGGTTTATAGCATATGAGTCGGTATCTTTGGTCATGTGGCTCTTTGCCGTCCTCGGCATTGGCTATATTTCCGGCATTGGCTATACATACCTTTCCGATCTTTTAGAAAATATCTACGCTGGCATCGGGTTCCTCCTCCTCGTCATAATTGCCTTGATGATGGTCCAATTGTGGCTCAAGAAGAAATTTACCAAAGAAGGAGAGGAAATTCTTGAGAAGAAAAAAATGATATAATATAATCATGCAAATAAACATAAACGGAAAAAATATCGAGCTTACGGATGAAATTCGAGACTACGCGACGAAAAGGGCGACTAATCTGGAAAAGCTCCTTTCCCGCATTGAAAAAGGGGATGGCAGAGTGATGGTAAATTTTGACCTCGGCAAAGCCACAAATCACCACAAGTCAGGCGAAATTTTCCATGCAGATTGCCGGATCAATATAGACGGCAAAGAATTCTATGCGAGCGCCGACGGCGAGGACTTGCATCAAGCCATAGATGAGATAAAAGATGTGCTATATCTCGAAATAAATAAGGACAAGGACCGCACTCAGACTTTGTTTCACCGCGGGGCGCGAAGCGTCAAAAAAATGCTGAAGGGCCTCTCAAAGCGGAATCCGTTTACGTCAAAATACTAATATTTTCCCAGCTTCACAAAATCTGAAAAAATTGTATAATTTTCAGGTGAAAGCTGAAACCCAAACACATTCGACAAGCTCAGTGCAAGCTTGCCAGAACTGCAAAGCGGACTTCGTGATTGAGCCGGATGATTTCGGTTTCTATGAGCAGATAAAGGTTCCGCCTCCGGTGTGGTGCCCAAAGTGCCGGCTTCTCAGAAGGATGAACTGGATGTCTTACCGTATTCTGTATAAGCGCAAATGTGATTTTACAAGAGAAAATATAATCACTTTTTACCATCCGGATGTGCCTTGCAAGGTTTATAAGCAGGATGTATGGTGGAGCGACAAATGGGACCCAAAAAGCTTTGGCCGGGGGTATGATTTTTCTAGGCCCTTCTTTGAACAATATAAGAAGCTACTAGACGAGGTGCCGAGGGCCGCTTTGCATACTTCCTACACTACTTTAGTAAACAGCGAATACTGCAATGCGGTAAGCTTCCTTAAGAACTGCTACTTGTCTTTTCGCCATATTACCGGCGAAGACAATGCTTACACGAACTTTGTCTTAAACCTGACGAATTGCTTAGACGTTGGATTCACGATCAATTCCGATCTTTGCTATGAAACTGTGGACGTAGGCCATAGTTTTCAAACTTTTTTCTCACAAGACTGCCATAATAGTCAAAATATTTATTTTTCTCGCGATTTGGTAAATTGCAGCAATTGCTTTGGCTGCATATCTTTGCGCAATAAAAGCTACTGCATTTTCAACGAGCAGTATTCAAAAGAAGAGTATGAAGAAAAAATGAAAGAATTGGACATAGGATCTAGGAAGAATTTGGAAAAAATAAAAAAAGAAGCGTACGATTTTTCCCTCAAATATCCGCGTCGGGCGCTCCGAGTGGTAAACGGCGTAAACGTTTCCGGAGAATATATTTACAATTCTAGAAACGTAAAGAATGTATATCATATGGCGGACTCGGAAAATGTAAGATATTCAGAACTTTTTATTACGGGAGGGGTTAAAAATAGCTATGATTACACTTATTTCGGCCAAAGCTCGGAGCTCATGTACGAATCTACCTGGGTCGGTAGAAACTCCTACAATTGCAAATTCGGAGTGTGGGGATACGAGAATAATGATATGGAATATACTTTTGGATGTTCTTCCTGCTCCAATGTTTTTGGCTGTGTGGGATTAAACAAGGCCTCATACTGCATCTTCAACAAGCAGTACACCAAAGAAGAATACGAGGCTCTTGTGCCCAAAATCAAAAAGCACATGGACGAAATGCCTTTTATGGACAGACGGGGACTTAGACACGGCTATGGCGGCCAAATCCCTGTAGATCTATGCCCGTGGGCGTACAACGAATCCACCGCGTATGAGTTTTTCCCTATAACAAAAGAAGAGGCGATAGCCAAAGGATTTACTTGGCGCGATTCAGATCCAAGGGAGTATTTGGACGCTAGCATGGCAGTGCCCGATAATATCAAAGATGTTTCAGATGAAATTTTAAAGGCAATTTTAAAATGCGATGATTGCGGAAAAAATTATCAGATTATCCAGAAGGAGCTAGTTTTCTTGCGCAGATTTAACTTGCCTATCCCGGACCATTGTCCGCTATGCCGGGATCGAGCCCGCATCAGACAGATGAACCCGATACAAATGTACCAGCGAAATTGCGCCAAATGCCAGATGAAAATAGAAACCTCGTATGCACCCGAAAGGCCGGAGATAGTGTATTGTGAAGCTTGCTACAAACAGGAAGTATATTAATCATGGAAACCCGAAACTGCAAAAATTGCCTGAAAGATTTTAACATCAAGCCGGATGATTTTTTGTTTTATGAGCGGATAAAGGTGCCTGCGCCTACCTGGTGTCCGGACTGCAGGTGTATCAGACGCATGGTGCATAGAAACGAGCGGAATCTATTCCGCAGGACTTGCGACATTACCGGCAAAAATATCATTTCTATATACAGGCCTGACTGCCCTTATACTATCTGCGATAAGGATTATTATTTTTCTGAGCAATTCAATCCTTTCAGCTACGGGGTTATTTACGACCCAAAGCGTAAATTCTTCGAGCAATTTTACGAATTTGCCAAGAAGGTGCCCATGACCTCTTTGTTTGTGAGGAATTCTCAAAATTGCGAATACAACCAGGATATGAGCGGGGCTTCCAATTGTTATCTATGCTCCAGGACGCACGACTCGGAAAATATGTTTTATACCTATCGAGGAAACAAGTCTAGCGACTGCGCAGACTGTTTCCAAGTGGTGGAAGGATCCGAATTTTTATATGAATCCGTCATCTGCGACAATTCCAGCAACAGTCAATTCATCCATCTGTCCGAAAAATGCTCCGATTCCGCATTTTTATACAACTGCACTGGGTGCGTGGATTGCTTTATGTGCACAGATTTGAGGAACAAAAATTATTGCTATAAGAACAAGCAGTACAGCCCGGAAGAATACAAAAAGATAATAGCCTCATATAATCTGTCTACTCGCTCGGGACAAGAGAAAGCTCTCACTGAGTTTGAAGAATTTTTGAAAAAATTCCCTCGTAAAAATCTCAATATTATCCGCTCAAACAATGTCTCTGGAGACGGCATATTTGAATCAAAAGACTGCCACTATGTCTGGAATGTGAGGGGCTCAGAAAATTCTTCCTATGTATGGGATTCTATGAAATACAAGGACTCCATGGATGCGTACTCCGGGGCGAGCGTGGAGCTGGTATACGAAGCCACAGCCACCACCGCATATTCGAGCAATTGCCATTTTTGCGTCCGGGTTTACAAAGCTTCTCGAGATTGTGAATATAGCTGGTTTTTGCAGAATTGCTCAAATTGCTTTGGATGCATATCCCTCACCGGCAAGCAATACTGTATTTTCAACGTTCAATATTCCAAAGAAGATTATGAAAAAATAGTTTCGGAGATAATAGCGCGCATGAAGGAAGACGGGGAGTATGGAGAATTTTTCCCGCTTTACACTTCACCATTTCCCTTTAATGATACTGTTGCCCAAGAGTATTTTCCTGAGACCGAAGATTCTGCAAAAGCCAAAGGCTTGGATTGGGGCGATTTTGAAGAGAAAAACTACAAGCCCACAATGTCCGCAAAAGACCTGCCTGATAGTATAGACGAAGTCGATGATTCAGTACTAAAAGAAATCATTGCCTGCGACCATGAAGGCAAATGTGCGCACGGGTGCACTAAAGCATTTAGGATAGTAGAAGGGGAGCTTTCTTTTTACCGAAGGCGCAAGATTCCTTTGCCGACGAAATGTCCGAATTGCCGGTATTACCGCAGGATGGCATATAGGAATCCGACCATCCTTCGTGATACAGTCTGCATGTGCGGAGGAGAGAAGCCTAGCAATGGCTTATACGAAAACACGATACTTCATCAGCACGGTCCATCTGCGTGCGGAAAAAAAATAGAAACTACGATACCCGAGTCCGGAGGCTACATAATTTACTGCGACGAGTGCTACAAAAAAGAAGTCTACTAATATGGAAACCCGAAACTGCCAAAACTGCAAACAAGATTTCAATATAGAGCCCGAAGATTTTTCTTTTTACAAAAAGATGAAGGTGCCCCCGCCGACATTCTGCCCAGATTGCAGATTCCAGCGCAGACTAATGTTTCGCAATAACCGAGTTTTGTATAAAAGAAACTGCGCCCTGTGCCAGAAATCCATGCTAAGCGCATATAGCAAGGAAAAGCCTTTTATTATCTATTGCCGGGAGTGCTGGCTTTCTGACAAATGGGAGCCCATGGATTACGGAAAAGAATACGACTTTAGGGTGCCATTTTTCGAACAGTTTTCCAATCTCAGAAAAGAGGTGCCTAGGGCCAACATGTACCAGACGAATTTTGTCTCAAGCGATTATTGCAGCTACGGAATTGATTTCAAAGAATGCTACCTTCTATTCGGCGGACACAACAACGAAAGAGTATTTTTCGGCAATCAAATTTTCGACTCCAGAGACTCTCTGGACATATCGTTCTCAGAAAAAATCGAGTTTAGCTACCAGGTTTTTGAATGTGCGAGAACAAACAAACTATTTTGGAGCAGTCATTCTTATGACTGCGTCGACAGCGCCTATCTGGTAGATTGCCGAAATTGCATAAACTGCTTTGGATGCGTAGGACTGGTCAACAAGCAATATTATATCTGGAACCAGCCTCACACCAGAGAGGAATATTTGGAATTTCTCGAGAAAAATAGCGGCAGTTGTAAATCTCATCTAGAGAATTTAGAAAAACTTGAGTCGTTAAGGCTCACGACTCCTCATAGGTACGCGCGAGTTTATAAATCAACAAACTCTGACGGGGACGATCTTTCTGAAGTTAGAAATACCCACGCTTCATTTAGCTCTCGCCAGGCGGAAGACTCAAAGTTCCTATTCTTCTGCAGGCATGGGTCTCTGGATTGCTACGATGTGTCGTTTTTAGGCTTTAACGCGGAGTCTATATATGAAAACTGCCATGGATTTGGCGGCAACAATACAGCTTTTGGCGCTCGAAATTTCAACAACCAAGACGCGCGCTACAACGAAGAATGCCATGACTGCAAGGACATTTTTGGCTGTGAAGGCTTGCGCAAAAGACAATACTGTATTTTAAACAAACAGTATAGCAAGGAAGAATACGAGATTCTTTTGCCGAAAATAATCAAGCATATGGAAGATATGCCTTATTTGGACGGAAAAGGGCGAGTATATAAATATGGTGAATTTTTTCCGACTGATCTTTCGCCTTTTGCATACAATGAGACAATTGCCCAAGAGTACTTTCCTATGTCTAAAGAAGAGATAAAGGAAAGCGGATACAGCTGGAAAGATATTGAAGACAGAAATTATAAGATAGACCTGCAAGGCGCTGACCTGCCTGACAATATAAGCGAAATCAGCGAAGAAATTCTAAATAAGGTTATAGCCTGCGGACATGATGGTAAATGCAAGCATCAGTGCACTGAAGCTTTCAAGATAGTGCCCGAGGAGCTAAAATTCTACAAAAGGATGAATTTGCCGCTGCCTAGGCTTTGTCCAAATTGCAGGCATTATGAGCGTATAGGCCAGCGGAACCCTCTAAATCTATGGGATAGATCATGCATGTGCGAAAAAGAAAGCCATTTCCATGGCAAAGATAAGTGCGTGGTAGAATTTAAAACCACTTATGCCCCAGATCGGCCGGAAATAGTATACTGTGAGAAGTGCTACCAGCAGGAAGTCTATTAAATTATGGAAACCCGATCATGCCAAAATTGCAAAAAAGATTTCAATATCGAGCCGGATGATTTTGGATTTTACGAAAAAATGAAAGTTCCTCCGCCGACTTTTTGCCCGGAGTGCCGGCTGATCAGGCGGCTGGCATACAGAAACGAAAAGTCTCTGTATAAAAATGAGTGTAATAAATGCAAAAATTCTATATTATCTGTTTTCTCAAAAGATTCAGGTATGAATGTGTATTGCCGGCCGTGCTGGTGGGGAGATGGCTGGGATGGTGCTGATTATGCCCAAGATTTCGATTTCTCACATGATTTCTTTTCTCAGTTAAAGACTCTTTCACGCAAGGCTCCAGCGCCCAGCTTGTTTGGCTTTTACACCACTCTTGAAAATTCCGAATATACAAACATGGTCGGTTGGCTCAAGAATTGCTATCTAATAACACATAGCGATTATTCTGAGAATTGCATGTATGGAAGTTGCCTAGTGAATTGCAAGGATTCCGTAGACAATACAATGCTGGACGACAGCGAACTTTGCTATGAGAATATTGACTGCCAGAAATGTTATCAGACTTTATATTCGGTAGATTGCAGCAACTGCCGAAACGTTTATTTTTCTAGGAATTGTGTCGATTGTTCAGATTGTTTTGGGTGCGCTAATCTGCGAAACCAAAAATATCATATTTTCAATCAGCCATATTCTAAAGAAGAATACTATAAGAAATTAGCTGAGCTAAATATTTCTTCCTATAAAAAGATCAGGGAAGCTAAGGCCAAAGCTGAAGATTTTTGGAAAAAATTTCCGCAAAAGTACATGCATGAACGGCACAATCAGGATGTTTCTGGAGACTATATCTACAACTCAAAAAATACCACGCATAGCTTTATCGTAGGTGATGCGGAAGACTGCAAGTTTTGTTCATATATAACTTCCGGAGCCCTGACAGCAAATTGTTATGATTTTACTCACTTTGGCATATCTTCTGAGCTTGTATATGAATCTATGCAGCTCGGTAATAATACTTCTAACATAAAATTCTGTTTTTTTGCCACATATAACACTAGCGATATGGAGTACTCCATGTTTTGCGTAGGGTGCAAAGATTGCTTTGGTTGCGTGGGTTTGCACAAAAAACAATACAATATCTTTAACAAGCAGTATTCAAAAGAAGAATATGAGAAAAAAGTTGCTGAAATTAAACAGCACATGGACGATCATCCTTACATAGATAAAAAAGGGTTGATATATAAATATGGAGAGTTTTTCCCCATTGCGATATCTCCTTTTGGATATAACGCCACCACTGCGCAGGAATATTTCCCGATTACTAAAGATGACGCAATAAAAGAAGGATATAACTGGAAGGAGCCTGAAAACAAAGAATACAAAGTCGATGTGCTTCCTGAGGATCTGCCAGACACCATCGATGGTGTTGATGACTCTATACTATCTAAGGTTATCGGTTGCGAGCATAGGGGTACGTGCGACGAAAGCTGTATGACGGCGTTTAAAATAGTCCCAAACGAACTCCAATTTTATAAAAGAATGAATCTGCCTATGCCACGGCTTTGTTCAAATTGCAGGCATTTTCAGAGGAATAAATTTAGGAATAATATGAGATTGTTCCACCGAAAATGCATGAATGATGGCTGCAATAATGAATTTGAAACGACTTATTCTCCCGAAGGGGATGACATAGTTTATTGTGATTCTTGCTACAAGCAGGAGGTTTATTAAATATGGAAGCTAGAAACTGCCAAAACTGCAAACAGGATTTCTCAATTGATCAAAACGACCTCGGCTATTACCAAAAAATCGGAGTATTGAAGCCTAAAATCTGTCCCGACTGCCGGGCGCAACTCAGACTAGTTTTCAGGAATGAAAGGTTTTTATATAAACGCTCGTGCGATAACTGCAAAAAAGATACTATCTCTGCTTTCAGCAAAAACAAAACTTTCCCTGTGTGGTGTAATGCGTGCTGGTGGAGCGATGAATTGGACGCTAAGAAATACTCTCTCGAACACGATCCGGACCGTCCCTTTTTAGACCAGTTCGGAGAACTTTTCAATAAAGTGCCAAAGCCTGCTCTTATTTCTACTCGCGATATCAATTCTCCTTACATAAATTTTTCTGCCGACAACAAAAACTGCTACATGATAATGGAATCTTCCAATAATGAGAACTGCGTAAATTGTTATTGGATTCAGCTTTCAAAAGATATGATTGATTGCTCTTTTACGCATCAAGTAGAGCTTTCTTATGAGGTGGACGATTGCTATGATTCAAACAATTTGAAATGGTCTAAAGGCTGCCACAACTGCCTAGATAGTGCTTTTTTGCTCGACTGCCGGGGATGTACCAGCTGTCTGGGTTGTATAAATCTGCGCGGGCAAAAATATAATATTTTCAATAAACAGTACACGAAAGATGAATACGAGAAAAAACTGGCTTCCTGCCAGCTCGACACACATTCGGGGGTTGAAGCTTTTAAGAAAGAATTTCAAAATTTCATCAAAGACAAGCCTAGAAAATTTACAGAAATCACTAATGCCGTAAACTCTACCGGCAATTACATGACTAATGTTAAAAACAATAAGCATTGTTTCCATTCTTATGAGGCGGAAGACAATGCCTATTGCGTGCATGCATGGCGCGGGGCAAAAGACTGCATGGATTGTAGCACCTCGGGGCGCGGGGCAGAATTAATTTATAACAGCATGAATACCGGCTTGCAGGCTTCAAACGTTATTTGCGGCTCTTTCTGCTGGGGTTCTCAGTTTATGGATTATTGCCTGAATTGCCCAAATTCTAATAATTGTTTTGGGTGCGTGAGCATGACAAAGGGCTCATATTGCATTTTGAACAAGCAATATTCTAAAGATGAGTATTTGAAATTGCGGTCGGAAATTACCGAAAAAATGAAGGAGGAGGGAATATATGGAGATTTTTTCCCAAGCACATTATCTCCATTCGGATACAATGAATCTTCGGCTATTGATGAGTTTCCTCTAACGAAAGATGAAGCATTAAAACAAGGCTTTAAGTGGGAGGACACAGAAAGAGGAACTTACGGCAAAGAAACTATAGATTGGAAAAATTTCCCTGACTCTATACATGATCTGCCTAAACATTTTGATGTAAATAAAGAGGTCTTTGTTTGCACAGAATGCGATAAGAATTATCGCATTATTCCAGACGAGCTTTCGTTTTATAAAAGAATGGCGATACCGATTCCCAGAACATGTCCGGAGTGCAGACACACAGCAAGATTTAAAAATAGAGGACCGAATAAGCTCTGGCATAGGACTTGCATGTGCCAAAAAGAAAATCACGACCATAAAGGCAAATGCGAAATAGAATTTGAAACTAGCTATTCACCTGACTGCCCAGAAATAATTTACTGCGAAAAGTGCTACCAGCAGGAAGTATATTAAATTCTTGAGGGGAACCCTCAAGAATTATAAGAATTAGCAAATGTATACGATCGTATATAGATGCTAAAATGTTGGCCTATCCTTTATAATCAATCTCTTTTCCGTTTTCAGGTATAACCTTGTCGATTACAAACCTCCCGTTTTCTAGGTGAGCTTTCGTGACGATGATTCGCTTTCCTCCGCCAGTTGGCGGATTAAAGAAATATGTTCTCGGCCAGTGGGCATAGGCGCGGAATTTGTTGTAGTTTTTTACTGCGTCATCATTTAGATCGATAAGCCCGTCTTCTTTTTTTATTTTGTGCGCAATACTTACTTTACTTTCGTCTTGCTGTGTCGGTTTAATCTCTCCGAGCTTTGGCAAAGTCTTTACCAAAAGCTCTCCGCCAAGCTTTATTAATCGCTTGCGAAGTTCTGGCGCAGTTTCGCCCGGACCAATATTTGTTTTCTCTATGGCGATGATATCGCCGGCATCCATTTCGTATTTCATTTTTTGGATGCTTACTCCGGTTTCTGTGTCGCCATTTAAAATTGCAGACTCGACAGGAGATGCACCTCTCCATTTAGGAAGCAAGGAGTAATGGATATTTATCGAGCCCAGCTTTGGCATATTTAAAATATTTTCCGGAATTATTTTTCCATAAGCTACAATCACAAACAAATCAATATCGCCTTGTATTAAATTTTTTGAAAGTTTTTCTGGTTGAATA
>CAYGDR010000014.1:0-13564 GCA_964348775.1 uncultured Candidatus Saccharibacteria bacterium | reverse complement strand
AGACAAAGATAAGCACTGGCCTGCGGCGATAAAAATTTGGAACAAATTAGTAGAGAATGAAGATATATATGAAGGTGTGTATAGAGGACTTTATTGCCCTAGCTGCGAGGCATTTTATACAGAAAAAGATTTAGTAGATGGAAAGTGTCCATATCATTTTATAATTCCAGAAAAAATTGACGAAAAAAATCACTTTTTTAAACTTTCAAAGTATACAGAAAAAATTAAAGAGAAAATTAGAAGTGGAGAATTTGAAATAATTCCTGCTTCAAGGAGAAATGAGATTCTAGCCTTGCTTGATAGGGGCCTAGAAGATGTTAGTTTTTCTAGACCGATAGAAAATGTCCCACACGGTATTCCAGTTCCTACTGATAAAGAGCAAGTTATTTATGTGTGGTGCGATGCATTAGTTAGTTATATTTCTGGTATTGGGTATGCTGTTGATGAGAAAAAATTTGAAAAATTTTGGCCGGCTGACATACATGTAATAGGCAAGGATATCCTGCGTTTTCACGCCGCCATCTGGCCCGCAATGCTATTATCTGCAGGATTGCCCCTACCAAAAAAACTTTTGGTACACGGACTCATAACTTCTCAGGGTAAAAAAATGTCTAAATCACTGGGCAATGTTATTGATCCGTATGATTTAATAAATGAGTTTGGTAAAGATGCAGTTAGGTATTTTTTGATAAGAGAAATTTCTACATTCGAAGATGGAGATATAACTATGGAACGTTTCAAGGAAGCCTATAATTCAGGGCTAGCTAATGGAATTGGAAATCTTGTTTCTAGAATAAATGCTATGGCCGTAAATTTTTTCCAAGGTCAGGATATAAAACTATATTCTGCACAAACTGGCACAAGCGACAAAGCCCAATTTTTGCTTCATAGAAGTTTTATTCCAGCTACTATAAAGAATTTCCACAGTTTAATGAATCAAAATAATTTGCAAGGTGCGATGGATTATATATGGAGTCTTTTTAAAGATTCGGATGAATATATTGCAAGACTAAAACCCTATCAAGCCGGTTTATATGACCCAGAAACTCTTGAATTAATGTTGGGTAATTTGCTATATACTTTATATTGGGGTGCTCAACTATCTAAACCATTTTTACCTGAAACTTCTGAAAAGATACTAAATCTATTAGGAGTAAAATTGGAAAATAACCAGATTATCTCTTTCTCTCCCAAAAAGCCAGAGAAGCCGTTATTTTTGCGCAAAGATTAGATACACAGGGGAACCCTGTGTAAATGAAGTCTTAAATATGAAAGAACCAACATATATAGATATCCATAGCCATGTAAACTTTACTGCTTTTGATGCGGACAGGGCGGAGGTCATAAAGCGCGCGCTATCAAACGATACCTGGGTCATCAATGTAGGCACCCAGATAAACACCTCAGAGAAAGCCGTGGAAATGGCTCGTGAATACCCAGAGGGAGTTTACGCTATCATCGGCCTTCACCCTATACATACCGGAGCTTCGTATCATGATACAAAAGAGCTAGGCGAGGGCGGAAAAGAATTTACCTCGCGCGGAGAAAAATTTGATAAAGAAAAATATCGGCAGTTGCTCAAGGATCCAAAGGTTGTGGCCGTAGGGGAGTGCGGGCTAGACTACTATAGGTGCGATGAAGACTCAATTTTAAAACAAAAGCAGGCTTTCATCGAGCAGATCGAGATCGCAAACGAGTTTAACAAGCCTTTAATGCTTCACATTAGGAACAATGAAAAAGCCGAGCTTGTCCTAGGCAAGCATGGCCTCTACAACGCCTACGCAGATGCTTTAGAAATTTTAAAAGCCCACGCAAAAGTAAAAGGCGATGTGCACTTCTTTGCTGGCAATGTACAAGAGGCCAAAGCCTTCACGGATTTCGGCTTTACGCTGTCTTTTACCGGAGTCATTACATTTACGAGCGATTATGACGAAGTTATAAAGGCGACTCCACTAGAGATGATCATGTCCGAAACAGACTCGCCTTATGTCACCCCTGTGCCTTATCGAGGCAAGAGGAATGAGCCTGTATATGTAAAAGAGGTAGTAAAGAAGATAGCCAAAGTCAAAAATCTGCCCGAAGAGGAAGTGGCAAAGGCAATTATCGCAAACGCCAAGCGCATTTTCGGCCTTTAAGTTTGCGTTTTTAACGGCTTTTTGATAGTATGGAATCCATGTCAGAAGCTGGAAATATGAATGAAAATAACGCTGAAAACAAGCGAGTTTATGAGCTTGGCTACCTTTTTGTGCCTACTCTTTCTTCGGAAGAGGTGCCAGCCTTATACACTGCCATAAAAGATATGATGGCGTCATTCGGCGGTTCTTTTATATCTGATGATATGCCAAAGCTTATACCTCTTGCATATCCTATGGTAAAAGTTATCTCAAATGTGCCTAGCAAATTCGACAGCGGGTACTTCGGCTGGGTAAAATTTTTCATGGACCCGGAAAAAGTCCTTGAACTCAAGAAAAAGCTTGATTTAGATGTGAGTGTCATCCGTTTTCTTATATTGAAGACAGTGAAGGAAAATACTTTGGCCTCAAAGAGGTATGTGGGCAGGGATTCGGCTTACCGAAAGAATGTAAAGAAAGACGAGAATGTAGAAGCTGTGCCTATTAACAAAGAGGAGATCGACAAAGAGATCGACGCGATGGTGGCGGTATAGTAGTTTTAAAGTTAAAAGTGTAAAGTTATAAAGTAAATACAATGTATCTGAATAAAGCAATAATAATAGGCAACCTCACTCGCGATCCGGAGATAAAGTCTCTGCCTTCCGGCATCAAAGTCTGCACTTTTTCTTTGGCTACTAACCGAGTCTGGAAAGACAAAAATGGCGCTAGGCAGGAATCTGCTGATTATCACAATATAGTAGTTTTCGGCAGGCAGGCGGAAAATGTGGCCCAATATATGAAGAAAGGTAGTTCGATGCTAGTGGAAGGGCGAATACAGACCAGAAGCTGGGATGACAAGAACACTGGAGAAAAGAAGTATAGGACAGAGATAGTGGCAGAGCGAACCCAATTTGGACCGAAAGGCAGCGGAGGGGGAGGAACTGGCTACACGAAATCCCAAGATCAGGATACCGGCAATCAAGCCACAGCAGATAATGACCAGATAGAATATCCAGAAGAAGATATTAGCCCGGAAGACATACCTTTTTAATTAAAAAATTATGCGACAAGATTATTTTTCTGCCAACAATATAAAATATATAGATTACAAGGATGTGGAGATCCTAAAAAAGTTCCTGAACAGCAGCGGGAAGATCATGAGCCACAAGCGTACTGGCGTCACCTCAAAGAACCAGCGCGCCCTTGCAAATGCAGTAAAGCACGCCCGCTTCATGGGCCTGCTTCCTTTCGTAGCTAAGTAGGAGCTGGGCTCTTTCTCGACGAGCCTTAGACCCTTTCCACATATTCACCGGTTTCGGTGTTTATGCTTATGGTGTCTCCTTCTTTTATAAACATCGGCACGGAGATTGTGGCGCCGTTTTCTAGGAGCACATTCTTATTTCCGCCTTTGGCAGTGTCGCCTTTGACAGCCGGAGGAGCGTCTTTTACCTTGAGTGCCATTTTTATAGGCAGAGTTATCTTGATTATTTTTTCCTCGTCGTCTTCATTGGTCCACACCAAGGCGGTCACTAGGCCGTTTTCTTTTAAGAACTTTACGGCGCTCCCCATCAAATTTTCATCAAGCTTGAAGCGGTTGCTGGGCTCGTTTGGGGGGCAAAACCAATACTCTCCGCGGTTGTGATAAAGGAATTTTACTTCTTTCTTCTCTACATCAGCCTCGTCCGCCATGTCAGAGACATGAAAAGTAGCGGCGATGGTCTTACCGGAGATCAGGCTCTTTAGCTTTACCTGATTTTGGGGTTTTCTCTGCTGGGTTCGGGCCACATGGCTCTCCACTACTTCGCAGGGTTCATCATCATGTATAATTATTTTTTTCTCGCGAATTTCACTGTATTCTAATTGAGACATAGGCAGATACTAGCAATTTTAAATTTGCTGTCAATAAACTATTAATTATATTTATTCTCCCGTAGACGGAGCTTGGATTTCGTTGAAGCGGGCGCGGATTTCTTTTTCTATCTCTTTTAAAACTTTAGGATTTTCTTTGAGCCAGGTTCGGGTGGCATCATAGCCTCGGCCCATGGATACTTTTCCTTCTTTGCCTTTATATGAATACGAGGCGCCGGACTTTTCAACTATGCCTAGCTTCTCTCCTAGAGCCATCATCTCGCCTTCACGAGAGATGCCTTCGCCGTAAATTATGTCGAACTCTGTCTGCTTGAATGGGGCGGCCACTTTATTTTTCACAATTTTTACACGAGTTCTTCCGCCCACCACTTCTTCTCCCTTTTTTATCTGGGCGATTCTCCTGATATCAAATCTGACTGAGGTATAAAACTTTAGAGCCTTGCCTCCCGGAGTAGTTTCCGGGTTTCCAAACATCACGCCGATTTGCATGCGGATTTGGTTGATGAAGATCACGACTGTTTTTGATTTAGCAACGATGGCGGTGAGCTTGCGAAGGGCATGAGACATCAGGCGTGCCTGTCTGCCCACATGAGCCTGGCCCATGTCGCCCTCGATTTCGTCTTTTGGAGTGAGCGCGGCCACTGAGTCTATCACTATAACATCAACTTTTCCGGAGCGCACCAATGATTCGCAGATTTCCAGTCCTTGTTCGCCAGTGTCCGGCTGGGAAATTAGAAGCTCGTCAGTTTTTACTCCGAGATTTTTTGCGTAAAGGGGATCCATAGCGTGCTCTGCGTCTATGTAGGCGCAGATGCCGCCCTTTTTCTGCGCTTCGGATACAATGTGGAGGGCGAGAGTAGTCTTTCCGGAAGATTCTGGGCCAAAAATTTCTATAATTCTTCCGCGAGGTACACCTCCTACTCCAAGCGCCATATCTAGGCCCAAAGAGCCGGTAGGGATGACGTCAATGTCCACTCTTGGTTTGTCGCCGAGCATCATTATGGAGCCTTCTCCGAATTTTGTCTGAAGAGCTTTAATGGTATTTTCCAGTTCTCCTCCAATCGTCTTACCTTCTTTCTTTTCTTTTTTCTTTAACATTAGTTTTTGTCTGTCCCTATTAATTGATAATTTTTCTCGTCCTTAAGGCCGAATTTATCCTCGGCTTTCAAGCTTATGACATTATAACCCGGCAGGAGCACAAATGTCTCCTCAAAATTTCCTTCCTGGTCTATGGATATCTCCCTGCCGTTTAAGGTTAAAATCCTGGCATTTTTGGCATTTCCAGTGATTTTTATGATGTTTGCTTCTTTATTTATGCCCGGCAACAGTTCTACATCGTGAAGTTTCACTCCAAATATAAGGTTCCTGGCGTTAAAGAAGGCATAAACTAAAATAAATACGAATAAGACCGACAGGGAAGCGATTTTTAAGAGTTTTTTGGCATCGCTTGTCATATTAGATCACATTCTCACCCGTTTCCGTCCTTTCAATTTTCTCAAGTACCTCTCTCGGCTTGGCGCCCTCGCCGGGGCCGATCACTCCTCGCTCTTCAAGCTTGTCCATGAGCCGCGCCGCCCTAGCGTAGCCTAATTTTAATTTTCTTTGGAGGTATGATGTAGATGCTTTGCCGGCCTCTATCACCGCAATGCGCGCTTCTTCATACATTTCATCGTCGTCTGCGCTATCCTCGTCTTCGAGAGTGCTTTCAAAAATACTCTTGTCGGCAGAAATGGATCCAGAAGATAGGCTGATCTCTTCGGTGATTTCATCTTTGTAAGCATCGCTCAAATATTTTACCACTTTTTTTACTTCAGCCTCTGATATGAATGCGCTCTGAAGCCTCTCTGGCTGAGATTCTCCGGAGGAATAAAGCATGTCTCCGGCGCCGAGCAGCTTTTCTGCTCCTCCGGTATCCAAAATAGTTCTTGAGTCTACCTGAGAAGAAACTTTGAGCGCCACCCGGGCAGGGATATTTGCCTTGATGAGGCCGGTGATCACATTTACTTCCGGCCTTTGGGTAGATAGGATCAAGTGTATGCCCACTGCGCGAGACATCTGTGCCAAGCGGACAATTGCCGCCTCGAGCTCTCGAGGGTAAGAGCTCATGATATCCGCAAGCTCGTCTATGATGATGACTATGTATGGCAAGCGGTCATCCGCTACCTCCACTTCTTCGCCCGCATCATTCAATTCAGTCTTTTTCTTCGCATTATTCTTTTGGCCCAGCACATTGCCATGATAAGACTCAATATCGCGCACAGATTCAGCCTCTAAGATGTCATAACGCCTATTCATTTCTTTTGCTGCCCATTTCAAAGCCAAAATTGCCTTTTTCGCATCTGTTATGACCGGTGTTAAGAGGTGGGGGATGTTTTTGTAGAGGGTGAGTTCGACTCTTTTTGGATCAACCATTATGAATTTTAGATCATCCGGGCCGTTTCTATAGAGAAGAGAAGTGATCATGGAGTGAATAGTGACCGACTTGCCAGAGCCGGTAGTTCCTGCCACTAAGATATGGGGCATTTTTGCAAGGTTGCCAAAGACAGCTTTGCCGGATATGCCTCGGCCAAGAGCGGTAAGGAGCGCCTTTGATCCGTTTTGGAACTTCTCGTCTCGGAGCAGGGTAGCGAGGCCCACTACCGATTTGGACCTGTTCGGGATTTCTATGCCTACTAGAGATTTACCTGGGATAGGGGCTTCGATGCGGATAGGATGTGCAGCAAGCGCAAGAGCCAAGTCGTTTTGAAGGCCCACAATACGAGAGAGTTTCACTCCTTCAGCGGGTTTCAATGCATAGCGAGTGACCGTAGGGCCCACAGTGATCTCATCCATCTCTACTTCAATGCCAAAGTTTGCCAAAGTGCGCTTGATGATGTTTGCGTTTGCCTTCACATCGCCAGTGTTTGGCTTGCCTTTGTCTTCTTCGAGGAGCTCGAGCGGAGGGGGGACATAGTTTGTGTCCACATGGGTGCGAGCTTTCTGTTTTTTCGGCTCAAATTCTTCTTCCTTATCCTCTCCTCCTTCTTTAGGAGGAGTGCCAAAAAAATATTTTTTTTGGCGAGGTGGTACTTTGCTAGAATTACCACCCCCTGCCCCCTCCTCCTCGAGGAGGGGAGGGGAAATATCGTCCTCTCTAATTTCCTCTTCCTTATGTTTCTCTTTTCTAAATATTCCAAGAATTCTCTTCCAAATCAAACCGATTTCCAGCTTTGCATCAAACATCACCAGTATTGAAATTATTAAGAGAGCTCCAAGAAATGCGATGCTTGCATATACATCAAACAAAGACACGAACGGCACGCCCAGCACTTCGCCCAATATTCCTCCTGAATGAGCGCCCGAGGCAATGTCTACCAAGCCGAGCGATGACAGCAGGAACAGCACAGAAGAAATTGTGCGCGCCCAGCCGATATTGGGAGTTTCAGATTTGAGAAACGAGGATCCAAGCATGAAAAATAGTGCCGGCAAGAGTATATAGCCTAGGCCAAGGAGATAATAAAGCTTGTCATAAAAAAATGTTCCAGCTACTCCGGCCATATCAAAACCGGACATTAAAAAAAACAATCCTAAAACAAAAAAAACAACCGCCCAAATGCCGTGTTTTGTTTCTGTCTTTAGAAATGGTTCACCTCCACCCTTACCGCCATTCTTCTTTCCATTTTTCGCCATGCAAATATTTTAGCATATTTATCTTTCAAAAAAGCAATAGAAACTGGAGCCGGAAAGTCTTTAAAAAGTCTTGCGCAGGAAATTAGAAAATAAAGGAGGCGATTTAGAATTTGCCGACTATTATTTTCTTGATTGACGAGCAGTTCGCTGGGCAAGCTTGGCCAGACAGATTGCTTTTTAGGGACTGTTCCGGTGGAAGTAATCATATTGCTTTTTCCTTTGTCCTATATATAATGGACAGCATGTTTGGGCAAAACGATAACTCGATAAAGGACAGCAAAAATAACCTAAAAGACACTAATGGTTTGGGTATCACCCTAAAGGACAATGGCACAAACCCCGTCTCTTACAGCAAGACAAATAAGCTTATAACAGCGCTTTATATGGTAACGGACATCCTAGACAAAGAGGAGCCGATTCGCTTAAAATTAAGGACAATAGGAACTGGAATCCTGTCGGACATGCATTCAGTTCCCCTAAATGCTCTGCCGAAAATACTCGAAATGATGTCCTTTTTGGACATAGCCGGAGCAGTAAATATGATCTCAGAAATGAATTTAAATATTTTACGGAAGGAATTTTTTGAGCTTAAAAACGCCATTGGTGAGTCTTTAGAGATTGGTTCCAGGATCAATTCTGAGGTTGCTTTGTCAGAGCTTTTTGACGAACGGTTTTCTTTGCCGAGCACCTTGCTTTTGGCTCAAACAAATGAAGAGAGGAAAAATGTTTCGTCCGCCAGGATTGGAGTTCAGAAGGGGAGCACTCTTCTCAAGGCTATAAAGGACATCAGAATACCTGGCCAGAATTCTCGGCCAAATATGTCCGATAAAGCATATAGGACATTTGCTAAGACATCCGTCGACCACGGAGCTCTTAAAGGACAGAGGCGAGAAGAAATAATAAAAATAATAAAGCTTAATCCTGCCGGCGCTACCATAACGGACATAAAAGCCAAGGCTGCGGGCATGCTTGCAAATTGCAGTGAAAAGACTCTCCAGAGAGAGCTAGCAGGCATGCTCCAAAAAGGTGTCCTAAAGAAAACAGGGGAGAAAAGGTGGAGCAGGTACTTTCTAGCCTAAAATAGGCCTTAGGCTTTAGGCGCTAGGCACTAGCTTTTAACCTTGAATTTAGCTAAAGCCTAGAGCCTAGGCCCTAGCGCCTGCCCTAGCTTGCTTTTTATTCTCTAATATGAGATTATATATACAGTGGATTGCCAGCTAAAAGGCCAATTTTATTGGCTCAAATAGGCAGTTATCCACATAATACATTGCTCAAGTTTTGAGCCATATATTATAATGGTGGTGTGTTTGCGGGAAGCGCATTTTTGTGCGCATTACGCCATTCACATTTGAATTTGTTTTCGCTCAAAGTTTCGTTTGCGATTTCGTCGAAAAAATCTTAAATGAGATCGAGTGAAGACAAGGAAAGATCATTGAAAAATAAATACGGGATCTTACGAAAATTTTCGTAGGAAAAATCGTTTTGTTTTATCAATGTTTTGTTTATCTCTGTTCACTATTCGGACTGCTTCATTATTATTTATTAGAAATTAATAGCAGGATGTTAGTGATGGGAAAATACGCTTTTAGTTTTGTCGAAACTAATTAATGGCGTAATAAAGTTAAAAATAATTTATGAGTAATTTATTCAAATCAAAACTCTTTCTTGGAGCAATGGTTGCGATAGTTATGCTCGCAGGCGTCGTTGCTCTTTCTGGAGCTACCGAAGCTGAGGCACAATCTTGCACCATCACCTCTACATTGAGAGTGGGTTCAACGGGAGCACAAGTTAAGTGCCTCCAGATGGCCCTCGGATTGACTGCGGACGGAGTATTTGGTCCTAAGACCAAAGCTGCTGTCGTGGCGTGGCAGGCCTCAAAAGGCTTGGTGGCCGACGGAATCTTTGGCGCTAAGTCACGAGCTGCATGGATGGGCGCTAATTCAGGGAACTTCCCAGCAGGCTGTACATCAGCTTCAGGATTTAGCCCTCTAACCGGCCAGCCTTGCGTTGCCGGACCTAGCACTGGTCTACCAGCAGGATGTCTGACATCTTCTGGATTCAGCACTACTACCGGCCAGCCTTGCTCTGGAGCTTCAACTCCTCAGACAGGCCCTGTAACAGTTTCTCTAGCTTCAAACAATCCTGCTGCTTCCACTTTGGTTGCTGGCCAGGCCACAGCTGATCTTGCGCACTTTACCTTTATGGGTAATGGCACAGTCACTATGGTAAAGCTAAAGAGAACCGGAGTTTCTGCTGACGCTACGCTTTCAAATGTTTACCTCTTCGATGGGGCGAATCGTTTGACTGATGCTGCTTCAGTAGCAAACAATGGTGAAGTCACCTTTAGCGCTCCGTCAGGTCTCTTCTCAGTTAATGGTTCAAAGACCATTGCTGTGAAGTCTGACATTGCCGCTTCAACCTCCGGCCAGACAGTGGGCGTGATGCTTGCATCATTCACTACTGCTTCCGGAACTGTTTCTGCAAATCTTTCTGGAAACATCCACACAATAGCTTCTGCAACTTTGGCGACCGTATCAGCGGGCACAGTTACTCCTTCTGGAGCGACTTTGAACCCTGGTGCGAATGTAACCTTGTGGCAGTCAACCCTTACTATCTCCAACCGAGATGTATGGATGAAGAGATTTGCTCTTCGCCAGGTAGGCTCTGCTCTTGCTTCTTCAATGCAGAACTTCAAGCTGTATGTTAATGGAGTACAAGTTGCTAGCTCTACAGGAATCGACCCTGTCACTGGTTATGTAACCTTTGACATGAGCGCTGCCCCTGTATCACTTGTAGCTGGCTCTCGAACCTTGCGCGTAGATGCTGATCTAGTATCCGGCGCTTCAAGGACAGTACAGCTTTCTGTTCGAAACGCGGCTGATGTTGACTTTGTCGACTCCAGCTTCGGCGTGAATGTATCTCCTACTTCTACTCCTTGGACTGCTTCTGCGGCAAGCACCGTTTCTGGCGCTTCCGGAGGTACTCTTACTGTAGAGAAGGATGTTTCTTCACCTTCAACCAATGTTGTAAACAATGGTACTGACGTAACCTTGGGCGTGTTTAAACTCACTGCCTTCGGCGAGCCTATCAAGGTGGAAACACTCAGGGCAACTTACACATCATCTGATGCTGCTATCGGATCTCTCCGAAACGGAAGACTCTTGATCAACGGCGTTCAGTATGGCTCCACAGCTACCTTGAATGAAGATTCACAAGGTACTCCTTACACTTCATATACTGTGAACTACACAGTTATGCCAGGTACTCCAGTGTTGATAGAGCTAAGGGCTGATATCTACGACAACGACGGTACAGACAGCATCACAGCTGGTACTGATACTGTTGTTGGCGTGATTGCAACTGGATCTTCAAATGCTCTAAGAGTTGATTCTCTTGGGTACTTCAATTCTCCAGCTTCAGCAGTCTCAGCTAATACTTTGACTATTGCTTCAACTGCGATAACTTTGAGCAAGAACAACACTTATGCTAACCAGACCACTACTCTTCCTGTGACTAACTACAAGGTTGGTTCCTGGAACCTAGCTGGCTCTTCAGTAGAAGATGTTCTCTTGACCACATTGTCATTCGATGTTGACGAAGTTGTCTCTACAGAGTTTGATGAGGGCGACCTTACAAACATGTATGTAGTAGTGAAGAATTCAAGCGGAGCAGTAATTGCTCAGCCTTCTCCTATTGCTACAGTTTCTGCGACAGACAACAACTTCTCAATCAATTACACTTTGGTTAAGAACCAGAATGTATCTATTGAGTTGTTTGCCAATATGTCTGACGATAGTCTTGATTCTGCAATTGATGCACTTGACTCGTTCAAGACTGACCTTACTGTAACTGGTACTTCACTAGTCGGCGGTACATCTGTGACTGCAACTTCTGCAGATACAGACGGTCAGACCATCGCCTTTGGTACAGCTTATGTCCAAGCTTCTGTAGATGCTTCATCTCCAGACTTGGCTATAGTTCAGGATAATCAGGTTGTAACTTCAGGCGCGTTCAAGTTCTCTGCAGTAACTGCAGGCTTCAATGTAACTGATGTTGAACTTACTATCCCTGCCGCAGGCGCGACATCCGTACAGCAGGTAATGCTTTACGATGGGTCAACCTTGATTGCAACTCTTCCTGGAGCTGCGACAGTTAACTTCGCAGGTTTGACATGGAATGTTCCTTCCAACTCTTCCAAGGTCCTTACCGTCAAGCTTCAGCTTGGTACGGTTGGCCTAGGAGCTGGTACTACGCAGGCATCTCTGCTCACCACTATGACTGTGTTCACTTCTGTAAACACTTCAACTGGCGTGTCTGATGCTTCTGCTGCTGATGCTGGCCAGTCTAGGGAGGCTACCGCTAACCCGGCTGCCGCTGCTCAGTATGTACATGCAGCTGTTCCATTCTTCACTCAGGGTATAGTATCTTCTACTCTAACCAACGCGATTGAGAACGACATATACAAGTTCGTTGTCACTCCGCAGGGAGGAGCAGTAGCACTTAAGCAGTTGAAATTCACTGTGGTAACACAGGATAATAGCACTGATCAGACCCAGACATGGGGCTCGTTCAAGCTTTATCGCGGATCAACTGACATTACCGCTGATGTAGACATTCACAACACCGCAGGTGCAACCATCGAGAGCACAAACACTCTTGCTGAGGGTACTACTACGGCTATTGTGACCTGGTCTACTGAAGAGCAAATCTCTTCAGCGACAGAATTCACTCTAAAGGCAACTCCAACAGGTTACACAGTTGGTGCTGAAGATGACTCTGTCAATGTCAACATGGCTAGCGATTCCTCAATCCATACAGCAGGTTACACATACCTGTTTGACCTAGATTCGACTGCTGTTCAAGTAACAGTAGGCCTCTATGATGGAGCTACGGATGCCAATGTGGACGGTACCGCAGGTGCAACTGTAACTACAGGTGCTAATGTAATCTGGTCTGATGTGTCCGCTCTGCCTCACACTGAGACAGTAGTTGACGAAGATGACAGCGATGCTACAACCACCGCTACCTCTTCAGCTGACTGGACGAACGGCTACTTAGTGCAGTACTTGCCACTTGCAGGTATGACTAAGAACAACTAACGCAAGTTAGCTTAAGTCTCAAAAAACCACCCCTCGGGGTGGTTTTTTGTTTGCATTTTTTATTTTTTTTCTATAAAATTCAGATTATGACTAGTGAACAAAGAAATCTTCTTATCGGTATTGCCGTTCTAGCGCTCATAGCGGGAGGCGTGTATTTTTACAATAGGAGCGAGCCGGCCGCTATCTTGGAGGAAGTTTCGGAAGAAATGGATGAAGTAATTATTGAGGATACTGAGAGTACCGATGAAGGCGAGAGAGAGCAAGCAGGGGACGGAAAAATAGAGAATACAGATGAAGCGGCGCAGGCGCAGGCGGAGCTATTGGCAAAATTCAATCTCGCGCTTTCAAATGGCCACAAAGAATTTTCTAAGGGCAACTATGCTCTAGCGCTTAAATACTACGAAGAGGCTCTGAGATATAAAAAGGCAGATGTGGCCTACGCCGGCATGCTCAATGTATACAGTGCGCAGGAAAACTGGGTAAAAGCTGAAGAAGCGGTCAATAATGCTCTGGCTCTTAATTCCAGAAACAATGAATATTGGAAATGGAAGCTCACTTTGCTCGATGAGCGCACAGACGCGACTTTCGCCGAGCTAAAGGCGATTTACGACGATGGCCTGAAAAAAGTCGACGCTAGGACAAAAATAAATCTTGTTACTCATTTTGCTAATATTGCAGAAGCAAACGAAGAAATAAATGAAGCCATCTCGCTTTGGCAATATGCTAAAACATTAAACCCCGAAAAAGCAGCGATTTATCAGGCCGAAATTGATAGGTTCAGAGATTGATGGACTAAATAAGTTATAAGGTTAAAAG
>CAYGDR010000013.1:0-14144 GCA_964348775.1 uncultured Candidatus Saccharibacteria bacterium | reverse complement strand
TGCCCGAGGTGGGGGTCGAACCCACACGGTCTTGCGACCAACAAATTTTAAGTCTGTTGCGGCTACCAATTACGCCACTCGGGCAGATTTTCATTCTAAATCAAAAATCAAAAATTATCAATTTACTTTTTTTTGAGGCCTGGGTGGGATTTGCACCCACGCATGAGAGTTTTGCAGACTCTTGCCTTGCTATCTTGGCTACCAGGCCGTAATATTCATCCTACTTTGAGCGGAGCAGTTCGTCAATTTTCTGGCGGTTCTTTTCTCCGCGGTCGATTTCTGCTTCGAGAAACGGCACCCTTTTCATTGCAAGCTCGTTTTTGAGCGCTTCTCTTAGTTCTCCGAGTTTCCGCTTTACAAAAAAGAGCGCCGCATCTTCTTTGCTTTCCGGCAGCACTGTAATGAATACTGTCGCTTTTTTTAAGTCCGGAGAAACTGTAGCGCGGGTAATAGTAAGAAGCGAAGACCCACTTGATTCGCGAGTCAGGAAAAAGGCAGCTTTTTCTTTTATCAGATTCGCAACTTTTTCTGTCCTGTCGCTCATAGTTCTATTTTTGCACAGTCTTGAAGGATTCAATTATGTCGCCAGGAGCAATTTCTATCTTGGACTCGATCATCATGCCGAATTCTGAGCCGTCTTCTACGGAGCTTACCTTTACTTTCATTTTTTCTAGGTTTACAATCTTGCCACGGCCTATCTCAAAGTCCCGGCGCATTATTCTCACCGGCCCCTCCATAGTGATAACGCCTTCGAAAACTTTTCCGCCCACTACCTGCCGTTCTTTTGTGCGAGTGAAGCATTTTAGAATCTTTGCCTTGCCCGTGGTTTCCATAGTCTCCATTCTTGGTCTTCTTTTCTCCATCTCTTCTGTGAGCCATTCGGTCATTTTATAAATGATGTCAAAGTAGGTGAGTGTCATGCCTCGAGTCAGTGCTAAGTCAGACGCATTCCTATCTGCCTTTACATTGAAGCCGATGATTATGGCATCCGCTCCGGCGCTTTTTATATCTCCTTCGGAGATTGGGCCCGCTCCGCGCACGATTATCTTGAATTCAGCGCTATCGCTCCCTAGTTTATTTATTTCTTTCTCTATAGCTTCAAGAGACCCGGAAACATCAGCCTTTAAAATTATCGGGATAGCTTTCTTGGTGGACTCTTCGCCTAAAGAAGCCCCGCGATCTTTCTTGCCGGAGTTTTGCCAGGCCTTCGCGTATTCCTCGGCTTCGGATTTCTTTTCGAAAGTTCTCCATTCTGCGCCGATTTGCGGAAGCTTGCTCCAGCCGACTAGGCTGATAGGAGCTGAAAATGATTCTTCTGAAGTCATCTTGCCTAGGAAATTTTCCATTATCCTGGTCGCACACAAGCTGTCTTCGGCCACGGCAGTCATGCCTTTTTTTATCGTTCCATTTTTGATGATCAAAGTTGCTTCAATTCCGCGCTTCTGGTCTAAATGGGCCTCGATTACGAATCCGCTCGCCGGAGCGCTTTCATCCCCAGTAAAATTCTCGACTTCAGCTAGAATTAAAATGAGAGACAACAGGTCATCCACGCCGGTGCCGGCTTTTGCGGAAATTGCGGTAAACGGCACTTTGCCTCCATAGCCTTCAAGATAAATTTCTTTCTCCGCTAATTCCATTTTCGTCTTTTCAATGTTTGCTCCAGGCTTGTCTATCTTATTTATTGCCACTACATATGGAAGCTTGGTATCAATGATAGTTTTATACGCTTCGATAGTCTGCGGTTTTACTCCGTCCTCGGCAGAGACCACCAGGATAGCAATGTCTGCCACTTTTGCTCCGCGCTCCCGCATTTTTGAGAATGCTTCGTGGCCCGGGGTATCAAGAAAAGTAATTTTCTGGTCGCGGCCACTGTTGTCTTTGTGGATTACCTCGTATGCAGAAATCCTCTGCGTGATTCCGCCAGCTTCGCCTTCCACTATATTTGTTTTTCTTATATAGTCGAGAAGGGTAGACTTGCCATGGTCAATATGCCCCATCACTACAACCACAGGAGGGCGCACTAAACTATTTATTTGTTTGTTTTTTTCTTCCATCTTCAAAAATTTATATAACCTCTGCTTTTTTCAAAGCTTCTTTCTCTTCCTTTGTGAGTTCGTACTCGGATTTGTTTCCTTTTACCGGCTTGGCGAACACGCTCATCCTGTCTCTGGAATACAAGCTCGAGAGGACTACTCCATCGCCTTCTTCATCCAGCATTCCGATAGCAAAGCTCTGATTGCTCCCTTGGTCTGGGAAGGGGTTGAAGCGGATAGTTTCTAGTCCTCGGATGCTTTTTCGCAGTTTGGCGTTAATCGCTGTAAGTTCTTTCTCTGTCCGCTCTTTTGATTTTTTCAATACCTCGATCTCGCCAATAAGAGCTTCTAAGGTATCTTCCAAGTCCTTGCCTTTTTTGCCTAGAAAAAATCTTTTCATGCGCTTTTCGGTGTTTATCATCCATACTCCATATATGAGCGCGGAAAGTGCCGCCAAGCCCAAAAAAACAAGCTCAAGCTTTGTATTCATAGGCTTTCAATATATACTATTTTCGTGGCCAAATCAACCAACCTTTCTGGCAAAAAACCTAAAAAAATATATCTAGATTATGCTTCTGGGGTATTTCCGAACGCGAGCTCGATCCACGAAGAGGGTCTTTTGGCCAGAGCAAATCTTGAAAAGGCGCGAAGCAGCGTTGCTGGTGTTTTGAGCGTACGAAAAGAAGAGGTTATATTTACGAGCGGGGGAACAGAGAGTAATAATTTGGCAATACAAGGAGCTTTGTTTGCTCAAATTTTTTCCCGCTCCTCCCTTCCTCGAGTACGAGGCGGGGCCCACACGGATAAAAAATTTGAGCAAACTTCGCTCCACATCATAACTACTAACATAGAGCATCCTTCGGTTTTGGAAACTTTTAAAATGCTTGAGCGAAGAAAGCTTGCAGAAATTTCAATAGTGCCGGTGGAGCCGAATGGAATTGTGGATCCGAAGAAAATAAAAAAAGCGATCAAGAAAAATACCGTGCTCGTATCTGTGATGTATGCGAACAATGAGATGGGCACGATACAGCCCATCCGCGAGATTGCAAAAGAAATTAGGCATTACAAAAAAACACATTTTTCTTATTTTCCAGTGTTTCATACAGACGCAGTTCAGGCTGGAAATTATTTAGATTTGAATGTCGAAAAGCTGGGAGTGGACATGCTTTCTTTGTCTGGCTCAAAAATAGAAGGCGCTGGGCGAGTAGGAGTTCTTTACAAAAGAAAGTCTATACCGCTTGAAGCGATCTGGGGCGGAGGAGACCAAGAGATGGGCTTTCGTCCGGGGACAGAAAACATTCCGGCAATAATAAAATTTAGCGAAGCATTTTTATCGGCAAGGAAAATAAAAGATAAAGAAGTAAAAAGACTGGCGGTACTGCGGGATTATTTTTTGCACAAATTGCAATATTCTCATATTCTCAAGAATATTGGAATATCGATAAACGGTGATGTAAAAAATAGGTTGCCGAACAATGTAAACATCACAGTAGAAAATATCCCGAGCGATCTTCTGGTGATCGAGCTTTCTGCTCGCGGAGTGAGCGCATCCGCCAAAAGTGCCTGCAAGGCCGAAGATGGCAAAGCCTCTTATGTGATAAAAGCTATCAACCCAAAAATAAAAGATACCGACGGCTCTATCCGCTTTTCTTTCGGGCGAAGCACGGAAAAGAAAGATATTGACTACGCGCTAAAGGCTTTTTTTGAAATTTTGACCAAGCTCAAAAAGTGGTATACCCCCACACCTATTTCTTCTTGAAATCAAATAGGTGTGGGGGTATACTTAGCGCATGGATATAAAGGATCTCAATAAAACCCAGCTGGTGATGCTCACCCTCCTTCTTTCTTTTGTTTCTTCAATCGCGACGAGCATTATGACTGTGAGCCTGATGCAGCAGGCGCCGGCTTCCGTTACCGTGCCAATAAACCGCGTGATTCAGCAGACAGTGGAAAAAATTCAGCAGGTTGAGGGCAAGACTGTGACCCAAACGGTAGTGGTCAAAGAAGAAGATTTGGTGGTAGATGCAATTGAAAAGAATCAGTCCGCTCTATTTTCCATAACCGAAGAAGTTCTGGATGAGCTTGGCAAGAAAATAGAAGTTTCTGCCGGCAAAGGATTTGTAGTTGGCAAGGAAGGGCTTATTGTTGCTGACGCAAACCTTGCTCCGGCGGGCGGAATTTATTATGCAAAGAATGATTCTGGAAAGTTCAAGCTTGAATTTGTTTCCACCGACAAGGCCGGCTTCTCTGTGTTAAAGATCGGAGCGCCTCTTGATGAAAAAAGCAAAATCGCTTACACTGTGCCATTTTTTGGCGACATCGGGAAAATGAAAGTAGGGCAGAAGATCATATTGCTCGGAAGCGGAATATCTTCTTTTGTGTTTGAAGGCAATAAAGATTTGAAGTTTTCTGTGTCTAGGGCGGGTGCCGGAGGCATGCTGCTAAATCTAGACGGCCAGGTGCTGGGCATTGCTTTGTACGGAGAAACAAGTTCTTTTGCCCCATCGGCGGCAATTCTTGAGGCCTTAAAGCCAGCACCTCTACCGAAGCCTTAACAGCCCCTTTATCCATGACTTTAAGCTGAGGAAAATTGATAATTCCCGATTTTTCATCTATAATGTATAGAACAATCATTAAAAACATATGCCGCCACTAAACAAATTTACAACTAAAGCAAAAGACGCAATCAAGAGGGCTCACGAGCTCGCAATAGAGCGCGGGGTAAACCATGTGTCTTCCACGCACCTGCTTTCGGCCCTGCTTCTACAGGAAGAAAGCATGGTCAATTCTATTTTGGATAAGCTCGAGATTGACACTATGCTTCTCACTGATTCAGTCCTCGAAGCTATTGAGGCTCCAGAGACAAACAGCACTCTTTCTCCTTCCTACCAGATTTATTTAAATCCTGACTTGGCGCAGGTGATTGAGCAGTCTGCAAAGCTTTCGGAAAATATGAAAGACGATTTCGTATCGACCGAGCATCTTTTTATCGCCATTCTGGAAGTTCCAAGCGAAGCCCGCGAAATACTCGGAAGGTTTAGGATAAACAAGGATCAAGTTTTAAAGATTATCGAGGAGCTTCGCAACCAAAACATCACTGATGTATCTGAGCCAAAAAAGTTCAAATTGCTTCTCAAATACACTAGAAACCTCACCAAGCTTGCCAAAGAAGACAAGCTCGACCCGGTTATCGGCCGGGAGAATGAAATAATCCGCATCATGCAGATACTTTCGAGGCGCACCAAGAACAATCCTATCCTAATCGGCGAGGCAGGCACAGGCAAGACCGCCGTGGTAGAAGGCCTTGCTTCCCGCATAGCTAAAGGCAATGTGCCTGAGTCGCTCAAAGACAAAGAGCTGGTGTCGCTCGATCTGGGCTCTCTCATCGCCGGCACTAAATACCGCGGAGAATTTGAAGAAAGATTAAAAGGCATTATGAAAGAAATCGAGCGCGCAGATTCTAAAATAATTCTTTTCATTGACGAGATACATACCATAGTCGGCGCCGGAGGCGCAGAAGGCACACTGGATGCTTCAAATATGCTAAAGCCTGCGCTTTCTCGCGGAGAACTCCGGGCAATAGGCGCAACCACGCTAAAGGAATATCAGAAGCATATAGAAAAAGATCCCGCGCTCGCACGCCGTTTTCAGCCGGTTTACATAGACGAGCCTTCCGTAGAGGATGCGATTACCATCTTGCGCGGGCTCAAAGAGCGCTACGAGCTTTTTCATGGAGTGCGCATTACGGACGACGCCATAGTTTCTGCAGTAAATCTTTCCGCTAGATATATTACCAATAGGTTCTTGCCGGACAAAGCGGTGGACCTGATCGATGAGGCTTCTTCTTCGTTAAAAATAATGCTTGAGAACAAGCCCCAGGCGCTAGAAGACGCGCATGCAAAGATCATGAAACTTGAGATAGAAAAAGAGGCCCTAAAAAAAGAAGTGTCTATGCCCCGTGGCGACAAAGTTAAAGAAAGAGAGTTCAAGAACCGAGTGAAGGAGATCGATAACGAAATAGGCAATCTCCACGAGAAGACCAAAGAGCTCGAGCTGAAATGGCAGAACGAAAAAAATACCGTGAGCGAGATCAGGGCTATTAAGAAAGAGCTGGATGCTCTGCGCTTAGAAGCTGAAAACGCTGAAATGCGCGCGGATTTGGCCCAGGCGGCAGAGATAAGATACGGGAAAATTCCAAGCCTTAAAAAAGAGCTTGAACTGAAACTTGCCCGCTTGAAGAAGCTCCAGAAATCAAGAAGGATTCTCAAGGAAGAAATAACCGCGGAAGACATTGCCGAGGTTGTGGCCCGCTGGACCGGAATTCCTCTTGCAAAAATGCTTGAAGAAGAGAGGGAGAAGCTCGAGAAGATGGAGGAAGAATTGAAGAAGCGCGTGATCGGCCAAGAAGAGCCTATCAAGCGCGTGGCAGATGTAATAAGGCGATCTCGCGCGGGCATTTCCGACCCCAACAGGCCTATAGGCTCTTTTATATTCCTAGGTCCTACCGGCGTGGGCAAGACCGAGCTTACCAAGGCCCTGGGGCAATTTATGTTCAACGACGAGCGTGCAGTGATCCGGGTAGACATGTCTGAATATATGGAGCGTCATTCGGTTTCAAAGCTTATCGGCTCGCCTCCGGGCTATGTGGGCTACGATGAGTCAGGACAGCTCACCGAATCTGTGCGCCATAGGCCGTACGCGGTGATACTTTTCGACGAGGTTGAGAAGGCGCATCCGGAAGTATTTAATATGCTTCTTCAGGTCATAGACGAAGGCAGGCTCACAGACGGCAAGGGGAGAATTGTAAATTTCAAAAACACTATTATCATCCTCACTTCAAATATCGGCTCGCAGTTTATAGAAAAAATGGAGTCTATTGGATTTTCCAACAAGTCCGAGAGGGAAGACTACAGCCAGATAAAAGAAAAAGTTTTGGAAGCCTTGAAGGATCATTTCCGCCCAGAGTTTATAAACAGGCTGGACGAAATTATCGTCTTTGATATTTTATCTCCAGAGGCAATCCGAGAGATTGTGAACTTGCGGGTCAAAGTAGTGGAGGAGAGGCTCCACTCCAAAGGAGTTTCGTTTAAGATTACCGACGAGGCTATGAACCATCTGGCAAAAGAAGGCTACAACCCTCAGTATGGCGCAAGGCCTCTCAATAGGCTCATTCAGAACAAGATTTTAAATCCCGTCGCTTCATTTATAATTTCAAAAGGAGTAAAAAAAGGGGACACTGTGATAGTTTCTCTCCGCGCAGGCGAGCTCCTAATAGAAAATCAAAAAGGCAAGATCCGAAGCTCTATGGCTGCTCGCCCAAACTCGAAAGTGAAATAAAGACAAACCCGATAGACTGGTGTATACATTATCTTGACTAAAGTTGCATAAACTTTTATACTTTTGTTATGGCTAACACACTCGCGATTCAAAAGGGAAAAATTGGTTTAGTAAAAAAATTATATCAGGAAAGAAAGCTAACCCTGCGAGAAGTTGCAGAAAATTTGGGTGTGGGTATTGATGCAGTGGTTTATTGTATGAGAAAAAATGGAATTAAAAGACGGTCTTTCAAAGAAGCAAACGCAATAGCTTTTGAAAAGAAAAAATTATCCTTTAGGGAACGCACAAATCTATCAGAAGACCAACAAGAATTGAAAACCATCGGGCTTATATTATATTGGGCGGAAGGTTATAAGAGTGAGTTGAGTCATGGTGTTGATTTGGCGAACAGCGATCCCATAATGGTAAAAATATTCATGAAGTTTTTAAGGACGATTTATAGAATAGATGAGAGTAGATTGCGAATTCTTCTTTATTGTTATAAAAATCAAAACATACCAAATTTAATAAATTTTTGGAGCAAAATTACTAGAATTCCTAGAAACCAGTTTAGTAAGCCTTATGTCAGGGAAGATTTTAAAGAAAACGGAAGAAAAATGCAATATGGAATGGTTCATGTAAGATATGCTGACAAAAAGTTATTATTGAGTATAATGGAGTCTGTTAATCAAATAAAGTTTAAATGCGTCGGTACTCAAGTGGTCAACGAGGGCACGCTGTAAACGTGCTGGCCTTAGGCCTACGTAGGTTCAAATCCTACCCGACGCACAATTATTTTTGCGCTCGCTTCTAGGTTAAATTTCTGCTAAAATACTCGCCATGTGCGGAATTTTTGGATACATTGGAAAGAAAGAGGACGCCGCAAATATAGTCCTTGCGGGCCTTAAAACCCTCGAATATAGGGGCTATGACTCCTGGGGTATTGCTATTTCTCTAAATGGCAAGGTGGAGATCGAAAAGCATGTCGGCAAGATTGGAAATGCTGAGACAGTTTTGCCGAAAGGAAGCCTCGCCATAGGCCACACCCGCTGGGCCACTCATGGAGGAGTTACCAAAGAGAACGCGCATCCGCACCAGGATTGCACCAAAGAGGTTGCGGTCATCCACAACGGTATAATCGAAAATTTCCTAGAACTCAAGCAGGAGCTTGTCCAAAAAGGCCACAAGTTTATTTCTGAAACGGATACGGAGGTCGTGGCGCATCTTGTTGAAGAAAACTTAGCAAAAGAAGATTTTGTATCGGCGTTTCGAAATGCGTTTAATAAACTAAAAGGGTTTAATGCTATTGTCGCAGTACATGCCCCGTCAAAAAAGATTATTGCCGCAAAAACAGGCTCCCCGCTGGTTGTGGGAATAGGAGAAAAAGAGTTTCTTATAGCTTCTGATGCTGCCGGAATAGCGCAATATACAAAAAAAGTTCTTTTTATGGAAGACAATCAGATGGTTGTTCTCGGGGATAAAATAGAATTGCTTGCATTGCCTTCTGGCAAAGAATTGGAACCAAAAATAGAAACATTGGATTGGGATTTTGAGACAGCTGACATGGGCAAGTACGAACATTTCTTAATGAAGGAAATAAACGATCAGCGCGACTCCATTGCTCAGGCCGCGACACAAAACGAGAAAGACTTATTCGCGTTTGCCAAGCTAATTGAGGATTCTTTTGGAACTTATCTGGTGGGCTGCGGGACGGCGGCCCACGCTTGCAGGATGGGAACTTATATATTTTCCATGGTTGCAAAAAAACATGTAAATTTTTGCGTAGGTTCCGAGTTTTCTTATTTTGACCATTTTCTTACGCCGGAGTCGCTTCTCATAGCCGCATCACAAAGCGGGGAGACGGCGGACCTTATCGAAGCAGTCTCCGCAGCCCGCAAACGCAAGTCAAAAGTTGCTTCGGTGGTCAATGTCGTCGGCTCTACGTTATACAGAGGAAGCGATCTTGTTTTGCCACTCCGGGCGGGCTTGGAAAAAGCGGTACTTTCGACAAAAGCCTTTACGGGCAAAATAACTCTATTTTACTTGCTTGCGTTTATCCTTTCCGGCGAATATGAAAGAGGAAGAAAAATGCTTTTACAGGCAGCAGGCGAAGTGGGCAAGCTTCTTGACGATGAAAGCCTCATAAATCAGATAAAAGAGATAGCGGGTAAAATATCTGCGTCAAGCGATATCTACATACTTGGCCGCGGGTTGAGCTTTCCTCTTGCGCTTGAAGCTGCTCATAAAATAAAAGAGGCAAGCTATATTCACGCAGAGGGCTTTGCCGGGGGCGAACCTAAGCATTGTGAAATTTCTCTTGTCTCAAAGGGAACTCCAGCCATAATTTTTGCGCCCAATGACGAAACAAGAGCGGCAATTATCAGCAACGCCATGGAATTTAAGGCAAGGGGGGCGTATATAATTGGAATTTCCCCCGAAAAACATGAAGTTTTCGACGAGTGGATCAAGGTGCCTGACCTAGGGATTGTTTCTCCCATCATTAATATCATTCCTGGACAATTGCTTGCATACTTTCTTGCTCTTGAAAAGGGAAATGATCCCGACAAGCCCAGAAATCTAGCGAAGAGCGTGACTGTAAAATAACTGGAGCTTTAAGCTAATTTTGTGAAATACAAAAAGATCATAAATAAAATAATCGAGCTGGGCGGCACGCTTCCTCCTCTATCCGGCAAAGTGTCTTTGATAGGAGAAAATAAAAATTGGCTCACAGAAAAAGATATCGAGATTGAAATCAGCCTTACTGAGATAATAAAAACACTCCCTGGCAGGCATTCGATATTTGCCGAAGAAATGCATGGGGCTTTTGTAAAAGAAGACAATGTCTGGGTCATTGATTCTATCAGCAACACGATCAATTTCATCCATGGCATGCCGCATTATTCCATTGTCTTGAGCCATCTTCATAAAGGCGAAGTCAAATTTGCTGTAGTCTATGATCCGTCCAATAAAGAGCTATTTACTGCAGAAAAAGGAAAGGGCGCTTTTTTAAATGATAAGAAAATTCATGCTTCAAAACGGGAAGACGATTTATTTTTCATGATGGGCCCATACTTTACTCCGCCTAGGAGCTACAGAAAGAAAGCTTTAAAAATAATAGAAGTGCTGTCTGAAAAAGGCGCCACTGTGCGCATTTTTGGATCTCTCGGCCTTCATTATGCTTATGTAGCTTGCGGAAGGGCGGATGCCGCGATATCCTTCAATGAAGACACCTTTCCGGAGTTTGCAGGCAAGCTTCTTGTGGAAGAAGCTGGGGGCAGATTTACAGATTTCTTAGGCAAGCCTTTAGGGGCAAATACAAAGGGAGTTATGGCAACGAACGGCCTGGTGCATGCTGAATTTCTAAAAATTATTCGTGATATAATATAACGCAAACAATGGCTAATTATAAAGAAATATCCAATGATGCTAGGAAGAAAGTGCTAAAAATGATTCATTTGGCGGGCACTTCGCATATAGGCTCTAATTTTTCGTGCATAGATATCATGGCAGTCCTGTTTTCCAGATTGAATTTAGACAAGCATTTTAAAAACGACAGAGACAGATTCGTCCTCTCAAAGGGCTGGGCTGCGGCATCTTTGTATTATTTCCTCGCCGAAAAAGGAATTATTCCAAAAAAAGACCTGGAAACTTATGGCATAGGAGACTCAAAATATATCGGGCTGTCTGAGCCGGAGATAAGAGGCGTTGAAGTTGCCGGAGGGGCAATGGGGCATGGGCTTCCGATAGCTACAGGCATGGCGCTCGCCTCTAAATTAGGCGGAGAAAAATGGAGAGTCTATGTTTTAATGTCGGACGGGGAGCTCGATTGCGGGACCACATGGGAATCTGCGGCAATTGCGGCGCATAACAAGCTAGACAATTTGACTGTTATCGTCGACTCCAACGGATTTCAGGCTATGGGAACTAAGAAAGAGGTTTTAGATATGGAGCCTTTGGCAGACAAGTGGAAGGCGTTCAATTGGAATGTGGTAGAAATTGACGGGCATGATTATAAACAAATAGAAAAAGCTTTGAAAACCAAAATGAAGAACAAGCCTACGATGATTATCGCCAGAACGATCAAAGGCAAAGGAGTTTCTTTTTTCGAAAGAAAGCTGGAATGGCATTATAAGAATGTCGATAAGGAAAATTTTGCCTTGGCTATGGCAGAATTAAATAAAGCTAAATAAAAAACAATGAAAGACAAATCATCATCAATCCCTGGGTTCACCAAAGGCTTGATCGGGGAGGGAAAATTTGAAAAGCTGGCCAGAAGCTCGAGAGGGGTATTTATGGAAACGCTCGAAGAGCTAGTTAAAAAAGACAAAAAGATCATCCTGGTTGTAGGAGATGTGGGGTTTTCTTACATGCAGGAATTTCAGAAAAAATATCCCAAGCAATATTTGAATGCCGGCGTGACCGAGCAGTCTTTTATGGGCATAGCGGCAGGCTTGGCTTCGGCCGGATGGAAGCCGTATGTGTATTCCATGGTGCCTTTTATAATCATGCGGAACTATGAACAGCTTCGAAATGATGTTTGCTATGCCAATCTTGATGTGAAGCTTGTCGGCGTGGTGGGCAATGTGCATTATAGGTTCCAAGGCATGTCGCACAATCTTTTAGGGTCTGAAAATGAGGAAGACCTGCTGAAAAATTTGCCGAATATAGAAAGATTTTATCCTGAGAGCACGGAAGAAGTTCGAAAGATAGTATTGAAAACTTATAAGAACAAAACCCCAACTTTTATCCGCCTATAGATAAAATTCATGAAAATTACCAAGTTATCCTCCGCTAAATCCTTTCCGCTTCCGATTTACAAGAAAATCAAGATCGCAAAGGCGGTTGATAAAACCGGAGAAGAGTTTTCTGTGTACGCAGGACTCGATAAAAAGATAGCAGTACAGTTGAAGAAGCTGTCTTTAGACAAAAAGGACACGGAACTCCAGGAAAATACCGGCGACAGAAAAAGATTCGGCCTGGGCTCATACACAGCTTGGTATAAGCAAAATAGGACTCCTTTTGTTTTAGTCCACAATAAAACCAATGCTTTGGCCGCGATAGTTTGGTTTGGCCCAAAGCCTTTGGGCAAAAAATCTATAAAATTCGATAAAGGCAAGAAATTAAAAAAAGCAAAGCCCGAGCCTTACGAGGGCAATTGGCATACGATATCATATCGCGCCTATCCGGATTTTCGGGGTAAGGGACTTACAAAAAAATTCGGTTTTTTTGTCATAGATGCCTATATGAAAAAATTTCCCGGCATCAGGCTCTGGGCCGGAATTGACACTGAAAACGAAGCAAGCAGAAGAATTTCAGAAGCTTGGGGTTTTAAGACTTTAGAGAAATTGTCTGACCGAAAAGCCAAGTGGCTGGTCATGGTAAAATACTAAAAGCCTTCGGTTTATGTATTCAAAAAAACTTATATCTGACATAGAAAAAGAGCTCGAGGCGCTCAAGGCAGCCGGCAAATTCAAGGTGGAGCGCGAGCTTGATGGCCCCCAGGAAAGCATCGTGGAAATCGCCGGCAAAAAGGTCTTGATGTTTGCTTCTAATAATTATCTTGGCCTTGCCAACCATCCCGAGATAGTGAAGGCTGCCAAGGATTGCATGGATACATACGGCTTTGGGCTTTCTTCAGTACGCTTTATATCTGGCACGGAAAGGATCCACAAACAGCTTGAAAAAAAGCTGTCGGATTTTTTAGGCACTGAGGATGCAATACTCTACTCCACCAACTATATGTCCAATCTTGGCTTTTTTGCCACAATCACCAATGAAGCTTTTGGCGGGGATGGCAAGCATATCGATGCTATCTATAGCGATGAGCTCAATCATGCGAGCATCATAGACTCTTTCAAGCTCTGCAAAAAAGAGAATGTAATAAAAAGAATCTACAAGCATGGAGATATGGCGGAGCTTGAGAAGATGCTGGAGGAGGATAAAGACAAAGGCTATCGATTCAAGACTATCGTGACTGATGGCATATTTTCCATGGAGGGCTACCTGGCAGACTTACCAAGACTTAAAGAACTTTCCGAAAAATATGAGGCTATGCTATTCGTGGATGACGCGCATGCAGTAGGGGTAATAGGCGAGACCGGGGCGGGCACGCCCGAGCACTATGGTTTGCATGGGAAGATAGATGTCATTTCCGGCACTTTTGGCAAAGCTCTCGGTGGAGCGGTGGGCGGGTATATTGCCGGCAAAAAAGAAATTGTGGAACTTCTTCGCCAAAAGTCTCGCACTTATTTATTTTCAAATTCTGTGCCTCCGTCTGTGGTAATGGCCTCTATGAAAGCGCTTGATCTTTTAAAAGAAAAGAAAGAACTTTTAGTTAAAGTAAAAGAAAATTCGGAATATTTCCGGACCGAAGTCAAAAAGCTTGGCTTCCAAGTTTTAGACGGTATCCACCCAATAGTGCCGGTGATGCTGGGCGATGCAGCGATTACTCAAGAGGCAAGCAAAAAGCTTCTTGAAAAAGGCCTCTTTGTGGTGGGTCTTTGGTTTCCCGTAGTGCCGGAAGGCGCCGCTCGGCTTCGTTTTCAAGTTTCCGCAGCTCACAGCAAGGATGACATTGACCAGGCACTAAAAATTCTAAAGGAGGTGGGCCAAGAAATGAAGATAATATAGTATTTGCAATTAGTGAGCGGTCGCGCACTAAATGCAAATTTCTATAATTTTGCTTTAGGTATTTTTTTGTGATATTGTAAAGAAAAGCTCCGAAATCTTCTTGGGCTTTTTTCTTTTATCTAAATTATGGAAATACGAAACATAGCAATAATAGCCCATGTGGAC
>CAYGDR010000012.1:0-14938 GCA_964348775.1 uncultured Candidatus Saccharibacteria bacterium | reverse complement strand
TTTCTAGGGCGAGCTTTTTTAGACTCACCTTTTTCTTTACCTTTTTCATATCCATTTATAAAATTTTCCTTGATAGCGGAAAGTGGCTCATTGTCGATCTCTATTTTTGCTTGGGTTTCTTCGCTTGAAAGATGCATGCCGAGCGAATATATCCAGATCGTAAAAAGTACCATCGCAAGGACAATAGTGCTCACATGGAGTATATGCCTCCTTACTTCTTCTGGCTGTTTTCTTAAATGATGGATAATTTTTTTCATTTTTGCTTTATGAACTTTCTTAATGTCTTTTTGCTTTTAACTTTACACTTCTTTCAAGACCACTACTTCACCTTCCTTGCCATCTAGATCTTTTCTCTTTAAGGTCAGCTTCTCCGCGACTTCAGCTTTTTCATCGCCCAGCTCTTTTAGGAAGGCTTTCAGAGTGGCTCCATCATAGTCCATTGGTATTATGAGCTTTGGCTCAAGCGAGGAAGCGAGCTTGGCGGCAGATTTAGGCTCTAGAAGCCCCTTTCCGCCGACTGGCACGAAAAGTATGTCCGGCCCGTCAATAGCCTCTCTCGCGTCTTTTGAAATCTCCCCATCACTCAAAGCTCCAAGGAAAACCAGATTGATGCCGTCTACCTGGAGTGAATATATAGTATTTATGTACTTCTTGCCTCCAAGCTCTGTAGAAGACATCGTGCCTTTGACGAATATTTCCTTGACCTCGTAATCTCCGGGACCGCTGATCACAAAAGGCTCTCGCTCGCCATGAGAAAGCTGTTCCCTTCCATTATAATCCGGATGGTTCGTACTTATAAATGCTATATCGGCGCCAAACTTGGCTGAAATGCCGGTCTTTGAAGCTTTGCTTACTGGATTAAATGCCAAGACCATTTCCCCCTGTACGATCTTGAAGAATTGCTTGCCGAAATATGTGATTATCATTAGATATAATATAGCAAAAAATCTAAGAAAGTGGAAGCGAAAATCATATAAATACCTCACCCCTTCCCCTCTCCAAGTTAACTTGTAGAGGGGCAAATGCAAAACGAATTAGCTAGGGATATACTTAAAATTATGACAAAAAAGAGTTTGATCGCAAAAGCTCGATATTTACGTACACAAGAAACAAAAACTGAGAAACTGTTGTGGTCAAAAATTCGAAATAGAAGTTTGGGTGTAAAATTCAGAAGACAGCATCCTATAGATAAATTTGTTCTGGACTTTTATTGCCCTGAAATTGATCTGGCTATTGAACTTGATGGTTCGCCACACATAGAAAATAAAGAATACGATAAAACACGTACGGAGCACTTAGGATCTAAATTTATAAAAATTATCAGATTTTGGAATTCTGAAGTGGAAAATGATTTGGAGCAAGTATTAAGTAAAATTAAAAAAGAAATTGAAACCTCACTCCGCCTCCGGCTTCCCCTCTCCAAATAAAAATTTGGAGAGGGGTTAGGGGTGAGGTCTTGCAATTTTATGGGTTTGTAGTAGTATATAAACACAACTTAAGAATTTATTAAAAGCATGGATTTAGGGTAACCCCTCCCCGGATTTTCGGGAAGAAACCTGAAACCTATATCCCGCTTTGAGCGGGTGTTTTAATTTAAGGCAAATTTATGGTTAAAGTTAAAGATACAAAAGAAGAAGTAAAAGAGGAAAACTTAGTATTAAAAGCGATTGTTGATAAGAGCGGGCACAGGCCAGAGCTTGATGCTCTAGTGGAGGGCCCAGTCATACTTATACAGAAATCTTCTGTATTCGTAGACCTTTCTCCTTTCGGCACAGGTATCATTTACGGCCGGGAATTCATAAACGCAAAGGACATTATCAAGAAGATAAGCTTGGGCGATGTAATCAAGGCAAAAGTAGTCGATGAAGAAAATGATGACGGCTACACCGAGCTATCTCTCAAGGAAGCAAAGCAGGCGCTCATCTGGAGCGAGGCTGAAAAAGCTATCAGGTCAAAGACCGTGCTTCTCTTGGAGATCAAGGACGCAAACAAAGGCGGGCTCATACTCGAATGGCAGGGCATTCAAGGCTTCTTGCCGGCTTCTCAGCTAAAGAGCGAGCACTATCCGAGAGTTCTCGATTCTGATAAAGACAAAATCTTGAAAGAATTGAAGAAGCTTGTGGGAGAGAAAATAAATGTAATGATCATCTCCACCCTGCCAAAAGAAGGCAAGCTGATTTTCTCTGAAAAGGATAACAATCCTGAAGAAAAGAAAGAAATATTATCAAAGTACTCTGTGGGCGACGAGCTCGAATGCATTGTAGCTGGAATCGTAGACTTCGGAGTATTCCTAAAGCTCGAAGACGGCCTCGAAGGCTTGGTGCACATCTCTGAGCTCGACTGGGGGCTAGTGGAAGACCCTAGAACTATGTTCAAAGTGGGCGACAAGGTAAAAGCCAAAGTTATCGAGATTAAAGACGGCAAGGTTTCCCTTTCTATCAAGGCGCTCAAGGAAAATCCTTGGACTGAATTTGAAGGCAAGCTCAAAAAGGGCGATATTGTAAGTGGAGTAGTCATAAAGTACAACAAGCACGGGGCGCTAGTCTCCATCAAAGAGGGCGTAGCCGGCTTGGTGCACAATTCTACTTTCGGCTCCGACATCAAGCTTCGAGAAAAACTGGAGCTCGGCAAGAACTACAATTTCCAGATCACCCTATTCGAACCAAAGGATCACAAGATGACACTGGTTTACCTAGAATAAACTCAAAACTAAAAATCCCCCGGTCGGGGGATTTTTAGTTTAGTTATTAAGTATTAGAAGCAAGAGTCTTTTGATCCAAGTTTATGAGTTCCGGACTTATGGTGTTCATGATAGAGATCACCTGCTCGGCATAGCGAGGCACGATAGACGGAGGATTGTAAGCGCGCAAGATTTGAACGGTAGTCTTGTCTGCATAGTGTCTTGCGGTCTTGGGATTGTTTCCGCCAAGATTCATCGCCACAGTCTCGATCGCATGATCATTTGACTTGAAATGAATCTTACAGGAACCCCAGCCAAAGGCATTGAAATCCGCTTTCTTGCATTCAAACTTTCCTCCGGTAGACTCCCTCACCGCGATAGCCGCGATAAGGCGCCAGTCAAGGCCGTTCTTTTCAGCTTCAAGAACCATTTTCGTGCCCATGCCTTCTAATGGCATGCCGCGGTCTTTGAAGTACTGGTCGATAGCTTCGGCTTTAAGCTTTAGCATTTCGGCCTCCTTGTCTTGCTTTTCTCCTATCGCAATCTGGACACGAAATCCAAAATTGTCTTTAGGGGCAAATACTACCTGAGGTGCCTTGGCATTATTGTCCGAAAGAGCGGCCGGATTGTTAATTTCGGCACCCCCTCCTATAGTAATCAATGGCAATAATATTAAGGCGTGAACATTTCTTATTATTTTTTTGTTTTTCATATTTGGCGGTTTTGCTCCGCTAAACCCCTTACTGCGTTTCGAGCTAGGTTGCCCTAGAACGAAAAAAACCTTTATCTAATAGGCTCAATAGACTGACTGCCTATACGATAAGGTTATGTTGATATACTAGCATATCTGGAATAAAAAGTCAATAGTTAGACCATCTTTTTTGTGCCTGTCAAACTCAAAATATGTTGTAAAATAAGGCTATTTTAGGAAACTACAGTTGACAAAAATAGCGAAAAATAGTGCTGTAAAGGAGTGTTGATAACCTGCTTGACCAAAAATAGCTAAAACTGGACTTCTGGAAACACTTTTTCGGCTACCCGGTACGCCTCCCCTGCTCCCATGCTTACAAACACATCATTTTTACCCAGATTTAAGGATTCTACAAAGAGTTCCGCGCTCGTAAACTCTATAAATGACTCCGCACGGACCCCATTTTGCCTTATGGCTTCGGTAAGTTTTTCACTGGAGATACTGCTATCTTCCGGCTCCCTAGCAAAATAGATTGGCAGGACCAAGACTAAGTCCGCCAAGCCAAAGCTTTCGGCAAACTCCGTAAAGAACGCCTTGGTCCGGCTATATAGGTGGGGCTGGAACACCACAGTGATTTTCTTTGCATACTTCCCGCCAGATCTAGAATAAATTTCCCGGAGTGCCTGAAGCGTCGCCCTGATCTCAGTCGGGTGATGGGCATAATCGTCGTAAACTATTGTCCCTGCGAGACTTTCCCCCATCTTTTCGAGCCTGCGCCAAGTGCCAGAGAAATTCCCCAAGCTTTTCTTTGCTTTTTCAAGGTCGAGATCAAGCGCGCTTGCCACAGCCAAGGCGGCTGCGGCGTTTGACCTGTTGTGCTCGCCGGGAACTGAGAGTGCCGGAACCAAAGATAGAAACTTTTCGTAGTCTAAGGCCTGGTTTTCATATCCTTTTAAAACCGGAAGAGTATTTTCATCTTTTCCGCCGTAAACAATTCTGTATTTTGTATTTTCCATAAATTCCTTAAATGCGTCCTGTATGTCTTCTAGGCCTTCGTAGTAGTCTAGGTGATCAGTCTCTATGTTCGTGATTACGCTTATCCAGGGAGAAAAATTTAAAAAATGCCTATTGTACTCGTCCGCTTCCACCACCAGATACTCGCCCTCGCCTTTTCGAAAATTACTGCCGATATTTTTTGCAAAAGAACCCACAATGACAGTGGGGTCGAGCCCGGCATTTGCTAAAATATCTGCGATCATCGCCGTGGTAGTGGTCTTGCCGTGCGTACCAGACACTGCGATCACTTTTTTATCTCTCGCAAATTCGCCCAAAGCTTCAAAGTAGCTCATTACCGGCTTTTCAGATCTTCTTGCGCCTTCGATAAGTTCCGGCCCGCGAAATATCCAAGCGTCGCTGTACACATAAAGATCCGCTTCCGGCAATTCAAAAGGCATGCCTGTAGGAACCGGATATGCAAGTATCTCTACCCCGATGTCTCGGAGCGGAGCCAAGGTCTTCCGGCTTTCTTCGTCATTTATTCCGGCCACATGCATGCCCCGCGAATGCGCAAGCTTGGCGAGGGCAGAGATGCCGATCCCGCCTATGCCGATGAAGAATATCCTTTTTATTTTTGATAAATCCAGGTCCATTATTTTGAAATTATTTCTTTTATAGTCTGTATTAGCTTGCTCCGTGCTTCTCCAGCAAACTCATGATTCCCATCGAGGCTCAAAACTTGTATATTAGAACTAAGTAAAGAGGTATCAGCATTGCCTAAAACATTATCTTGATTTGCATTAATTACTACTAACTCTGTTTCTGAAGCATATTCATTATAAACCTTAGATGGGTTTAATGTTCTGCGTTCTATCCAATATTCTTTTGGAACATAGCGAACATATCCATCAAGCTTACGAAATTTTGAAATGCCTTCTAAGTTAATATTTGATTCAGTGTCAGAACTATATCTTTTTAAGGTCCGCTCTACGCTCATATCAAAGACGGGTGCCAAAAAAATTGTTTTTCTTATTCCACCAAGTTTTGATAGCGGCGGTATTAAAGTTCCTTGTGAATGGGCGATAATATCTATTACTGCGCCTGGGTGCTGTTTTTTTGCTTCATTATAAATATCTTTTAATTTTTCTACCTGTTTAGTAAAAGAACAGGTAGTTATTGACATGTTTTCTTCATCGACATCAAAATAATCAAATAAATATGTAGTAGAACCTGGAAACGCTTTTGCTATGTCGCTAAGCAACCCGCGGTCGTCTTTTTTGACTCCAAACCCGTGTGAAAATATTATGATGTGTTTTGGATTTTCCATTATTTAAGTTGCTTAACTATTTTCATAAATTGGTCGCCGCGGTCGTATTCATTCTTGAACATTCCAAATGATGCAAAAGCCGGCGAGAGTAAAATTATGTCTCCTCGTGAGGCAAGGCCTAACGACTTCTTCACTGTTTCCTCAAGATTCTTAACTTTATAACTTTTTACTTTCAACTTTCCACTTTCAAGCCTGTCTGTCCCTGTGCCAGGTAAAAGCACCACACTCTTTGTATATTTCGGAATTTCTTTAATTAGATTCCTCATATCAAGGCTCTTATCAGAACCTCCCAGAATAAGCACGATGTTCTTCAACTTGGCGGTTCGGTCGCCAAGTGCTCTTAGGGCTGCTATTGTGGCTTCGGGAGTGGTAGCAGTAGTATCGTTGTAATATTTTACTCCTTTTACTTCCCGCACAAATTGAAGCCTACCCTCTACGCCCTTAAAACTCTGAAGCGCTTCCATTGCGGTTTTTTCTTTTATACCGACTGCCTTGACTGCAGAAATTGCAAGAGAGGCATTGTATAAATTGTGCCCGCCAAGAATTCTTAATTTGAGATCCATGCTCTTGGGAGAAATGATCTTGCTCTTTGTCTTCCCTCCCCATTTTTTTATAAAAGGCATCGCTTGTGATCCAGCCACAAGGACATCGCCTTTTTTCTGGTATTTAAAAATATTCGCTTTATCGGTAAAATACCTTTTCATTTTCTTGCCATAATATGCCATATGGTCGGGATAAAAAGTTGTAAATACCGCAATACCTGGAGAAGTTTTATTGTCGCCAAAACCTTGAAGCTGCCAGGAATCAAGTTCAAATACTGCGACATCTCCGCCAGCTGGCGGGTTTGCTTTTTTTAGAAGTTCTAGATTTGAAACTCCTCGCACATTTCCGCCCAAAACCACTTTTTTACCAGCACTCTCTAATATATGAGCAATCATGTGCGTGACGGTGGACTTGCCTCTCGTGCCGGTAATTCCGATCATTGGAATTTTTGAGAACTTGGCGAAAATAGTCGCACTCATTTCCACCGGAATTTTGTTTTTCCTGGCTTCTTTGATATACGGCGAATCTATCGGCACCCCTGCAGCTTTCAGTATAAAATCCTTGTTTCGAAAATCCTCCAGCCTGTGCTTTCCTAGAACATACTCAATATTTTTATATGTTCGGAGCTTATCAAACGACGGCCTGAGCGCAGTCGAAGACTTAAGGTCAGTAATAGTAAGATGCGCCCCTTGTTCGGCTAAAAACTTAGCATCACCCACCCCGCGCCCAAGCAGGCCCAAACCCATGACCGTGATCTTTTTACCCTTAAAATAAGGCCTATAGTCCATAAAATTCATACTAGCATAAAAAAGTTCACTTTTTAGCGGAGCGCAACTTTAAGCTTTTCCATCTCGTTCCATGGATATTTAACGCCTTTTATGTCTTGGTACGTTTCGTGGCCTTTGCCCATTAACAAAACGATATCATTCTTCTTGGCGATTTGGCCTACTTTATTTATTGCTTCATCTCTATCCACTATCACTTGTATTTTTTTTAATTCATCCGGAGATAAATTTGGCTTCATTTGTTCTAAAATTTTTGCAGGTTCCTCGCTTCTTGGGTTGTCTGAAGTAAAAATAGCCAAATCTGATAAACTGGCTCCAATTTTACCCATAATCGGACGCTTAAATGGGTCCTTATCTCCACTACAGCCAAAGACAGAAATAACTCTGCCTCCTTTTCCTGCCTCGCTTACTATTCCCCTAGCTGTGAAAATGACATTTTCAAGGGCATCGGGTTTATGGGCATAGTCAACCACTCCAAGTACCCCATTTGCTGACATAAAATATTCGAAACGACTGCTTGGAGGGGTTATATCCTCTAAAACCTTGTTCACTTTTTGCATATCAAAACCGATAAGCCTGCAAGCCGACCAAATTCCAAGCAAATTATAAGCGTTGAATTTACCCAACATTTTTGATTTTATATTTTCTCCATTAAAAGTAAGCTCAAGTCCAGATGAGTTAAGTTTTTTGATTTCACCATGAAAATTTTCACCTCCATTAAATCCAAAAGAGAATTTTTTTGCTCGGATTCCTTCATGCATTTTCTTGCCATATTTATCATCAGTATTAGACAGAGCGAAAGCTCCCGGTGGCAACATATTAAAAAATCTCTTTTTTGCTTTAAAGTAATTATCGAAATTTTTATGATAATCAAAGTGGTCTTGGCTTAAATTTGTAAAAATTCCGCCAATAAAATTTACCCCCGCAACCCTATTTTGATCTAAGGCATGTGAACTAACCTCCATAAAAACATACTCACAGCCTTTTTCTGCCATTTTATTTAATAATTTGTGTAAAAAAATCGGGTCAGGCGTGGTCTGGGCTGAACTCTCTGGCGTAGGCATTTTTTCTCCAGCTACTAAATTCTCTACTGTACCAATGAGTCCCGCCTTATATCCCAAGTTAGTAGCAATTTTGTATAAAAGCGTAGAAGTAGTAGTTTTGCCACTTGTGCCCGTCACTCCCACGATCCTAAGCTTCGCAGATGGATTTCCATAAAAATGCATCGCCGCTAGCGTTGTAATCATCCTTCTCTTTAATTTCAACTTTTTAATCAGGTTTTTCATTTAATTTTTTACTCAAAATAGAAATCCATTTAATCTCTGGGCGGTGAAGGTCATCAGGGAGAAATTTAGAGCTAATAATTTTAAAACCTGCCAATTTTAATAAATTTTCCATTTCCTTCTTTGTAAAATAAGTGTAAAACCGCACATAATTTGTGAAAGGCTTTTCATTTACAAATTTTTCTCCTTTTCCATATTTAGCTGATACATATAATACTCCATCTTTCTTTAGAATCCGGTAAAGGTCTTTAATTGCCTTAGCGGCATCTTTTCTTCTAAGATGCAACAAAACTGCATCTGCCCAAATAGCATCAAAATGCTCTTTAGGGAATTTTAAATTAAGCACATCCATTTTAAAATATTTTCCTTTCGGTGCTTCTTTTTTTGCAATATTTAGTAAAACTGTCGATAAATCAATCCCCACAGCTTCAAATCCCTTCTTAGTAAATTCTTTCATGTCTCTTCCACCAGCGCATCCTACATCAAGAATTCGTGCCCCTTTCTTTAAACGCTTAATGAACCCCGCTCTTTCTTTAGGGGCAGGGTTTAAGGTAGCCTCGAAATACTTTCGCCCCAGTTTGTTGTAAACCTTAATAGTATCAGTGTAAATTTTTTTAGACTCTTTTTTCATTTATTTATTAAATCGTCTGCAAAGTCTATCTGATAAGCAGGAATTCCTAATGACAGACCGTATTGGGCCGCTTCCTGGTACTGTTCTTTATTGGTTCTATCTATCTTAAATACTTTACCAAAGTAAACTACATAATGTACACTTTCATTTTTAAAATCTGCATACCATGAGTTTTTGTGTTCCTGGTCTATTAGTCTGCTAATTTCTTCAGCAATATCCTGCACTTTGTCTTCTTCTATTTCCACTTTATTTAAGGTCCATTTCTTTATCCAAGGAGTTTTATGCTTATCCGTGACATTAGAAATCCGCGTTGACAATATCTTCACTTCTTTAAAAACCGAAGTATCAACCAAGCTTTCTTCAATCATTGTGCCAAGAAAATTTTTCATATTGTTTCCGTAAATACTCCATTTATAAATTCAAAAAATTTAACTTCCGCATTCTCAAAATGATACTTGAAACTTTCCTCTTTTGGAAGATTTAATAAAATTGGCATAAATCCTCTTAAAGCACCCTCGTGAGTAATTATGGCAACGACTTTATAATTTTTCTTTGTAATATAAGCTAGGGCAGCTCTGAGCCTTGCTTCCATCTGGCTCCAAGATTCGCCTTTAGGAGGAACAAAATTGTAGCGCTCTTCTAGATTCATTTTATCTATATGCTTTTCTATGTCCGGCCATGCTTGCCCCTCCCAGTCGCCCCAATTGCGCTCAATAAGAGTCGCGAGTATCTCTACTTCCTTATTTACTCCCTTCGAAATTATTTTCGCAGTTTCTGTAGACCTTTCTTCGGGCGAAGAAAAAACATATTCTACTTTATGTTCAAGGCATGCGCTTACCAGACTCTCAGCCTGCTTTTTCCCAAAATCTGTCAGGCCAACAGGCTCGCCAGTCTTATGCATTAGGCCCTCTACATTTATTTGTGTCTCTGCATGTCTAATAAATAATATTTTCATTTTGTTGATTTATTCATTATATCGTTTGCTATGTATTTAGCATCCCTGGAAATACCCGCTAGATGAGAGGAGCTTTTGGAGTATTGCCATCTTATATTAAGAATATATAGCCCAGAAATATTGGTAATCCCCCTATTTTGGAGCCCTGGATCAAACGAAGGAACGGAAACAATTGAAAAATCGCTCTTATACCCCGTAGCCCAGATTATATTTGCGACTTTCCGCACCTTTCCCTTGGAAAATATCATCTCGCCATTCTCCACCCCTAAAAATTCCCCGATTGATTTTATATTTGGATTGCCAAGAAGGCTTTTTACATCCACCCCCACTGCTTTCCCGCGCGTATACCAAAGTATCAGCTTGCCGAGTAAAGTATTTTTTGGAACATGGGCAAAGCCCAGGCGGTATGCGAGCCACTGTGAAAGATGCGTGCTCCGCACGCTTTTCAGATCCCCTTTATATGAGAACAAGACTTTTCTGCCAGATTCGGCAACTTCCTCTGCAATTTCTGTCCCTGAATTCCCTCCACCCACCACCAGCGTGGTTCCTATTTTTAGTTCCGAGGGGTTTTTATAGTCGATGGCGTGGATCTGATATGTATCCTCCGAAATATTTTTCGCAGATTCTGGAACAAATGGCTTCTCGAATGGACCAGTAGCAAGAACTACAAATTTTGAATGATAAACGGCTTTATTTGCAGTGACGATAAATTCATTCCCCTCCTTATTTATTTTGAGGACTTCGGTGGAAAATTGCGGATGTAAGTCGAAATGCTTCGCGAAAGATTTAAGATAATCTACGACTTCATGCTTAAGCGGATGGTGCAAGGGGTCGCCTGGAAAAGGAAAACCTTCAAGGTTGGTATATTTTGCAAAGGAGTCTAGAATGAGCGAATCGTAGCGATTTTCCCAAGACACGCCAATTTCGCTGTTCTTATCTAAAATTAAAAAAGAGCGACCAGCCTCTTTTAGAAATCTCGCCACCGACAGCCCCGCCTGCCCCGCACCCACTATAATAGTGTCAATTTGAGTTTGATCCATGTATTAATTATCCGGTAAATCAAATTCATGCAAAGAAGCATTATGAATTTTTTCTACCTTCCCATTAATAATTTTGTGAACTAGCCTTACCACCCCGCCATGACTAACGACTAGGATTTTCTGGCCTTTCTTTTCAGTTTTCAAACTACCAATAAAATCTAAAACCCTATTTTTTACATCGTCTACAGCTTCTCCGCCGAACTCTCGATAATCATATTCGAGCCTCTGTTTATCTTTTACCTCAAAATCCGGGTCAAATTCTTTCCAGCTTCGGCCTTCTAGTGATCTGAAATTTCTTTCTACGAGCCTATCGTCATAAACGATTGGAAAATTAAAAGCTTTGTTTATTATTTCTGCTGTTTGTACACAACGGGACAGGGGTGAGCAGTATACAACGGAAATATCTTTGGGTATCTGGGCTATGGCATCCTCAGCCTGTTTTATTCCGTCTTCATTTAAATGCACATCTGTGATGCCATGCATTATGCGGTTCTTGTTTGAATCTGTCTGTCCATGCCGTACGAAATATACCTTCATAAATTATTTATAGTGAGCTTGTCAAACTATTTCTTCCATTTCTTATCTTTTTCTTTGTTATCAACATTTTAGTATTTATGAAGAAAAAAGGTTGTCTTTTTCTTGGTGTAAAATTTCGATCAGCTCGTCGAAGTATTTTTTGATCTCCGGTGAAAGAGCCACTTTGTCGGTTTTACTTTTTATGATCATATCAAGTGATATCTTGCCTACTTTCCAAGAATGTCCTTGGTCAAGGTAAATGGAGAGCACTGGCAAAAGCTTGTCGAGCGCGTAAACAAATTTACTCTCTTTGTCCTCCTTCTTTTCGTAAGCATGAATGCATGCTACCATCTCGCCAAATTCAGTAAATTCTTGGGTAATTCTTTGCTCAGCTTCCCTTTCTCGTTTACCCTTACTTGCAACGTAATCATGATCCTGCGAATTCATAGGTGTGTCCCCCGCATAAACTTCAACCAAGTCATGTACTAGGGCATATTTTACAATTTTATTTGTATCTAAATTAAATTTGTGAGAATCCACTAAATACCAAGCAACGATAGCCAGTTGAAAGCTGTGCTCCACATCATTTTCTTTATTCCCAGATTTTTTGAAAACAATCTCCCTTTCCACATCTCGGAAATTCTGGGTGAGTTTTACAAATGAAAGTAATTTCTGAAGATTCATAAAAATTTTTACCTTCCGTGGCACTTTTTGAATTTTTTGCCGGATCCGCACCAGCAGGGGTCATTTCGGCCAATATCTTTTTTAGGATCAGTATTTGACGGGTTCGACTTTTGCTCAGATTGGCTCTCGATGAAAATTTCTTTAGCCGCATTATTTTCTGGCTGTAGATTTACCACATTATCAGTATTTATAGAAGAAATCATAGAATATACCTGCTCCTTAAATGTCTCCTCCATGCCTTTAAACATTGCAAGGCCTTCTTTTTTATATTCCACTATCGGCTCCCGCTGGCCATATGCTCGCAAATTCACCGAAGACCGGAGGTAGTCCATCTGTTCCAGGTGCTCCATCCAAAGAGCGTCATTGGTATAGAGCGCAATACGCCTCACCATCTCAAGAAAAGCTTCGTCGCCCAATTTTTCTCTTTTCTCTTTAAATATTTCTAGGGCGCCCTATCTGCCTTCTCTGATAGTTTCGAGAAGATTTTCAATGCCTTCCTTTTCGGCTCTTAGCATTTTGCCTCTTCGGTCATAAATGACATTTCGCTGATGATTCATGACATCGTCATATTCCAAAGTATGCTTTCTAGCATCAAAGTGAAAGCCTTCTATCTTTGCCTGCGCGCTTTCGAGAGATTTATTTATAAACCTGTTCTGAATCGGCATGTCTTCCGGTATGCCAAAACGGCCCATCATGGCTTTGACTCGGTCAGAGCCGAAGACTCGCATCAGGTCATCTTCGAGTGATACGAAAAATTGCGTCTCGCCCGGATCTCCCTGCCTGCCGGAGCGTCCGCGGAGCTGGTTGTCAATTCTCCTCGCTTCGTGCCTCTCGGTGCCGAGCACAAAAAGGCCTCCGGCGCTTTTTACTTTTTCATATTCTTCTTTGGTGCTCGGATTGCCTCCGAGCTTGATATCGATGCCTCGGCCAGCCATGTTTGTGGCAATGGTGACCGCTCCAAACTTGCCGGCCTGCGCTATGATCTCTCCCTCTTTCTCATGATTCTTGGCATTGAGTATCGTATGCTGAACCCCTTCTTGTTTTAGATATGCGGAAAGAAGCTCGTTTCTCTCGATCGAGATCGTGCCTATGAGGACAGGCTGGCCCTTAGTGTTTAGCTCTTTCACTTTTTGGGCGATTGCCTGGAATTTTCCTTTTTCCGTCTGGAATATCATGTCCGGATTGTCCACTCGCACCACTGGCTTGTTTGTAGGTATCACCACTACATCAAGGCCGTACACTTTCAGGAATTCTTCGGCGGAAGTCTGTGCTGTCCCTGTCATGCCGGCGAGCTTTTTGTAGAATCTAAAATAATTTTGGAAGGTTATTGAGCCGGAGGAGCGAGTCTCTCTTTCAATCTTTACTCCCTCTTTGGCTTCTATGGCTTGATGGATGCCTTCGCTCCAGCGCCTGCCGGGCTGAAGCCTGCCGGTAAATGGGTCTACGATGATCACTTCTCCTTCTTTTACCACATAATCCTTGTCCCGCTCAAAAATAGCCTGCGCTTTTACCGCAGTTTCCAGGTGATGCACGTATTTGATGCCTTTTTCTGTATAAATATTATCAATACCTAAAAGCTGTTCAGCCTTGGTGATGCCTTCGTCGGTGAGCTGAATAGCCCGGAGCTTCTCATCCACTTTATAATCTGTATCCTTCTTTAGCTGTTTGGCAATAACATTAAACTTTACATAAAAATCTTCGGATTCTGTAGAAGCGGAAGAAATGATAAGCGGGGTGCGGGCTTCGTCTATAAGAATAGAGTCTACTTCGTCTACAATTGCATAGTTGTGGCCTCTCTGGACTAGGTCATTTATATTGTTAGCCAGGTTGTCGCGGAGATAATCAAAGCCATATTCATGATTTGTGCCATACGTAATGTCCGCGGCGTATGCTTCCTTGCGAGAACAAGGCTTCAAGAAATCATACACCACTCGAAACTCTCCCACCTGATCTCGCTCTTTGTCTTCTTCTTTGTGAGTAGGGTCATATATATAAGAAACATTCTGAGAATTGATAACGCCGACAGAAAGACCGAGCAAATTATAAACCTGGCCCATGAGCACGGCACCGATGCGGGAAAGATAATCGTTTACAGTGATAATGTGCACACCCTCGCCCGTGAGAGCATTTAAATATGCAGGCAGAACTGCCACAAAAGTCTTTCCTTCTCCGGTTTTCATCTCGGCAATCTTGCCCTGGTGAAGAGCAATGCCTCCGATCATCTGCACATCAAACAGGCGCTTGTTGTCCGCTCTTCGCATCGCCTCTCTTACCAGCGCAAAAGCCTCGGGTAGAATCTCTTCAATCATTGCCGGCCTGTCTTCCTTTTTCGCTTCGCGAAGCTTCGTCTTCCACTCCTCAGTTTTCTTTGCTATATCCTCATCTTTCAAGCTTGCAACAGAAAACTCCAGGTCATTGATCTTTTTGACCTGGGAAGACGCTTTTTCTATGAATTTGGAGCTGTGATCCCCAAACATACCGCCAAATAAAGCCATAGGGGCCATTTTAGCATGATTTTCCTGCATTTGTAAGGCTAAAAGACGGTTAGAATGAAAAAACCCGGGCCTTTCGGCTCGGGTCTTTTCGGAGTAAGAGAGAACTAAGCTCGCTTCTTCTTTGAAGCTTTCTTCTTTCCCTTCTTTGCTGCTGCCTTCTTTTTTTTCTTAGCCATAATTTTATCGCTCGAGCGAAAATTAAGTTATTAAATTTTACCCGCACACTTATTTACTTGATATTTATTAAATGCACCTCCGGTGCGTCAAGTAGATAAGTGTGCGGGTGTAGTTTGCAATAATACGACCTAAAAA
>CAYGDR010000011.1:0-14943 GCA_964348775.1 uncultured Candidatus Saccharibacteria bacterium | reverse complement strand
ATCAATTTCTTAATTCCTATGCAGGTGGTGTGAAGCTATTGGTTAGATTACGTCTTTTCACAAAACAAAGTAGCAAATGTATACGATCGTATACATTTGCTGAAAATTAAATTATTCCTCGTCTGCGCCCCCTACTGCGCCTGACTCTAAGTCTGAAATTATATCTTCTATTCCCCCTTCGAGAATCTTTGGCAGATTGTGCCAGGATTTTTTGATGCGGTGGTCAGTGACTCGGTCTTGTGAAAAATTGTAGGTGCGGATCTTTTCAGATCGGTCGCCGCTGCCTATCTGACTAGAACGCTCACCAGAGTATTTTTTTGCTTCCTTTTCTTCTTCAAGCTGGGCCAGCTTCGCAATAAGAATCGCCATAGCTTTCTCGCGGTTTGCAAGCTGGCTTCGCTGGTTTGTAGAGCGCACATCTATGCCGGTAGGCTTGTGAATGAGGCGGACCGCAGTCTCAACTTTGTTTACATTCTGTCCTCCCTTTCCTCCGGACCGGGAATATTCCATTTCGATGTCTGCGGGGTTTACTTCAAAATTTACTTTTTTTCGGATCGGCAAAATAGCAACTGACGCGGTGGAGGTGTGCACTCGGCCGTTTTTTTCCGTAGCAGGCACTCTCTGCACTCTGTGCACTCCGGTCTCCAAGCGAAGCAATTTATAAACTCCCTGCCCTCTTATTTCAAAAGAAGCTTCTTTGTAGCCGGCAAGGTCGCTCTTTGATTCGTAGTTTGTCTTCCAGCTCCATCCTTTTGACTCGGAAAATTTTTCATACATGTGCGCGAGCTCCCAGGCAAAAAGGCTGGCTTCGTCTCCGCCTGCGCCCGCCCGTACCTCGAGCACTACCTCGTTCGGCGATTCATTATTTTTGTCCTCTTCTTCTTTGTCTTTGGCCAGAATATCTTCGATTTGCTTTTCCACCAATTCCCGCTCTGCCTGTATGGCCTTAAGCTCTTCGCCGGCTAAATCATGAAGAGAGTCATCGCTTGCGAGCATCTCTCTCACCTCAGCCTCCTGCCTCATCAAGCGCTCCAAATTACCTGCCAAATAGCTCGTACGGTGATCTTTTTTAAGTTCGTCTAGATTGAAGTTCATACTGAAACAGCACAGGGGAACCCTGTGTTTTTTACACAGGGTTCCCCTGTGGGTACTTATTTCTTCTTTTTGCCAGATAGAGCCTTGCGCTTGTTGAAACGGTCTACTCGGCCGGCAGAGTCGATAATCTTTTCGTTTCCAGAATAGAAAGGATGGCAAGAGCTGCAGATTTCCATTCGGATTTCAGGCATTGTAGAGCCAACCATAAAAACCGCCCCGCACGCGCAGGTGGCTTTGGCGTCAATATTAAAGCTCGGATGTATTTCTTTTTGCATTGGATTAAATTATCACAGAATTCCTTAAAAAGCAACCTATTCTAGAAGGTCTATGTCTGCCTGTATTTTAGCCTTTAGGCTGAGGACGCTCCTAGAATAAGAGCAGGTAGAGCCCCCAGAACCATAATATCTGCAAGCCGCCCTATGCTGAGCACTTGTGCTATTCCCAACTGCGCCTAGATCGGTCAGATACATTCCGGAAGCCATAAAAGCATCTTTTGGCGCCCAAGGATTTGCCGGATAACCCAAAGCTATCTGAAGGCGATTTTCAAAAAGCTTCCAGGTTGAAGGAATAAACTGAGCCGGGCCCATGGCTCCTCCATAGCCGGAAACTCCGGCTATCGGGCAAGACACTGCGGTCTTGAGCGGATCAAGCGCGAGCCTGCTGGTAATGCTTAAAAACGGCGCGATATCCCGTGTAGGCTTCATGACATTGGTCCAAGTTTTTCCGGTAGAAATATTTACTCCGTATCCGACAAAAGAACCTTCGGTGGCAGTAAGGTAGCACTTGCCCACATTCGAGCCCAAGTTGCTCTCTTGAGTGAGCACAGCGAGGAGAAATGCCGGATCAATGCCGGTCTTTTGCTGTACTTCCTTCGCATAAGCCAATGCTGTGCCGAATTCTATTTTCTGCGAAATACCTGCAAGCGAGAATAAGGCGCTCCTGATCCTGTCCGCCCTGGCTTTCTTTTCAGAGGCAAGCTTCTGGTATTCAGCTTCTTTATTTTTTGAAATTGCAAGAAGCTGTTTCTTGTCCGCCTCGCTCTGGACTACTTTCTTCTGCGCACTTTCGAGCTCAGCTTTGGCGTCAGTTTCCGCATCTTTTTTTTCTTCGAGATCTTTCTTTTCTATTTCTGTCTCGGTTTTTATGTCTCGGATCTCATCCACAGACACTTTCACTGCTTCTTTGATCGAAGAATAAGATTCCAAGTCACTATAAAAGCCTGAAATGCTTTCGTTTGAGAGCACAAGGTGCACTAGATTTTCATTATCAAAATCATTTGTATTTCGGAGAAGCTGGGAAAGGGATTCGTGCTGGCGCTCAATCTTTTCTGAAAGAGTTGAAATCTTTGAGGCTTTTTCTTTTATGGAAACCTTGAGCTGGGCTATCACTCGGCCTCGGGCCTTGATCTTGGCCTTGAGCGCATTGATCTGGCTGGTCAAATAATCCACATCGCCCTTTAGCGTGCCAGTCTGCTTTTGCTGTTCTTTCTGCTTGTTTATAAGGGCCTGGAGCTCGGCTTCTATCTGGGCAAGCTCGTTTCGGCAGTAATCCTTGTCTGCTTGGGGCGAAGAAGAGGTCAAATGCAGGCAATCAAAGGCGGAAACAGCTTGAGAATAAAAGAAAATACCTAAAAATATGACGATTGGGACAAAAATAAAAACTACGGTCTTTCGATCCATAGCTTTTATTGTAGCATATTTTCGAGTATTTTTTAGGATTATTTCTTCTCTTCGGCTGGAGCAGGCTCTGCGCCTTCGGCGCCTTCTTCTTCCTTCTTGCCTTTTTCTACAGACATCTCGATTGCGGATAGATCCACTGGCGCAGGCTCTTCTTCCTTTTCTTCTACTTGAGCCACAACTGAGGCCACTACATCAGTCCCCGCAGTTATAGCTTCTACTCCGGCCGGGAGCTTGATTTCAGAAACTACAATGTTGTCAGACAAGGTCGCAAGCTTGGAAATATCTACAGAAAGATTGTGAGGGAGATCTGCGGGCAAAGCTTCGATTTCGATTTCGTGAAGCACTTTTACGAGATTTCCGACTCCAGTCTTTACCGCTTCGGATACGCCTTCGAATAGAAGTGCGACTTTTACCTTAATTTTCTTGTTCATGTCGATAGCTAGGAAGTCCACATGTATCGGCTCGCTGGTTACCGGGTCTACTTGGACCTCGTGGATAAGCGCGTCTACATTGTCAGAACCTACGGAAACTTTTACCGCAGAAGACTCGCCTGCTTGGCGCCAGATTTTCTTGAATTCAATATTGTTTATAGAGATAGAGGTATTCTGCTTGCCTGCTCCGTAAAAAACAGCCGGGACCATGCCCGCTTTTCGCAATTTATCGAGCGCTGTACCCGCTTCGCGCTTTTCTCCTTTGATTACAAACATGAATGACATTATATATAAAAATGATTAAAAAGCAAATGAAATATATAGAAATTTATTGGGTTGGGTCGGCAGCGTCCTTTCGGCTCGCTGCCAGCCCGCTGATCCTCACACAAAACGAACATCGTCGCCTGGATAAATGGTTCCGCCTTTGACGACTCGGCAATAGACCCCGCCACGCCAGTCTTTGGCGAGTGCTGCCTTCAGTCCTGGACAAGCCTTGTCCATTTGGCCGCATGGCGTCGTCTCGCCCATGATCTCGAGCCGGACTTCATCGCCTATCTCGATGATCTTGCCGACATCGTCAGGGCCAAAGCGCCACCCACTGAGATAGAGGTTGGCTCGCCGAACAGACCAGTGGGGCCAATCGTTCAATTCCTCTCTCATCTCAACCCATTGTCGAACGGAGAGGATAGTCACCTGGCGTTTGCGCGACTTTCTTCCACCACCAGGCAGGTTCCCTTCAAGCCCGCGCTCGATGGAAACCTTGACGGAACCGAGTATTCTCATGGAAGCTCCGGGCTCCCCGCGAATAGCAATACCCACGAGCGTAGGCATAGAACACCGTCCTTTCATATTAGTGTATATAACAAATATTTATTTTTATCAATGACCTACTTAAATAGAAAAAGCCGCCAGTCTTTTTCTCAAAGCTCTGTCGGCTTTCGATGTTGGTCTCGATGAGCGGGCGCTCATCGAGACCTCTTCTTACTTCTTATTGGCTGGCGCCAACTTTCTCGGCGGGACTTTCTTTGGCGGAGTTTTCTTCGGGGGCGGGCTAGCGGATTTTTTCGGAGCTGGCTTCTTGGGAGCCGTCAGACTCTCCACATACTTGGTGTACTGATTAGGAAACACCGCGAAGTGACAGTGAGGGCCCCACCGCAGGCTACTTTCGAGGGTTACCTCCCCTAGACCCCTTCGCTCGAGACTAAGAAGTGCTTCCTCCAGCCATTCCCGACACCGCCTATTCTCCGGCCTTCGAAAATCAATAGCCATTCCCGTGGGATGAACTGATCGCTTCGATCCGTTCGGCGGGCGCTCGTTTGTGGGACGCGTTGCGCTAGTCACTACAAGAACATCGTCGTCGTCTTTGCACGCAACGCGAGATTGCGCTGTAAGGCGATCAACGAAGAGGTTGGTGCTTGGCAAGACGAAAGGATAAGAAACTTCATCATCTACCTTGTAGTTTCGATTTCCTCCAAGCTTCACCAAGCGTTTAATCCGGACGAAGTCCCGAATCTCGCGCTCGCTGCCCATGTAGACGAGCTTGTGGTCCTTCGCTTGCTTGGTCATGCGAGCGACCGAAGCGAGCGAACCGCGAAGACTCGGCTTGCCCGGCTGTGCTGATGCATTAATGCCCATCAGGAGGCACACGCACAGGGCCAAAATCCTGACAAACATTTTCTGCATTTTCGAAGTCTCCAAAAAGAATTGCCACTATTGCCACTATAATGTCACTTGAAAGAACGATAGAGGGTATTATACACCTAAATCGCTCTTTTGTCAAGCAAAATATGGACAAATTCTAGACTTTATGTCCTGCCTTGTGCTCTATAGCTATATGAGAACCTATATATTCTTTTGTCCCCCCTTCCGATGGGACTGGCACTTTTTTGCCTGGGTTGAAAATGCCTTTTGGGTCGAAAATGTTTTTGATTTCACGGAAAATTTCGATCATTTTCGGACTGTACATCTTGCCTAAGTACGGTGTGCGAATGAGCCCGTCATTGTGCTCTGCGGTGATCGAGCCTTTATATTTTATTACTAGGTCATAAACCTTTTCCGAAAGCTCGAGAATTATTTTCCCGGTATCGTCGCGAGAAAAATCCATGAGTGGGATAATATGAAAATTGCCGTCTCCGGCATGCCCGGCGATAGTGTAAGTGAGGTCATACTTCCCTAGAATTTCATTTAGCTCCGGCAGGAACTTTGGCAGAAATTCCGGACGCACTATTATGTCATCAATGAATGGCGCTGTGCGCTTGCCTTTTACATGCTTTCGCAGAAGCGCAAAGCTTTCTCTCCTTATGTCCCAGTATTTATTTGATTCGGCCTCTGACCGGGTTATATGTACTTTCAATTTGAAATCTTTGATGGAATTTTGGAGTTTTAGGCACTTCCCTTGCACTTCTTCTTCACTTTCGCCAGCAAACTCCGCAAGAAGGATCATTTTTGGAAATCCTCCACCAAAAAAACTGCCAGACATCATTAGAAATTCCGGCAGAAATGCCCACATAAATTTGAGCATGCCGACAAATCCCTTGTTCTTTAAAAAATCCGGGAAGAACTTCACCGCCAGGCTCATGGTCTTGTCGTCATAAGTCTCGAGAGTCTCGGGGTTTTCTTTTAAAATTTCATCCACCAGCCGGCCGAGAGGCTCAATGTCATTCATAAATATTGCTACCAGCTTTGAGTGCCGAGTCTGCGGTACTAAGCGGAATGTGATCTCTGTGGCTATGCCCAGCGTCCCCTGCGAACCCACAAGGAGTTTATTCAAATTAAAAATTTCTGACGCAGAGCCGGAAAGAACATTCCATATATAATACCCGGCAGAGTTTTTATGAACTTTTGGCCTGGCATTTTCTATCTCTTCTTTATTTTTATTTATGAGCTCGTATAGTTTTTTATAAATATCTTCTTTCGTTGAAATTTGATTTACAGAAAATGGCTCTACTGTCCGCTCTACCCCATCCGCAAATACCACCTTTGCAGAAAGTACATAATCTTCCGTCTTGCCATATTTGAGCGTGCGCTCACCCGCAGAATTGTTGCCATACATCCCGCCCAAAGCATTCAAGCTCTTGGAGGCCGTGTAGCATGGCAGGATTAAGCCTTTTTCTAAAGTGATTTTTTCAAAATCCCGGTAAAACATACCCGGCTGGACGGTAATAAAACCACCCCCAACCCCCTCCTTAACAAGGCGGGGAGCTTCCTCTCCTCCTTTTGAAGGAGGAGAGCCTGAAAGGCGAGGTGGTTTTTTAGGAATATCGTCCATAAACTTCACCAGATGATTCATATACCGGGTGAAATCTAAAATAAGAGATTCGCCTATAGCCCCGCCGGACATGTCTGTGCCCGCGCATCTGGCTGTGATCGAAAGACCAGAATATTTTGCTTTACTCTCCCCTACCCATTTCACCAGATTTTGCACATCTAGAGAATCCTGCGGAAAAAGCACGAGCTTGGGCCTCACCTCTAGCAGGCTCGCGTCGTGCGAATATTTTTGAATGGTCTCTTCCCCATCTTCCGCATCTCCCCGGAAAAATTTTTTTATTTCGTCTTTCACTATTTATTTCATTCCGCTAAAAAGCTTGAGCCGATCTTCTGCAACTTTTTGCATCGCATCCTGGGCGGGTTTTGAAACCTTATATGGCACAACTTCATCTGGATTTTCTGCCAATGCTTTTCGGAGACCTTCTACAAAAGCTACTCGAAGTTCGGTGTTAATATGAACTGTTGAAAACCCTGCCTCTATTCCTTTTGTAAAGTCCTCATCTGCGAGCCCAGAGCCTCCATGCAAAACCATTGGCACCCCGGCAGCCTGGCGAATTTGCCCCACAAGCTCTGTATCAATGTGAGGATTGCCCGATTTCACAATTCCATGAATATTGCCTACAGACGGCGCAAATAGGTCTATGCCAGTCATTTCTACGAATTTTTTTGCTTCTTCCGGCTTGGTTTTCACCCCGGCCCCCTCAGGGATTGATTCTCTTACTATGGAACCAGCTCCTATAAAACCAAGCTCTCCTTCCACTAGAATATCCTGCCCTGTTTTCTTTGAAACCTCTCGCGCATATTCTACGCACTGCCGGGTGACTTTTACATTGTCATCAAAGCTTAGCTCTGCGCCGTCTATGATGACGCAATCAAATCCGGCATCAATGCAGGCCTTTACGCTCTCAAAAGTATGGTGATGGTCGGCGTTTAAGAAAATTGGGTAATTATCTCTTTCACGCAAGGCCCGCACGAGCGCTACTGCTTCGTGCATACCCACAGCCCTTTCCTCGCCGTCGGAAACTCCTATAACTATAGGAACATTTAGTTTTTTTGCGGCGTTATAAATGGCATGAAGGCCTTCTATATTTGAAATATTAAAATGTCCTAGCGCAACTTTATTTTCTTCTGCTTCCTTAATGCACTCCCGAAGTGTTTTCATATTTCTATTTTAGCCCTCCTTCGCTAAAAAAGCTATGGATGGACAAGCAATTCAATTAAAACCTGCTTGGTGAGCGCAGGATTTGCAGAGCCTTTGGTCTCTTTCATGATCTGGCCCACCAGAGACATAAGGGCGTTCTCTTTTCCTCCCTTATAGTCTGCCACCACTTTCGGATTCGCATCTATTATTTTCTGCGCGACACCTTTTAGCGCGCCTTCGTCGTTTGACTGAAGCAGATTTTTCTCGGTAGCAATTTTTAGTGGTGAGGCATCGTTTACTGCCATCATAGCTAATATATCTTTGGCCGCACGGGAAGAAATCTTGTCTTTGACAAATAAATTTACCAATTCAGCAAAATTCTCCGCACTTGGACATTCAATGTCCAAGTTGGCCTTTTTCAGGCCTAGGTAGTCGGAAGTTATGAAGTTTGAGGCTGTTTTTATTTTTTCAGGGTCATTTAAAAGTTCAGCAATTTCTCCGAATCTTTCGCCAAGCTCTGGGTCGTTTATATACACTTCTATGTCTTCGTCCTTGATGCCAAACTCGAGCCTGTAGCGCCCGCGCTTTGCTTCCGGCAATTCCGGCAATTCGTTTTTCATTTTATCTAGATCAAAAGCCTCGTGGAGCTTTAGCTTTGGCAGGTCAGGGTCTGGAAAGTATCTATAGTCCGCGCTCCCCTCTTTTTTTCTCTGGGAAAATGTTGACTGCTTGTTTTCGTCCCAGCCCCGAGTCTCCTGCACTATTTCATTTCCTTTTCCCTCTTCTGTAAGCTTTATCATGCGGTCTATCTCATATTTGATCGCGCGCTCGGCAGAACGAAAAGAATTTAAGTTTTTTACTTCCACTTTTGTACCTAATTGTTTCGGGTCAGTCGAGATAGAAACATTTGCTTCTACTCGCATCTCGCCTTTTTCCATATTTGCTTCAGACACTCCGAGATACCAAAGTACGAGCTGGAGCTCTTTTGCAAACTTTCCCGCAGCCTTTGCCGTCTCTTCCGCCGTTTCAAATGTATGCGGTTCAGTGACCAGCTCCATAAGGGGTACGCCAGCACGGTTAAAATCTATCAGCGAAAAACCTGCCCCGTCCTTGGCGGGGTCGCCTTCAAAATGCTTGTTGTTCGCGGTGTCTTCTTCTAAATGCACGCGGGTGATATCAAAATCCGCCAAGCGCCCGCCGGAAACTATCGGAAATTTATATTGAGAAATCTGATAGCCTTTCGGGATATCTGGGTAAAAATAATTTTTGCGGTCAAACTCGGTAAAGTCCGCAATATTGCCATTTACCGCCAGCCCCACTTTTATCACATTTTCTACTGCTTTTTTGTTAATGACAGGTAAAGCTCCTGGGTGAGCCATGCAGACCGGGCAGATGTTTACATTCGGCTTTTCCTCGTCCGGGTCATTTTTGCAAGCGCAAAACATCTTTGTATTCGTGGAAAGCTCGGCGTGAATCTCAAGTCCGATGGTGGAATAGTATTTGTTTGGCATCGTGAATATAATATAGCACCAAAAGCGAAGCCTCGGAAGTCCGAGACTTGCCGAGGCGCTGATGCAAACTATTCGATTCTACCGCCTCTTCCCGCCGACACATCGCCGGCGGGGGCACTGGACAATTCTGAACTAGATGATTTCCAGTTCCGTACCGACGCCGTCCTTGACGAGCTGAAGAGAATACCCCTCTGCCCGACCCTTCAAACACCGGTCCAGGAGCAGAAGTCCTTTCCTGAGAACATCGGCACTGTTTTTCGCATGTGCCAACTCCTTCATCTCTTGCATCCTCGCGAATGCTTCGGGAGAGAATTCAACCTGCATGCGCCTTCGGGGTCGTTTTTCTTCGGTCATGTCCGCCTCCGAACTTATCTTGCAATATCGTTATTATAAAGTCAAAACTGAGAAATTATTTCTTCTTTAGTATTTTTATCAGTTCGTCGCTTAGCTTTTTTGTAAGCTTGTCGTCAAAAAGAGACAGAGTGAAAACCCCGCCTTTGCTGGCCGGGGCAAGCTTTTTAAAAGTCGCCACAACTTTTGCAATTGCCTTAGGGTCAGAGACAAAATCAGTCTTGGTCAGGATTATGATTTCTTTTTTCTCGGAAAGGCCGTCTGCGCCTCCGCCAGTTGGCGGATTTAATTTCTTGTCATACTTTGCGAGCTCTTTGCGGATTTCTTTATAAGCCTTGGTCATCCCAGCGGGACTTGAAGATTTTAAATTTTCAAAAGAAACTAAGTGCGCTAGCATTTTTGTGCGCTTGATGTGGCGGAGAAATTTCACACCTAGTCCCTTGCCCTCTGAAGCGCCTTCAATGAGCCCCGGAATATCAGCAATAATGTATCCATAAAAATCTCCAAGGTTTGGATCGAGCGTAGTAAAAGGATAGTCCCCTATTTTTGCCTCTGCGTTTGTAAGCGCATTTAAAAGCGAGCTCTTGCCCGCGTTTGGAAGGCCGATCAGCCCCATGTCTGCAAAAAGCTCGAGCTCTATTCTAAATTTTGCTCTTTCTCCTTCTTGGCCGGGACGCCATTCTTTTGGAGTGGTGTTTGTAGAGCTTTTAAAATGCTCGTTGCCAAATCCGCCGTATCCGCCTTTTAGGAGCATTATTTCCTCGCCTTCTTTATTTAAATTCCAGACTTCATCAGTCTCCAAGTTTGTAATCACCGAGCCTACTGGAAGCTCTAGAAAAAAATCTTCTCCTGCGGCGCCGTGCAAGCTCTTGTTGCCTCCATCTTCGCCCTTGCCTGCTGTAAAGCTTTTCTTTGCCTTATACCTAGAAAGTATCTGTACATCTCGCACAGCACGCACGAAAAAATTGCCTCCGCGCCCGCCGTCGCCTCCAGAAGGCCCGCCTTTTGGCACAAATTTCTCCTGCCTCCAGCGCACTACCCCGTTCCCGCCTTGGCCAGCCGAGGCTTCAATTGTCATTTCATCTATAAAAGCCATACAAATAGCTTATCAGCTAGTTAGCTAGTTAGCTAGTTAGTTTTGTAAGGCTTTCTGGGCAAGCTCAATAGCGCCTTCTTTAGATTTGGCGACTGCCATGAAAAGAGCTCTGTGGCAGAAAGTCGCATCCAATACTCCAGAAATTTTTTGAAGTTCCTCATCTCGAAGTCCGGCCCATGAAGCTGGGAAATCTTTTCTCTTCTCTATTGAGAATTTATCAGCAGATACCCCCTGAGCTCCCCAAGAACCGTCTAGCCTTGGGTAAACTACAAAAAGAGGTTCAGGATAAGATTGGATTTGATCATACCAAGGATATTTTTTATCTATCACAATTATTTTTTTATCTTCTGTATTTTGATAAATTGCGTAGATATTTTCTTCCGCTTCTATTACATCTTGTGCCCGCACTATTTCATTCCTTAAAATCTTTTTAGCGATACCTACGCATTGCAAAAAGCCCTCAAGGAGTTTTTCTTCGCTCGCATCTTTCCAGCCGGGAGTAAATGAATTAAACGCATGCTGTATCAGGTAAGGCATAGTCTCCCCTTTCAGGTCAAACAAGCTTATGCCGTTGTCCCCGGCGTCTATTGGAGAAACTAATCTTTTATCTACCAAGTCAGCCGCCTTTTGATTTCCACAAAGAGCTAGGCCATATTTTTTCCAGACAAGCCCAAAAGCAGCGTACTCAATGCCATTGTCGTGCTTGCCGGCTCCGCCCGGCTGATGATGGTCAAATCGGTTTTGCTCCGGATCATGCGCCCCCCCTACATCAAAAACAAAATCTCCGGCTTTCATTATCTCTTCGTTCCTAGTGCGAGTAATTTCAAAAGCTGTTCCTTCCTTTTCAAAAAGGATAGTCAGAGTTGCACAGGCAAAAACATCATCTGTATGAAAAGATCCGTCGTGGGTAATAAGCTTCTTTTTTGTTTTGGTGAAAAATTTAAACATATCTAATCATGGTTCTTCTCATGAAACTCTTCAAATATCGCATAAGCCCAAGTAAACACCCTATCAAAAAGAAAGTATAAAATAAAGAGGATGAGCGTGATGGTGAAAAAGCGGTAAAGTTCTTCTGTAAGCTGAAGAGCCGTGTAGCTGAAAAAATAGCCGAGCAGCATCAGGCCCGGAGCCCAGATGAGCGTGGACAAAAATTCTGCTTTGAGGTATTTTTTGCGGTCTATGCGCTCAAAACCGGAGAAAAGTATCACCAAGTGGTTTGCACCCCATATAAATTTGGATACAAAAACAGACCAAAAGGGATGATGCTTGAAGCTCGGCAGAAAATATTTCACCCGGCTTTTTATGTATTTGAAAAAGCCGTTGTGGTTCCATTTATCGAATAAAAATTTGCCGAGCGCGTAGCCAAAAATGCTTTTGCTTAAGCCTCCCAATATTATAAACACCAGCGCCACCCAGAAATTCAAAGCCCCCAGATAAGCCAATATGCCCGCAGAGATGACGATGAACTCGCCCTCAAGTACAATCCCAAGATAAATTATCCCGTACGCGAGAAATTGGTGCTGTTCTACCAAGCTCTTTAAAAGCTCTATAGTGTGCATGATTAGTTTATTTTAAAATAATGAATCTACTGCCTCTTTTACCGTCATGCCATCCGCCTTTCCTTTTAGGTCTTTCATGAGCGCGGACATGAGCATGCCTTTTTTCGCTGGGTCTGTGATGCCAAGCTCGCCCTTCTTGGCCTCGGCCAGCTTTGCCACTTCGGACTTGTCCATCATTTTTGGCAGATAAGTCTCTAGTATCGCTAGCTCTGCTTCTTCTTCTTTAACCAAGTCCTCCCTCCCTCCTTTTTTAAACTGCTCAATAGAATCCTTTCTCTGTTTTGCCAGCCGGGCAATCACAGTGAGAGTTTCCTCGTCAGAAAGCCAATCCTGCGGGGTCTTGCCTTTGGTGCCGAGCTCGTAAGTAAAAGCCGAAGCCATATTGCGAAGAGCTTTGAGCCTTAGCGCATCTTTTGACATCATGGCTTCTTTTATTCCACTTTTTATTTGTTCGTGAAGCATGCTCACATTTTAGCAGGAAATGTTGCCTTTAGAAAGTCTTTCAATATATGTTAATATAAAAACATGTATAAACTGGTATTTTTTGATACAGAGACCACAGGCAACACGGAAAAAGATTCTATTGTTCAGCTCGCATATAAAACTGATGATGAAGAGTTTAACGCTCTATATAATCCCGGAATAAAAATTCCCCCCGAAGCTTCAGCTGTGCACCACATCACAAACAAGATGGTGGCAGATAAAAAATCATTTGAAGACTCCGGGGACCTGCCGAAAGTAAAAAAGCTTTTTGAGGATAGAAATACCGTGGTGGTGGCCCACAATGCGCCTTTTGACCTGATGATGATAAAAAATCTGCGTATTGAGCCGAAGAATTTTATCTGCACGCTTCGCGTGGCCAGAGATTTGGACAAAGACGGCAAGATTGAGCGCTACAATCTGCAATACTTACGCTATTATCTCGAGCTCGAGGTAGACGGCCATGCGCATGATGCCCTCGGAGATGTGCTGGTCTGCATGGAGCTTTTTAATAGGCTAAAGAAAAAAATTATAGAGAGCGAAGGCCTGGATGAACAAGACGCGATAGAAAAAATGATCGAAATATCCAGCCACCCATCGCTCCTCCGTACATTCGGCTTTGGCAAATATATAGGCCAGAAAATAGAGGATGTGGCAAAAAATGACCCAGGCTACCTAGACTGGCTTCTAAAAGAAAAACTAAAAAGCGACCAAATAGACGAAGACTGGATTTATACGCTAAAACATCACCTAGGCAAGTAAGAACCGTCAATTTTGACAACGGTTCTTTGCCGTGCATAATTTAAGCGAGGGAGGACAAGTTCATGCAACTCAAAGAGAGTCAGCGAGTCATCTTCGTTGACAGATGGGCACAGGTCTACGGCGCGAGTTCGCACCCAGTAGCCTCAATCAAGATGCCAGTATTCCTCTTCACTGAGAAGCTGAAGGTCTACTGGCTGCGGTTTTGGCTCTTCTTTCGCGGCCTCAGACTCAAGCGGGCACGGAGGCGGCGCGGATACGATATCCTACGCTGGGAATTCAACCTCCGCCAGCTCTTCAAGGATGTCGCGTGAGGCCGGCGCAGATGGGCGGGAGGTTGCCCACGAACCTCCCTGCCCGCAGAATATCGTTTGCATCAAAGCGCCAGCAGAGCACCCTCGCTGGTGCTTTCTTAATTAATACTGGATTCGTACACTGAAACACCATTTGAGGAAATTGAAAAATTTTTGACAAAGCTTTTTATTAATGCGATAAAATAAAACGGAGGAAGAAACATGAGACTGGAAAAGCTACCCAAAGACTCCTGGGTAATCTTTACCGACGAACGTGCGTTGGTATTCAGACAGGTGAACGACGCTTATCTGGGCCATCTGGATGTGCCACTCAACCTGAGAATGAGCGACCCAACGGTTGAAAAAACGTTCGTTGTAAAGAAAGCCGGCAAACTGCCGGTTTCCGCGTCGCCGGGTCGACAGCATGTGTACGACATCGGCTGAGGTTCCCGCAGGGCGAGGCCAATCTCGCGAAGCCCGCCCTGCGCTCTGGCACATTCGCGAACAAAAGCACCGAGAAAACATCATGTTCCCTCGGTGCTTTCTAATTTGTGGTAAAATAAACGCATGGATAATACATTCGAAAACCTAAAAAGATTTCTAGAAGAAGTTAAAAGTGTAGGTTTTTTTCAGAGGTTATTTAAATGGAATTCAATTAAAATTTTGAGTTATAAAGCCTTTTCCGAATTTGAATTACTACTTGCAACAACTCAAGAACTTAAGAAAAAAGAGACTCAGTTAGAATTAGCTAGACAGGCCAATGAACATTTAAAAAGTAGCTCGGATAAAAATGAGGGTCAATTACAGACTTTAAGACAAGCTAACGATGCACTTACGAAGGAAAACACAATATACAAACAAAGCGAAGAAACTAGAATAAAAGACTACGGAATAAAAATTACGGAACTAAATAAAATTTTAAATTTTCAAGAAAACCAACTAATAAAATCCCAAAAAGAAAAAGAGGAAGAGATACAAAATCGTTTTGAGCAGTTAAAACAAACTTGGGCAAAACACGAAGAAACAGTTGAAACAACAATCAGAGAAATATGTCGAAAACACACCATAGAGTATGTAGACAAAGAGAAAATTCCATTTAAAGGAAAACCAGACAATACTATAAGTATATGCGAAGAATATGTAGTATTTGACTCCAAAAGTCCTGCGGGTGATGATTTAACTAATTTCCCAAGTTATATAAAACAACAAACTGAGTCTGTTAAAAAATATATAAAAGAAACGGGTGTCAAAAAAGATATTTTTCTTGTAATCCCTTCCAAT
>CAYGDR010000010.1:0-15489 GCA_964348775.1 uncultured Candidatus Saccharibacteria bacterium | reverse complement strand
TTATATAACATATGGAACTACCTGCATTGCCACTAAACAAAGACACCACATATATAGGCTACAGTACGTACAGGGACAAGAATCAGCTTTTTGGCATCAAGCGCAAAGACAGGCGCCAGCATGTTTATATTCTCGGAAAGTCCGGTACCGGTAAATCCGTGCTCATGTTCAACATGATCATCCAGAATATTCTAAACGGCGAAGGTGTCTGTGTGGTAGACCCGCACGGCGAGCTGGTGGAGGGTGTGCTTTCAGCCATACCTCCGCACCGCATGAAAGATGTCATTTACTTTAACCCTGCGGACACAGAGTATCACATAGGCTTCAATGTGCTTGAGCTTATCGATCCCAAATACAAGCACCTGGTGGCTTCCGGACTGATGGGTATTTTCACAAAAATTTGGGCGAACGCTTGGAGCGCCCGAATGGAATACATTTTGAACAATTGCATTTTGGCACTTTTGGATACTCCAGGCACGACTCTTCTCGGCATACCCAGGATGCTGGTGGACAAAGATTACCGCCAAAAAATAATTTCAAACTTGAAAGATCCTGTGATCAAGGCTTTTTGGATCCATGAATACGAAGCTTGGCAGGATAAATTTAGGAACGAGGCCATAGCGCCGATTCAAAACAAGGTGGGCCAGTTTCTTTCCACTTCCATCATCCGAAATGTGGTGGGCCAATCAAAGAGCACCATAAATATTTTCGACATAATGAACGAAGGCAAGATCTTCCTAGTAAATGTTTCCAAGGGGCGCATCGGCGAGGACAATTCTGCACTGCTCGGAGGCATGATCATCACCAAGATCCAGCTTGCAGCAATGGAGCGCGTGCGCATACCGGAGGACGAGCGCAAGGATTTTTATCTTTACGTAGACGAATTTCAAAATTTCGTTACCGATGCGTTCGCAGGGATTTTGTCCGAAGCCCGTAAATACCGCTTAAACCTCACGGTGGCGCACCAATACACCGCCCAGCTTATTTCCGACAAGAGCTCTGCTGTGCGCGACGCGGTGTTCGGCAATGTGGGCACGATGATAGTTTTTAGGGTGGGTTCTGACGACGCAGACTTTTTGGAAAAAGAATTTGATCCGGAATTTACCCCTCAGGATATAGTGAATTTGCCAAACTACAAGACTTATCTCAAGCTCATGATAGACGGCGTCACCTCCCGGCCTTTTTCTGCAAAGACCCTGCCTCCTCTCGTAAAATCCGGCGATCAGGCCATAGAAGCCGAAGTCATAAAGAATTCTAGAGAGCTTTATTGCAGGCCTAAAGAAGTAATTGAGCGGGAAATAAACAACTGGAGCGGAATGGCCTTGGGAGATGATATGCCTACCGGTGAAGGATCTGTGGGGGTGACGGCAGGCGGTTTGGAAAAATTTCCCATAATATGTTCGTCTTGCGGGCTGGAAAAATCTGTGCCTTTCAAGCCGGAGCCCGGCCGACCGGCGTACTGCAAAGAATGCATAGCAAAAATAAAATCCGGGGAGATAAAAATTGAAAAAGACAAAGAAACAAATCAGACCAAGTACGACGAGTCTAGATTTTTCAAGCCATTGGCTGACCTTGGTATCGAATTTACTCAAAAGGAAAAGTCCGCACCGGTGCGCGAAGAAAGATCAGAAAAAAACTTTGCAAACCCTGTAAAGAAACCTGCCCGGCCAGAAGTTCGTTCAGGCGGGGTTTTTACAAATCCGAATATGAATCCGAAGCCTAAACCCAAAGAAAATTTTGGGCTGAAAGAAATAATCAGCAAGATCACTGCTCCTGGCACGGCTCCGTTAAAAGATACTCCTCTTCCAAAAGAAGTGGAGCCTGTCGCTATGCCTACGCCTCCTCCTATTTCCCTTGATGTGCTTAAAGAAAAAATGAAAGATACAGGTAAAGACAGAGCAGCCTCAGCTGGGGATATGAATAAATTAAAAGATCTTATATCCGAAAAAATTCAAACTCCAGCTCCCACACCTCCGCCTGTACCCGCAGAAGCCCCAGTGCCTCAAAAACCCAAAGAGGAGCCTAAGCAAGCAGAAGCTCCTGTCGCAGCTCCGAATACGCCAGCTTATGTGGCTCCAAAACCTGCCGGAGCGCCAGCGCCAGCATCTTTGCCCATAAAGGAAGTGCCCGAAGATGTGCTCCGCAAAATTCTCGGCGACGAACAATGAAAACTGAAACCAAGACTTGCCAAAATTGCAAAAAAGACTTTCTCATAGACCAGGAGGATTTTAACTTTTACGAAAAAATAAAAGTTCCTCCGCCGACTTTTTGCCCGCATTGCCGGGCGCAGCGGCGCATGGTATTTAGGAATGAACGGAAACTTTTCAAAGTCACGGACGCTTTCACGGGCGAACAGATCTTGTCTACTTATCCCAAAGAATGCGGCAGAAAGATCATAAAGAGGGAAACTTGGCTCGGAGATACCTGGGATGCCATGGAATACGGCAGGGCATATGATTTTACGAAACCTTTTTTCACCCAATTGCAGGAGCTCGTACAAGAATTGCCTATATATAATTTCAATGTCATTCGCATGGTGAACAGCCCATACGCTTTCAATGCCACCGGACTGAAAAATTGCTACCTGGTTGTAAACTCAAGCTTTTCGGAAGATTGCATGTATGGAAACGGGGTTGACCATTCCAAGGATTGCGTCGATAACTCGCATACCATACACTCCGAGCGATGCTATGAATCTTTTTGGCTGACAAATTGCTACCAATGCTATTTTACAACAATGTCATCGGATTCCCGCAATATGTGGTTTAGCCGGGATTGTGTAGGGTGCAACGATTGCTTTGGCTGTGCGAACTTACGCAAGTCCTCATATTGTATTTTTAATAAACAGTACGCCAAAGAAGAATACGAAAAAGAGATAAAGAAAATGAATTTACATACGGCGGAAGGCTTAAGGAAAGCTCGCAAATCAGCTCGAGATTTCTGGAATACTCAGCCGGTAAAGTGCCATCAAGGCCTTCAGAACTTGAATTCCACAGGCTCCTACGTTACCCATTCCAAAAATGTAAAAGACAGCTATCTGGTGCGTGAGAGCGAAAACATGCGCTACTGCCAGTATCTCCAGGTGCCTTCGAGTAAAGAAAATTATGATGTTGCAGTGTGGGGAAGCAACCTGGAGCTTTGCTATGAAACGATAGAGTGCGGAGATGATGCATATAATAATAAATTTTGCTGGAATTGCTGGCCCGCATGCAGAGATTGCGAGTACTCCACGCATCTTTTCAGTTCATCGGATTGCTTCGCTTGCTCGGGATTGAAGAAAAAACAATACTGCATCTTAAACAAGCAGTACACCAAAGAAGAATATGAAGCACTTGTTCCGAAAATAAAAAAACACATGGATGAAATGCCTTATATAGATTCGCGCGGCCTCATATACAAATACGGAGAATTTTTCCCGATGGAGTTTTGCCCTTTTGGCTATAACAATACTATCGCATCCCAGCATTTTGTGATGACCCAGGCAGAAGCGAAAGAAAAAAATTATGGATGGGTAGAAGCCGAGAGGGGAAATTATGCCATTACAAAAAAGGCAAACGAATTGCCTGATTCGATAGACGAAGCGGCAGAACAAATACTAAAAGAAGTTATCGAATGCGAAAATTGCAAAAACCCTTACCGAATATTGGAGAATGAACTCCATTTCCTGCAGAAAGAAAAACTGCCACTGCCCCTCCTGTGTAGCGAATGCAGGCATGAACGGCGCATTAGCGACCGGTTAAAATTATTCTTGTACGACAGAAATTGCATGTGTGCTGGTGCTTCTGACGAAACAGGCCAGCATAAAAACTCTGTATCCCATAATCACAAAGATTCTAAATGCCTCGAAGCATTTAAAACTGGCTATGCCCCAGATCGTCCAGAAATAATTTATTGCGAGAAGTGCTATCAGAGTGAGGTATATTAGCCTATTCTACAATTCTATAGAATATTAGAATGAATTAAATTCCGTTTGCGGTGCGGTAAGCGGCTATCATGGCTGCTGTTTCTGCGCGGAGGATTAGCGGGCCAAGAGAAAATGCGCTGTAGCCGTTTTCGCTTGCGAGCTTTATCTCTTTTTCTGTAAATCCTCCTTCGGGTCCGATAAAAATGCTTATTGTACCAGTTTCTTTATTTGCTTTGTACAACTCGCCCTTAGGATGGAAGATCATTTTTAGCCTTGATTTCTTGCCGTCTATGATCGCGTCTTCAAAGTTTACAATTTGGTGCAGGCGGGGGACTATGCTTCGCATAGATTGCTCGCTTGCCTCGCGAACAATTTTTTCCAGCCGCTCAAATTTTAATCCTGTTTTCACTGTCCTTTCGGTGATCATCGGAGTGATTGCAGACACTCCCGCTTCTACCGCTTTCTGCACCGCCAGCTCAAAATTTTCTTTCTTAAGTATAGAAAGATATAAATGGACTTTACCAAGAGGCTCTTCTCCATGCCCTATTTTTTCTATTTTTACAGTTATAGTGTTTGGAGATAAGCTTTCCAGAACGACTTCAGCTTCACGGCCTTCGCCGTCCGAAAGTATGATTTTATCGGCCTTTTCGAGCCTCAAAACGGCCCTAATCTGCTTTATTGTGCCCAAATCAGTGATTTCTACCTCTTTTTTGGAAAGGTCATATTTGTCTATAAATCGGTGTAATTTCATGCTTTTATATGATACAATTAAAACATAAAAATCCAAAGTGTCTATACTTACTGCCGAAAATCGAATATGCCAGAATTGCAAGGGAAATTTCACCATAGAGCCCGAGGATTTTAATTTCTACGAGAAAATCAAGGTCCCTCCGCCGACATGGTGTCCAGAATGTAGAGCAATGAGGCGTTTAGCCTGGAGAAACGAAAGATCTCTGTCTCACAACACCTGTGCTTTTTCTGGCAAGAAAATAGTTTCGATGTTTTCTCGGGAAACCAATCTTACTGTGTATGATCAAGAAATATGGTGGAGCGACAAATGGAATCCATTAGAACATGGAATGGAATATGATTTTTATCGGCCATTTTTTGAGCAATACAAAGAATTATTGTCTAAAGTGCCCTTAGCCAATCTAGGCAATACAAACATTATAAAGAGTGAATATGGAAATCATAACTATGATTGCAAAAACTGTTATTTAATTTATGCGTCACTCAACAATGAAAATGTATCCTACGCTCAGGGTGTATCGCATGTAAAGGATTCTCTAGATCTTTATACTGTACAAAAATCCGAAAATTGCTATGAGGATGTTTTATGTGCGAGCTTGTATCGAACTTTTTGGAGCTATGACAGCGATGAATGTCTAGATTCCATGTTCCTCACCTCATGTATCGACTTAAAGCATTGCTTGGGATGCGTAAATTTAAGGCACAAAAACCACTGTATTTTCAACAAGCAGTATTCAAAAGAGGAGTACGAAGAAGAAATAAAAAAATATGATTTCGGCAGCTTTAGCGGACTAGAGGCTTTTAAAAAAGAATATGAAGAGTTTTTGAAAAAGCAATTTCGGCGCTTTGCTTTTATATTTAAGTCAGTAAATGTAACGGGAGATAATATCTTTACTTCCAAGAACAGCAAAATGATTTTTGATGTATACGGCGAAGTAGAAGATTCGAAATATTTGACCCACACAATAACCATAAAAAACAGCTATGACGGCTACGGCGTAGGCTACAATGCGGAACTCTTATATGAAGGGGTGGATTTTGGGCTTGATGCGTCAAGAAATTCTTTTGGAGTTCTCAACCATCGATCTATGGATACTAACTATACCTATATGTGCTACAGCTCCAAGCATCTTTTTGGATGTATAAGCATGCGTTCCAAGCAATATTGTATTTTAAATAAGCAGTATTCAAAAGAGGAGTACGAAGCGCTTGTTCCAAAAATAATAAAGCATATGAGCGATATGCCATACATTGATCCGAAAGGCAGAATTTATAAATATGGGGAATTTTTTCCAAGCGAGCTTTCTCCTTTTTATTACAACGAGACAATAGCAGAAGAATATTACCCTATTTCAAAGGAGCAGGCCTTAGGTTTTGGACTTAAGTGGAAGGAAAAGGAGAACAGAGATTATAAAATAGAGGTCAAAGCGGAAGATTTGCCGGATCATATAAAAGATACTGACGATTCGGTTCTTGGCAAGGTAATAGAGTGCGCGCATGGCGGAAAGTGCAGTCAGCAATGCACAGAAGCATTTAAAATTTTACCCGACGAGTTCAAATTTTATAAGAAAAATAATATAGCTTTACCCAGACTTTGCCCAAACTGCCGGCATTTTGAGAGGCTAAAGAGGCGCAACCCTCTAAATCTTTGGCACCGTTCCTGTATGTGTAAAAAAAAGAGCCATTCTCATGGAGAAGCAAAATGCGAGGTCGAATTTGAGACTAGCTATGCCCCAGAGAGGCCGGAAACTGTTTATTGCGAGAAATGCTATCAGGCTGAAGTTTATTAATGGAAAACCGCACTAAACTATAGTAAAATAAACTAAGCAATATGCCGAAGCCTAATCGAGTTCAGATAATAAAATACGGACCGCCCCCGCCAGAGCTGCCGGTTTTTGGCAAGGTCCGGCCAGAAGATGTGTCTTTTATCGGCCGGACGAACTATGTGGCTTCCCTTGAAGAAAAGAAATTTATTTTCGGCATCAAGAGGGTAGATAGAAGAAGGCATCTTTATATCATTGGAAAGTCTGGTGTAGGCAAGACCAAGCTCCTTGAGCTCATGCTCCGTCAGGATGTCACATATGGCCACGGGCTTTGCCTCATTGATCCGCACGGCGATGTCATCGACGCCATGCTCGACTATATACCAAAAGAACGGATCGAAGATGTGTGTATTATCGACCCGCCTGATTTAAATTTTCCCGCATCTTTCAATCCTCTTGCTAATGTGGACCCGATGTTTAAATTCCAGCTTACCCAGGGACTCATCGAAGTCTTTCAAAAGCAGTTCGGCGCCAATTGGACGCCTAGGCTGGAGCATGTATTTCGGTTTACATGTCTGGCACTCCTAGACTATCCGCATGCCACAATGCGAGGAATGATCAGCATGCTTACAGACAGAAACTATAGGCAGAAAGTGGTGGAATACATCACCGACGACATGGTCAAAAGATTCTTCGCTATCGAATTTGCCGACTGGTCTGAAAAGTTCGACACGGACGCCATCATCCCGCTTGTAAACAAGCTTGGCCAGTTTTTGTCTGATCCGCTCCTTCGAAATATTTTCGGACAGAAAGAAAACAAGATAGACATCTCGAAGCTAATGAATGATAGAAAAATTATTTTGATCAACTTGTCCAAGGGCCGTCTGGGGGAAGAAAACTCTTCCTTTCTGGGTTCGATATTTTTGACAAAAATCAAGCAGGCCGGAATGGAACGGGCCGCAATTCCCGAGAAGGACCGTGTAGACTTTTATTTGTATGTGGACGAGTTCCAAAATGTGGTGACCCAGACTTTTGAGAATATTCTCTCGGAGGCTCGAAAATACGGCTTAAACCTCACCATGGCGCACCAGTATGTGGGGCAGATCATCACCAAAGTGCATCAAGCCGTGCTCGGAAACTGCGGAAGCATTATCACTTTCCGAGTAGGGGGCGAGGATGCTGTCAAAATGAAGCCGGAATTTGCTCCGCTTTTCGATGTGAAAGACATGATCAACCTTGCCGTCAGTGAAATTTATATCAAGATGACCATCGACGGCGAGTCTTATGATCCATTTTCTGCTGAAACTTTGAAAGTGCTTCCAGCCACCCATCCTTCTTATCGAGAAGAAATTATCGCAGCTTCTCGCAGAAAATACTCCATACCAAAAGACGCGGCCGCCAAACTGATTGCTCAGGAAGAGGCTACTATCATCAGAAGCTCAGAGGAAAAAGCTATCATAGAGGGCAAGAAGGGCAAAGGCGGAGACGAAGCAAAGGCAGTCGAAGCTGAACCAATGATATAAAATATAAATTGATTTCTGTTTGTTTTTGAGTATAATATCCAATTATGGCTAAGGATTACTATGATATTTTAGGTGTTGCTAAAAGTGCCTCTAAGGATGAAATAAAGAAGGCGTTCTACAAGCTGGCCCACAAATACCATCCTGACAAAAAGGAAGGCAATGAGGCAAAATTTAAGGAGGTAAACGAGGCCTACCAGGTGCTTTCTGACGAGCAAAAGCGCTCAAAATACGACCAATTTGGTTCAGGATTTGAAAATATGGGCGGGTTCCAAAATGGGGCCGGATTTGAGGGTTTTGACTTCAATAATTTCGGCGGGTTTCAAAATGGGGGAGCGGCCGATTTTAACTTCAGCGATTTTGGAAATTTAAACGATATTTTCAGCGACTTTTTCGGCGGAGGAATGGGAGGCCGAGGCCAGGCACGAAGGGGCCGGGATATCTCTACTGAAATTCAAATCAGCTTTGCTGACTCAGTTTTCGGCACAAACAGGAGAATTTTAATAACAAAAACTTCTTCCTGCCTCATTTGTCATGGTTCCGGCGCAAAAGCAGGATCAAAAATGGAAACATGCAAGACTTGCAATGGTCAAGGAAAAATTCATGAAGCAAAAAGGACAATTTTGGGCACGATTTCAAGCACGAAGGTCTGTGAGACCTGCCTAGGCTCTGGAGAAGTGCCAAAAGAAGCTTGCGAGACCTGCAAAGGCAAAGGCGTGCTAAGGCGGGAAGAAGAAATTTCTGTGGTCGTACCAGGAGGCATTCGCGACGGTGAGATGATCCGCATGTCCGCCATGGGTGAGGCTGTGCCAAAAGGCACAGCTGGGGATCTTTATATAAAAATAAATGTCGCCCCGCATCCTGTTTTCAAAAGAGACGGCAATGATTTGGCGATGAACTTAAATCTAAAGCTTTCCGACGCTCTTCTTGGCGCAAAATATCCGATCGAGACCTTGGATGGAAATATAGAAATCACGGTTCCTGAAGGCGTGGGTATAAACGAAGTGCTAAGGGTGAAGGGCAAAGGCGTGCCAAATGGCAAAAGCAAAAGAGGCGACTTGCTTATAAAATTAAATATAAAAATGCCTTCAAAAATTTCTAAAAAATCTCGCGAGCTCATAGAAAAGCTCAAAGAAGAGGGAATCTAAAATGCTGCCCTATAATTTTGTTTTTCTAAGTATTATAGCGAGTGGATTTGCCTATTTTTACTACTTAAGAAGCATGCTCCGAGGAGAAACTAAACCCAATTTAGTTTCTTGGTTTTTGTGGGTTTTGGCTCCTTTCATTGCCGTCTTTTTTCAACTAAAAGCTGGGGCAGGTCTTGCGACATTTCCGGTTTTTATGGCTGGTTTTGGCCCGCTTTTGGTTATAATTTTTGCACTATACAAAAGAAACTCATATTGGAAAGCTACAACTTTTGATTATGTATGTGGAGCTTTTTCATTACTCGCGTTGATTTTTTATGTGATTACTCACAACCTAGGTTTTTCAATTATTTTTGCGATAATAAGTGATTTTTTGGCATTTTTCCCAGTTGCTAAAAAAACTTGGATACATCCAGAAACAGAAAACCCTGCACCGTATATAACTGGAACTTTTAACGGAGCTCTAAGTTTGTTAGTAATTACGAACTGGTCTTTCGTGGTTGCATCCTATGGAGTCTTTTTAGTGCTTGTGAACATTTCTCAAGTAGTTATTATATACCGTAAGAAAATTTTTAAAATGTAGTTTTTTTATTAAAAAAATGATACCATTTTAGCTATGAAAAATAAGTTTGCGACCGTGGCGGCTATACAATCCTCCGTATCTCCGGATCTTAAAAAGAACCTAAAAAAGACAGCAAGTCTGGTAGAAAGGGCGGTTAAAAAAGGAGCACAGATCATCTGCCTCCAAGAGCTTTACAACACCCCTTATTTTCCGCAATACCAAAATATAGACAAGGATAAATATGCCGAAAAAACTTCCGGAGAATCAGTGGCTCTTTTTCAGAGACTTGCGAAAAAACACGCCGTAGTAATTATTGTGCCAATTTACGAAAAAGAGCAAAAGGGCGGTAAAACGGAGTACCACAATTCTGCCGTAGTGATAGACGATAAGGGTAAATTGCTTCAAACCTATCGCAAAGTGCACATACCGCAGGACCCGGGTTTTTACGAAAAAGAATATTTTAAAGAGTCAGACAGCGGGTATAAAATATACAAAACAAAATATGGCAATTTTGCCGTGCTGATATGCTACGACCAATGGTTTCCAGAAGCAGCCCGTTCTGTAAGGCTCGAAGGCGCGGATATTATTTTTTATCCCACAGCAATAGGAAATATTTTAGGATATAAAGCCGAAGGGGACTGGCACGATGCCTGGGAGACTATCCAGCGAGGGCATGCCATAGCCAACAGCGTGCATGTGGTCGGCGTCAACAGGGCAGGAAAAGAAGGCAGAATGAAATTTTTCGGCCAGTCATTTATTTCTGATCCATTTGGAAAGATTTTAAAGCGGGCAAGCGCTGATAAAAATGAAATTTTGATTGGCAAGCTCGATTTATCAAGAAATGAATTCTTTTCCGAAGGGTGGGGTTTTATGCGAAATCGCAGACCGGACACATATAAATCTTTAGTTTCTGAAAAGCTTATCGAGAAGTCAAAAAAATTAAAGAATGTTAAGCATTATAAAGTTATGAAAAAAGCGCTGGGCCAGGGCTAAGGCAATATGAGCGATATTTCTCAAAAACCAAATTTCAAAATGCCGGCCGAGTGGGAGCATCACAAGTCAATTTGGATTGCTTGGCCTCACGACAAAACAGCTTTTCCAAAAATAGAAAAGGTTGAAAAAGATGTCGCATCGATAATAAATGCTGTGCATGAAAGCGAACAAGTAGAACTGATTGTTTTAGATGAGCAAATGAAGACGAAAGCCACAGAGATTCTAGATTCTTTGGGTGTAAATCTTTCAAAAGTAAACTTTAGGATTGCCAAATATTTAGGAGGATGGATGCGCGACTGTGCCGGGATATTCGTTAGAAATAATGCAGGCGGACTTGAATTGATTGATTGGGGATTTAATACCTGGGGCAATAAGTTTCCAGAGCTTCAGATTGACGAAAATCTTCCTAAAAAAATTGCCGAATGGGCGAAAACAGAAATTGTCGAGCCGGGAATGATACTTGAAGGGGGATCTATAGAAGTAAACGGAGAGGGCCTGCTTTTAACTACCGAGCAGTGCCTCTTAAACCCTAATAGGAATCCCGGTTTTACTAAAGACCAAATAGAAGAAAAATTGCGCAAATATTTGGGAATCAATAAAATAATTTGGCTTGAGCGCGGCTTGGCAAACGACCACACCGACGGCCACATAGATGATATTGTAAAATTCGTATCACCAAATAAAATACTTTGCGCATACGAAGAAAACGAAAGCGACCCAAATTGCCAAATTTTAAAGGATAATTATGAATTTCTAAAGAATGAAACAGATGCAAACGGGAACCGTTTTGAAGTTTTAAAGCTCCCGATGCCTTCTTTGTATTATGATGAGCATAAGCCTTTTGAAAATGGCGAAAAAGCTCCTGCCTCATATGCAAATTTTTATATCGGCAACAATGTTGTATTAATTCCAGCTTACCAAGATAAAAATGACGCTAAGGCGAAAGAAATTATACAGGCATGTTTCCCAGATAAAAAAATTGTCCAGATTGATTGTCGAGATCTGATATATGGCGGAGGGGCCATACATTGCCTCACCCAACAACAGCCGTTATGACCATAAAAACAGCAGAATTCGTGAGCCCAAAACACCCGGACAAGATATGCGACTTTATCGCAGATTCTATTTTAGATGCATATTTAGCTGAGGATAAAAACTCTCGAGTGGCCGTGGAAGTAATGGGCGGGCACGGGCTCATCACTATTAATGGCGAAGTCACAAGCGTCGGAACGCCTGACATCAAGGCCTTAGTGAAAAATATAGTAGGAGAGAATTATGAAGTAGCTGTACAACTATCAAAGCAGAGCCCTGGCATTGCCCAGGGAGTAGACATTGGCGGAGCTGGGGACCAGGGCATAATGAAAGGCTATGCGACGAGCGACTCGGGTACTTTGATGCCCCGAGAATACGAGCTTGCGAGAAATTTGTGCCAAAAGGTTTACGAAAAGTATCCATATGACGGCAAAGTGCAGGTGACCTTAGACGGCGAAAAAATAAAGACCGTAGTGGTGAGCTTTCAGAATTCAAAAAATGCAGATTTATTGCCCTTTGTAAAAAATATCATCAAGGCTGAAGAATATCTCATAAATCCGGCGGGAGAGTGGACCCAGGGTGGATTTGACGCAGACACAGGGCTCTCTGGCAGAAAAATAATTATAGACAATTACGGTCCGGAAATACCCGCGGGCGGAGGATCTTTCTCCGGCAAGGATTACACCAAAGTAGATCGAAGCGGAGCCTACATCGCGCGCAAGATTGCCGTAGACTTCATACACAACGGTAAAGCAAAAGAAGCATTTGTGAAGCTTGCTTATGCCATAGGCAAGCCGGAACCAGTGATGGCTGTGGCGGTGCTAGACGGCAAGGAGGTACCAATAGAAGGATACGATCTCACCCCAGCAGGCATAAAAAAATTACTCAAGTTGGAAACAGTAAAATTTGCCGATACGGCGCAATGGGGCCATTTCGGCCACCCAAATTTCCCTTGGGAGAAATAGTTTCCTTGTTATTTACGCATATGCTGAAAAAACAAGTACCAACTTCGAATTAGATTTTTCTAATATAATAACCACATGAGCAAGATAGTAGAAAATTATTTTTTTGAAGCTTTCTGTCCGGATGCGGTATCTTTTATTTCGTAGCCTAGAGAATTTATTTTATCGCGCAGTTCGTCTGACTTTTTGAAATCTTTGCTTGCGCGAGCTTCTTCGCGTTCCTCCAAAAGTTTTTTTATTTTCTCTGGAACTATTGCTTCTTTTAGATTTTCAAATCCCAGGCCGAGCACCCTGTCAAAATCCAAAATGGTCGCTTTCTTGTCTGCAGGCGAAATATTTGCATCTTTCATCAAATCCCAGAGAAGGGAAATAGCCCTAGGGGTATTTAGGTCATCGTTTATGCATTCCTTGAACCTTTCTTGATAATCCTCGCTTGCTTTGCCAATAGACTCCCCAAGCTCTAAATATTGGCCCTGAAGCCTTTTTAGGGCAGTTTGAGCAGCCTCCACGGCTTCCCAAATGAAGTTTACCCGGGTGCCATAGTTTGCCATTAGGAGCCAAAAGCGGTAAGCCAGAGGGTCTATGCCTTTTTCGATCAGATCGCGCAGAGTGTAAAAATTGCCCAAAGATTTAGACATCTTCTTGCCTTCCACCAGGAGCCATTCATTGTGCATCCAATATTTTACAAAAGGCTTTCCTGTGGCGCCTTCTGCCTGGGCAATTTCATTTTCGTGGTGGGGAAATATCAAATCCACTCCTCCGGTATGGATGTCCAGGCTTTCGCCAAGATTTTTTATGGACATAGCAGAGCACTCTATGTGCCAGCCCGGCCGGCCTTTGCCTAGATCAGTCTCCCAAAACACATCGCCGTCATTTTCATCCCAAGCCTTCCAGAGAGCAAAGTCCTGCACGCTATCTTTATCGTACTCGTCGGTCTTGATCCTGCCTGAAGCGTTTTCTTTCTGGTCGCTTAGCTCTAGGTGCGCCAGCTTCCCATAATCCTTAAATTTCTTGATGCTGTAGTATACCGAGCCGTCAGCACTTTTGTAGGCGAGGCCTTGCACCTCAAGCCTCTTGATCATATCAACCATTTCATTTATATAATCAGTTGCCTTGGTGAATTTTTCGGGCGGAATGATATTTAGATATTTTATATCCTTAAAAAATTCCTCAGTATAAAACTCGGTAAATGCTTTGAGTGTCTTGCCTTCCTTTTGCGAATCGCGGATAGTTTTGTCATCTATATCTGTCAGGTTCATGATGTGGCGCACATCAAAGCCATTGTAGGACAGCGCCCTTTTTAGAGTATCGGCAAAAATATATGCGCGATAATTTCCTATATGCGGATAATTGTATACGGTAGGCCCGCAGGAATACATCCGGACTTCTCCTTCTTTTATCGGCGAGAAATTTTCTTTTTTCCTGCTGAGAGTATTAAACAGAACTATTTTTCTATTGTGAACTTTGTTTGAATTCATTTCGGTAGATTGAGATCAAAGTATAGAGCAGGCTCACAGCGAGAGGTCCGACGAGTATGCCCACAGGGCCTAAAAGAGATATGCCTCCTAGTACGGAGAAAAGGATCAGAAGAGGCGGGATGTTTATGCGGTTGCCGACTATGAACGGAGTAAGGAAATTGTCGACCAAGCCTACGACGACTATGGCCCAAATCAAAAGTCCTATAGCCTGCGGAGTTTGATCTGTGATAAGGAGGAAAATTATCGCCGGCACGGACACCAAAGATGTGCCGATTGTAGGTACCAGAGAGCACACGCTGGCCACCACGCCCCAAAGAGCTGCGTTTGGAACCCCGAAAAGGAACAGGCCAAAGCCCATTAGTAGGCCTTGGATCACGGCAATGAAGAGCGAACCTTTGATGACTGCATTTACGGATTGAGCCAGGCGGTTGATTATTTTTTCGTCGTCTCTGTCTGCAAGGGGGGAGAGCACTACCACTGAATGCTTCCAGCTTGCTCCGTCTTTGAGGAAATAAAACATGATAAGGAGCATCAGGATGAAAGAGAAGAATGCGGAAAGGGTGGTGGTGAATATTTTTGCGATGTTGTCCGTGGTGTAGGAGACAAATTCAGATATTTTTGCCTGGATGTCAAAGTCCACGCCTTCCGGCAATACTCCGCCGATAGTTTCGCCGAGTGTTTCCAAAAATGGGCCCACATTGTCACCTTGGGCCACCTCGAAGTATAAATCCTGGCTTTGATTGAAAATTATCACTCCGATGCCGAGGAGAGGCCCGCAGACTATTATGGTAAAGAAAATCACAGTAATAAGAGAAGCTACCCATTCTGCCATCCGGCGAGCAAGCCATTCATATACCGGGTGGAGGACTATAGAGAAAGAAATGCCCAAGACTAAGACTATCCAAAAAGGGCGGAAAATAAAGAAAGTGAAGATAAGGGTGGCTAATAGCAAGCAGAAGAAAAAATACCTTTCCACTATTTTTGTTTGCATCCTGGTATTATAAGCTTATACTTGCTTTTTTACAAGATTTTAGCTAGTATTAGGCCCATGGAATTTGCAGTAATACAAACAGGCGGAAAGCAGTACAAGGTCCACGAAGGGGGTACTTTTTCTATTGAAAAGATGAAGGCAAAAGACCGTGTGTATGCAAAAGGGGACAAAATCTCTTTTGACAAGGTCCTTTTAGTAGACAACGGCAAGGATACGACTATCGGTACTCCTTACATTGACGGAGCAAAGGTAGATGCTGAAATAGTTGAAATCGGCCGAGCTCGAAAAGTGATGGTCATAAAATACAAGCAGAAGTCCAGATATCTGAAGCGCAACGGCCACCGCCAGCCATTCTTTAAAGTAAAAATAGTCTCAATAAAATAGAGTTT
>CAYGDR010000009.1:0-16790 GCA_964348775.1 uncultured Candidatus Saccharibacteria bacterium | reverse complement strand
TTTTAATATAATAGGTTTATCGCCTTCCATTATTTTATTTTGCTCTGTGCGAAGCCCTTTCAGTTCAAAAGCGGCAAAACCCTCTGTTGCCGTATCGGATTGCCTAATTTTGAGCCGATTATGATAAATAAGACCTGACACAAAAAGAGCGATAAGTAAGATTCCTCCTAGAATATGAACGTAGCTTTTTTTGAGATTCATATTTGTATTCTGAGTGTCTTTTAAAATCAGCTAGAACCTATTTTACTAAAAATTATTAATGCGGACTCGGCAAGGCGAAACAATATTTTTGTGGGTTTTCTGCGGAAGTTGGGTTTTGAGGTTGAGTTTCGTCGGACATGGCTAATTTTAACTATTTTTTCGCTGTGCAGAAAAATTCTCTTACACACCAATACCTTCCGTTTACAGGTCCACTTATTGATTCGCTTACAAACGAATCCGGCATCCTGTGATTACCGTATTTTGCACGAAATGCATCAATCATCTCCTGAACCTGGCCAGTTTCCTTGAGTTTGGCTTCCACATTATTATGGGCAATTTCAGGCGTATCTCCAGACCATAGCAATCCACGCCTATCAAAATAAAAATCGGCGTCCTTTTCCTCGCATTTAACAAAATTGCAGTTCCAAACAAATTTAAATTTTTGTTCACTGACTTCAATTCTTACGGAAGGATTTTCTACTCGGCAAGGATGCTGTTCTTTTAAAATATCTCCCACTCTTTTTGAAAACCTGTTTCCGCTTTTATGAGCTTCGTTTCCATCAACATGTTCAAATGGGTATTCAGTACTTTCTTGAAAATCAGGACTGCAAGCATCAACGGAGCCTAATATTGCCGTTCCAGCTATCGCCTTACTTGCTTGTTTTATAAAATCTCTCCGCGATTCGTTCATGTTTTAATTTTAACACAGATTGGGAGCTAGGAAATGAAGTCTTCGCCATCTGCCTTACCTTCCTCATTTTCAAATTCTCTTCGTAGCATTAAATTTCTGTGGGCATCAATGATATTAGGACCAAATTTTTTATCCACGAGAGCTATTTGTAGATTTTGTACTAAAAGTCTTTGGAACCTAGGGTTCTTTTCTAGTTCAGCCCACTCATCTGGACTCTTTTGGGGCGGTCTATTAAATGGGTCGCTCATATAATTAGGAGCTATTCAGGTCTGGGTGGCATACTCTTGATAAATAAAGTGGCACTATGTTTTGCCGCCCTTATGTCATCTTCAGTAATTTCAATGCCTTCTTTTCTAAGAAATTCCTGTAATTCTGCTATAGTCTTTATTGGGTGAATCCTTTCTTCAAATTCACGCACTTCTGGTATTAATGGATCACCACTCACTTCTAGTGCAAAACCTCTTGCGATATCTTCCTCTCCGTCTCTTTCACCAAGTTCTTCTGGTAGGTCATAATCTAGGTCTTTTGGTTCACGATTCACCGATTGCTTAAAGTACTCAGCCATAAATTCTTTGCCGAACTTTTTATCCATTATTCTTGGGATTAATCCTATGACCATGCCATGTTGGAACCTAGGATCTTGCTCAAGTTCTGCCCAAGGATTGCCTTGTCCTGGATTTTTTGGTGGAATTCCGTCAGGTCCTTTCATGAGAATATTGTATAAAAATTGATAAATTCAAACAACTTTTTCTTCCGACGATTATTTTTATTAGTTTAATTGCCCTCCCTTTTTCTACCGAGATTTCTATTTAAAAGTCCCTCTTTGGAAAACGCCTGATTGGTTTCATCAACACCAACTTTTTCCTCGACAGCAGTTAATCGTTCTTCTATGGTCTTTTTTAATTCTTGAGCTCTTGCATTATCGGCTACTTTTCGTTGCTCCGCAATTTTGGCTCTATCTAACACGCCCTCCTTTGGCTTTTCTCCCGCTTCGGCAATTTCTCCTTCCAACCTCGTTTTTCTTGCTTCACCTATTTTGCTTCTATCCAATAAAGCTTCATTTGGTTCACCAACTATTTCGGCATTAGCCGCTTCGTTTCGCTCCTGTCGTAGCATTCCTGGTGTTTTAAGCAAAACGCCATTATCGTCAATTAACTTTTTCTTTGGTATTTGATTTTCCATTCCCATATATTATTTCTTGTGCTAGCTTACTTATAATTCGACTTCTATATTATACATGCTAAAATGCAATACCGTCAAATTTAATTTAAAGAACCATTGAGGTATCTGGATCTTCTTTTTGGGTCAGCTAATACTTCAAAAGCTTCACTCACTTTCTTAAACCTCTCTTCCTTGGCATTATCCCCAGGATAAAGATCTGGATGACATTGTTTTACTAAAGGATAATATTTTCTTTTTAATGCAGTTTTGATTTCTTCTTCTTTCTTTCCAACAAGGTCAGCCGGAGAAATGCCGAGCATGCCGAAATAATTTAAAGAATCGCTGAAGGAATCCGGCACACTTTCAATATTTACATCGCCTTCATCCATAAGTGCTCGGACATTTTTAGCCTCTATCGGAAAACCCATAAGGAAGGCGGCGCCTTTATCTGCTTGCGATAAGCCGTCTTTAGAAAAAGCCCGTTCATGTTTCTGAACCAGTTGTATGATGGTATGATCGATATTCTGGATATCGTAAAGAGCAAATCCGCTGGTTATTCTTTTATTCTCCGGCCTCCATTCTTCCGCCAGGGCCTGCCACATTTTTTTGTCCTCATCCAGGGTCCTTCTTACGGAAGCAAGATACTCTAAATCCTCAGGACGAATGAGAACACTTGCTTCGCTCATATTAACGAGAGGACTGAGGGCTAGGCCCGCTTTTTTCCGAATATCTCCTACTTCACGCTGATACTTCTTGATTGCTGGAGAGTCATTCATAGAAACTCCCGCTTCATGGCCGCCCTCTAATGGAAGGATTGTGGCTTTTGAACGATTTAATGCCTGGGACGAAATGACTTTGTCTATATCGGCTATGATTCCGCCCAAAAACTCTCCAGTTTGGACCATAAAAACCCTATCAGACTCCTGGATCTGCTTTCTCATTCCCTCCTCTTCTCCTGTCGGCACATATTTAGCAGGTTCCAAAAGTATCCCGCTGTAAATCATTTCCATGAGGGGAAAGTGGAACATGGTCTGCGCCCTTTTGAGCCTTTGATAGATGTCTTCAGTCTTGGTTCTATCGTTCGAATCAAAGGATTTTTCAAATTCCAGAGCTAGGGCCTCAATTTCCGATTTGTATTTCTCCATCCCTTGCGGTTCGATTTTTTCTTGCCTGCCCGGCTGTTTCCTTCCAACCAAATTTCTTATGAATTCTTTCATGTTTCTATTATAGCTTACCTTAAATAGCTATCAAAATAACCGCGTTTAAAATCTCTTTCTACCCTAAATTTCTTTTTTGGTAAGAAATTTATTTTTCAAAAAAGCCGTAAAATCTTGCATTTCTTTTTGGCAAGTTTTTAAAACTTCTGGAATACGCGCTCGCTCTTGTTCGGTAAGTTCCGCCTCCAATCTTTCTTTCCTGTCATGAGGTATGTAAAACTTTCCGCCGTTATGCACCTCTAACCCTTCCGCTGTCCTATCAGCGATAATACGAACTTCTTCCGATGCAACACGATCGCTGTAAAATTCTTTCAGCAGTCCTTCTACTTTTATAAATAATTTAGTATTTTCTTCATCCCACGCTTTGAATTCCGACGCCTCCTCTTGTTCCGAGCTTAATTTGCGAGCCTCTATCCATGCTTCTTCGTTATGAGCGCGCAAAACATCTTCTACGGTAATATTATATTTTTGGGCAACTTGCTGGTATATTTCTCCTTCTCTTTCATATCGCCATTGTGGCTTGTGTAAAGCCTCGACAGTAATCCATGGTACGGGATATCCGTGATGTGCCTCGTTCTCAAGGTGCCCTTCACAGGATTGGGCTGTTGGAATTTCGTGGACATTAAAGGCCACCACGGTATCTTTAATGCCTTCGTCAATTCCCATTCCATGGAGATCGCCCATCTCTTCCACCTCCGCCCGCACCCTCTCCCATTCAATTTCTTTCACAGACTTAATTTTTTCACCTACATTGGGTGGGACTGCTTTTGGATCAAACTTTGGGTTTCCTGTGCTCATTTAAATTATTCAATAAATCATCAAATGATCTGACTTTGATTGCGGAGCCGGCAGAGGGATTCGAACCCACGACATCCAATTTACAAAATTGGCGCTCTACCAACTGAGCTATGCCGGCGACTGATATTTCCAAGGAAATATCTTACTTACTATTACCTTTTCAATAATCTTTCTGCTCTTATAATCTTTCAATCGATGTTCAAAAATTCTAGCCTCTTGAAGTGTATCACACCGAAGGATCGCGCATAATTCGAAAGGTCTAATGTTTTTTGTAGATACAACCAATCCTTTATTATGTTGCTCAAACCTCCTATCAATGTTATTTGTACTTCCTATATAAAACCTACCGTTTTTATTACTTTGAAGTATATATACTACAGGATTCATAAACTAATTTGTTGCTCTACTCCAATCCGACTTTGGTCCGATTCTAATCGGACCGAGTCGGATCAGGCTGAGCTATGCCGGCACGGTTAACATACTAACACATTTAACGGGCCTTTTCCTCCTCCTTTATCTTGTGCTTTATTTCCTTTATCTTGTGTTTGTAATCAGCAATTGCTTCCAGGAATTTATTCACTTCTTCCGTCTCAGAGAGGGGAACCCGCTTCTTTATGTCTTTCATCCTGTTCTTCAGATCCTGATAGTTGGATTTTACAATATTAGAAGATCGGAAATACATCCTGATCGCGCTTACTAGGGTGATATACCCGTAGCGCTTTATTTTTCTCTGGCCGAGGAGCTTAAGCTCTAGAAGATACGGAGTAAGAAGCTCTACATTTTCCTTTGGAGCCATTCCGCCTCCCTGGCTCCTTAGCGCGTAGAGTTTCAAGGAAAACATTCCGAGAAGGCCTGCCAGCGATATGAAGAATAAAGAGAAGAGGATTGTCATGGCTTAGATCGAGTACTTTTTTATTTCTTTAATTGAGGCTTTATTCTTTTCAAGCAATTTTCCGACAGTAAGCTCTCCGTCTTTTATGAATGCCTGGGATAAGAGAGTTCTCTCTTTGAAATAAGTAGAAATCTTTCCGGCAAGCATCTTCTCTTTTATTTCTTTAGGCTTGTCCGAGCTTGCCACTTCTTTTTCAAATACTTCTTTCATGCCGGTTTTGGCTTCTTCGCTAATTTCGCTTTCATTCATGTATTCCGGTTTCATCGCCGCTACATGCATTGCTACATCTTTGGCTACATCCTGGTTTCCGCCGGAAAGGGAAACGATTACTCCGGCTTTATTGCCGTGCACATACGAGCCTAAAGTTTCTCCTTCTACCAGAAAAGCCTCGCCTAAGGTTATATTTTCTCCCGTTTTCTGGATTACGGCATCAATCATCTCTTTCGAAGCGTCTCTCATTTTATCGATTCCTTCTTTAAGGGCTTTGTCCGCCAGAACTTCCAGTAAATTCACGAAGTCCTGGTTTCTTGATACAAAATCAGTTTCGCAGTGGAGCGCCACCAATACTGCTTTTTTAGCCTCTGCTTTTACAGCTACTGCGCCGTCCTTTACCTCTCGGTCTTTCTTTTTTAGGGCGATTTCAGCAGAGGTCTTCTTTAGTATTAGAAGCGCTTTGCCCATATCGCCTCCAGCTTCCACAAGAGCTTTTCTGCACTGCATCACTGAGATGCCAGTCGCATCTCGAAGCTCCTTCACTTGCTCGGTTGTGATTAGAACATCTGCCATATTTATTATTCTTTGCCAGGCACAGACATTTGTCCAGCCTTGTAAGCGCTAACTATAGTGTCAACAAAAAGCTTTACAGAAGGGATGCCGGCATCGTTTCCGACTACTGGATGATCAATATTTTTTATATCTGAATCGGAGTTTACCAGCGCGACCACAGGTATGTTTTCTTGAAGCGCTTCAGCAGCCGGGATATATTCCTTCCTTGAATCCACGATCACGAGCGCGTCTGGAGACTTTTTAAGGCCCACAAGCCCAGAGTAATACTTGGCGAGCTTTTCCATCTCTTTTGCCATTACTGAACGCTCTTTCTTGGTATATTTTTCGAGTTCTCCTGTGGCGAGCCCTTTTCGGTAGTTTTCGAGAACAGCAATCCTCTTTTTTATTTCAGGAAAATTTGTCAGAGTGCCCCCGATCCATCTCTCGCAGACAAAAGGCATATTCAAGGATTCCGCTCCGGCTTTCACCGAGGCTTTTGACTCAGGCTTGGTTCCCACGAAAAGGAGGACTTTGTTTCGAGAGCCCAGGCTTTTTACGAATTCTACAGCGCTTTCCAAGAGCTCGGAGGTTTTTTCCAGGTTGATTATGTCTCCGCTCTGCTTGGTCGCGTATATGTATGAAGATACCGAAGGGTGCCTTCTAGACTTTGAATAGCCGTAGTGCACGCCCGCGGCGAACATTTCATCGATATTTGGAAGGGTATTCGCGGTCTTCTCTGCCTTATTTGACATAGGAGTCATACTAACAGAAACATCTCTCTTTTGCAACCCGATGCCTTTTTCCAAAGAGCGATTTCGTCCTTTGACCAAAAGGCTTTTGTAGGCTAAGATGACAAATATGGCTACAAGCGCAAGACAGTCCCGATATTTTTTAAAGACCTCCAAAACCGTCTCTGAAGACGACAAGATCGTTTCTGCGCGACTTCTCAAACAAGCAGGATATATAAAAGAATCGGTAGCTGGCCGGTATTTTATTTTGCCGATTGGGCAGAGGGTTCAGCAAAAGATTATGGCTATCATCAAGGATGAAATGGACAAAACCGGCGCACAAGAGATGGTTAGCCCCATACTTCATCCGCTAGAATTATGGAAAGAAACAAATCGTACCAGTACAGCAGGGTTTGAACTCATGAAAGTGAAAGACCGAAGAGGTTCGGAGTTTGCCCTTGGCGGCACCGCGGAAGAAATGTTTGTGGATTTAGTGCGTAAATTTGAATTGAGTTACAAGGATTTGCCTTTCCACATATATCAATTTTCTCCCAAGTTTCGAGATGAAATGAGAGCCAGAGGGGGATTGCTTCGTGTTCGGGAATTTATCATGAAAGACGGATATTCCTTTGATAAAAATGAATCGGAATTTAAAAAAACATATGAAGAAATGAGAGAGGTGTATAAAAAGATTTTTAACCTCATGGGACTCCAAACAAGCATAGTAGAGAGCGATAATGGCTACATAGGGGGAGAATACTGCCATGAGTTTGTAGTCGAATCCGATATAGGCGAAAGCCGTTATTTCACAACATCTGACGGAAGCTATGCTGCCCATGAAGATGTAGCTAAGTTCGAAAAGTATTCTGAAGCTTCTAAGGAAGGCATGAAGTTGAGGAAAGATGTGGAAGGCAAAGGTATAATAGGGGTGGAAGAACTTGCAAAGTTCTTAGAGATTCCCGTACATAAAACTACCAAGACAATTTTGTTCGAGACGGAAAAGGGGGTCGTGGCAGCAGCCATAAATGGTATGTACGATATAAACGAAACTAAGCTCAAGAATGCGCTTAAGGTAAACGATCTTAAACTAGCCAGTGAAGAAGTCGTAAAAAAGACCACTGGAGCAGAAGTTGGCTATGCGGGCATACTTGATCTTCCTCAAGATGTGATAGTTGTGATGGATGATTCACTCAAAGGCAGAGTTAACTTCGAATGTGGCGCCAACAAGACTAATTTTCATTCCATAAATATAAATTTTGGCAGAGACATAAAAGAACCGGAAAGATTTTACGATATTGCTCTTGCTAAGGAGAGATATAAAAATTTAGAAGGCAAGCCCTTGATAGAAAAAAAAGGTATTGAAGTGGGAAATATTTTTCAGCTCGGATATCATTATACAAATCTAATGTCTGGTGCTAATTTTACCGATTCAGACGGGGCAAAGAAGCCATACTATATGGGATGCTATGGCATAGGCTTGGGCAGGACGATGGCAGCTGTCGTGGAAAAATGGAGTGATCAAAAGGGAATGGTCTGGCCGGAATCCATTGCGCCATTCGGGGTGCATCTCCTTGTACTTGGCGAAGACAATAAAGTCAAAAATGAAGCGGAGAAAATTTACGAGGTTTTGGCGCAAAACAACATAGAAGTTTTATTCGATGATAGAGAAGTTTCAGCTGGACAGAAATTTGCAGAATCGGATCTTATAGGTATTCCTTACCGCGCCGTGGTTTCCGAGAGAAGCTTGAAGGAAGGCGGAATCGAGATCAAAAAACGCACCGAAGAAAAGGGCAAGATTGTTTCTGTAGATGAATTAATTAAGCTATTAGCTAATAGCTAGAACCTATAAGCTAGTCCATATTATGTTCGAAAAAATTTACAAATTAATTTCAAATGATATCGGCATAGACTTGGGCACTTCAAACACCTTGGTATATTTGAAGGGCCACGGCATCGTCATCAGCGAGCCGTCGGTGGTTGCTGTAAACATCAAGACCAATCAGATTCTTGCGGTCGGCTCCAAAGCAAAAGAAATGCTTGGCCGAACTCCTGGCCACATCCGCGCTGTTCGCCCTCTTGTAGACGGCGTTATTTCCGACTTTGAAGTTACCGAAGAAATGCTTTCTTACCTTATAAACAAAGCTGACAAAATTTCAAAGAAGATTGGCCGGCCCAGGGTGCTAATTGGCGTGCCTTCCGGCACTACAAATGTAGAAACAAGAGCAGTTTATGACGCAGCAAGAAGCGCTGGGGCAAGAGAAGTCTTTCTGGTAGAAGAGCCTATGGCTGCCGCTATCGGTATCAGGCTTCCGATCAAAGACCCGGTCGGTTCGCTTATTATTGACATGGGCGGAGGCACTACTGACGTTGCCGTCATTTCCTTGGGTGGGATTGTAAAATCAAGAAGCTTGAAAATTGCCGGCGATAGATTGAACAACGACATCATCGCTTACATGCGAGACGAGTTTAAGATCTTGATCGGCGAGCGCACCGCTGAAACAGTAAAAATTTCTATAGGATCAGTTCTTCCGGGCGGATACATGGAGATAGAAGTGCATGGCCGGGATCTTCTTACCGGATTGCCTAGGCAGGTGATAGTTACGGATACAGATATAAGAGAAGCGATGACCCTGTCAGTCAAGGAATTAGTAGAAGGAGTAAAAGACATGCTTGAAACCACGCCTCCCGAAATTCTTTCCGACATAATGCATCGGGGCATCACTTTGACCGGAGGCGGGGCGCTTATTCCCGGGCTCGATCAGCTCCTCCAGAATGTATTAAAAATTCCCGTGTATGTAGTGGACGATCCTCTTTCTGCCGTTGCCCGAGGCACCGGCATAATGCTCGACGATCTCGATAGCTACCGCGAGGTATTAATAGGCCATCAAGATGAGCTACCTCCTAGATAGAAAAAACAAAAGAAAGAAGATTGCTTTTGTTGCCTCTGCGATTATTTTCTTGGGGGTATTTTTGTATTTTCGCGCTCCGATTTTCAGCTTTTTGTCTGCCATTAGCCAGCAAGTCTTCAAGCCCGCAATTTATCTAAAAAATAATTTAGCCCGCTCTTTCTCCGGCTGGGGCGCAGTTTTTTCTTCTAAAAGATCCCTTTCCGCTGAAATTGACGCTCTTAAGCTTCAATTATTAGAAAACGAAGCCAGGACAGAGAATTACAATTCTATCCTCGATGAAAACGAAAGGCTGAAAGAAATACTTGATCGTGCCAGCAATAATAAAAATTTCCTCCTTTCCGCAATATTATCAAAGCCTAATAAAAGCCCATACGACACAATGCTCGTAGATGCCGGAGGAGACTTGGGAGTGAAGGAAGGGGATCTGGTTTTTGCTCTTGGAAATATACCAGTGGGCCGAGTGGCCGAAGTTTACAGCGAGTCGTCGAAGGTGATTTTGTTTTCAACTAGCGGGGAAAAGACAGAAGTATTGGTGGACGGGCGAAATACATTTATAGAAATTATTGGCCGAGGCGGAGGCAATTTTGAAATGGTACTGCCCCGAGACTTTGAGCTATCAAAAGATAGCACTGTATCCTTGCCGGGAATAACTCCTTACACCGTTGCCGCGGTGAAGGCAATAGTTTCCGATCCCCGTGATTCATTTACCAAGGCGCTTCTAGTGAGCCCGGTGAACATGCATGATATAAAGTTTGTGCAGATTCGGCAGTAATATTTTTACTCATATGATTTTTAAAATTGAGAAAAAGCTGGAAAATTCTTTGGGCCGAGCGGGAACTCTTGAAACTCCTCATGGAGTTATTGAGACCCCGGCTTTTGTCGCGGTCGGCACCAAAGCCACAGTGAAATCCTTAAATCCAGAGCAGGTCCGCGAAGCAGGCACAGAAGTAGTGCTCGGAAATACTTACCATCTTTATCTTCAGCCCGGGACAGAAATAATAAAAAAGGCCGGAGGGATTGGCAAATTCATGAACTGGCGGCGAAGCGATGGGAATATAGCCCCTACCATGACCGACTCCGGCGGATTTCAGGTTTTTTCTCTTGGGGCCGCATACGGCAAAGATATCTCGAAAGTTGTAAAGATCGCCGACCCCTCGCTTCTTATCCCGGAGCGATTTGACGATTCGGATGCTCCCAGGCTCGCAAAGATCGGGGCGGATGGAGTTTCTTTCAAGTCGCATCTCGACGGCTCCATACATTACATTACCCCCGAAAAATCCGTGCAGATTCAGCATGACATCGGCGCGGATATAATTTTTGCTTTTGATGAATGCACTTCTCCCGTCGAAGATTTTAAGTATCAAGAAGAGGCTTTGCAAAGAACACATGCTTGGGCTAAAAGAAGCCTGGAGGAACATAAAAAATTAAATAAGGAAAATAAAATATCTTTGTTTGGAATTGTGCAGGGCGGGCGGGATGAAAATCTGAGAAAAAAGTCTGCGAAGTTTATCAGCTCGCTCGATTTCGACGGTTTCGGCATTGGCGGAAGTTTTGCAAAAGAAGACATGTCTACCGCAGTAAAATGGGTGAACGAAATCTTGCCGGAGGAAAAGCCCAGGCATCTGCTTGGCATCGGCGAGCCGGAAGATTTATTTATGGGCATAGAAAACGGCGTGGATCTTTTTGACTGTGTTCTGCCGACCCGCCTCGGCCGAAACGGCACTATCTATACCAAAAAGGGCAAAATTATAATTATGAACAAAGAATTCAGGCAGGATTATGGTCCGCTCGACCCCGGCTGTGAATGCTATGCATGCAAAAATTATACCCGCTCTTATATAGCCCATCTTTTTCACGGCAAGGAAATGCTTGCCGGCACCCTGGCTTCTTTTCACAATCTTTACTTCATAACCAGCTTGGTAAAAAAGATCAGGTCTGCCATATTAGAGGATAATTTTTTTGACTTTAAAAAAGAGTTTTTATATACTTACACTCACTTAGATGAAAGCTAGAAAAATCAAAAAACCGGGGAAGAATTGGAGGAAGTTCTGGAAGCTCGGAGTAGATGAATGGAATACTCAGTTTTTCGGCGTAAATAAAGAAGGCGAGCTTGTCGCTACCGAAGGCCACCACATTTATAACATAAACGATCTTGCTACCAAATACGGAACGCCCCTCCAGATAGTCCTTCCTTCTATTATCGAAAGCCAGCTCAAAGACCTGATAGGTTTTTTTCAGGCTTACATGAAGATATACGGATACAAAGGAAAGTTTTTCTACCACTATCCGATGAAGGTAAATCAAAATAAAGAGTTCGTTTTCCCGCTCCTGTCTGAAGGAGCAAACTTGGAAGTTACGTCCGCAAATGAGCTTTGGATCGTAAAGAGACTTTGGGAACGGGAAAAATTCAATACCAAGATCAGGGTTTTATGCAACGGACCGAAGACAGAGCAATATTTGGATCTGATAGAAGAACTCCGGGCAAAAGGCATGAACATCGTGCCCATTATAGAGTCTTTTGAGGAAGTGGAGAGGGTATCAAAGCACAAAGGCGACATAGGCGTGCGGATAAATTTGACCGTAAAGACAGACACGCATTGGGATAAAAAGTTCGACCTTTTTGGGCTTTCAGAGAAAGACGCGCTCAGCCTGTCAAAGATGAAAAATTTGAAGGTCATGCATTACCATGTCGGCTCGCAGATAAAATCCCAGAAAAGCATCATAGATGCCATAAAGCATGCGTTTAGCATTTATGTAGAGCTTCAAAAGACTCATCCTTCTTTGGATACGCTCGATATCGGCGGCGGCTTCGGCATTCCCTACGAAAGAAAGAAATTTTACACCGCAAAAGGGGTTTCCAGCAAGATAGTGAAGGTTTTGAAAAACTTATCGGACAAGGCGGGGATCAGGCATCCGAATTTGGCGGTAGAATGGGGCAGATACATTGCCGCGCCTGCCCAGCTTATGATTTATAAAGTAATTTCCGAAAAGAGCATCCCAAATGCCAACGCCAAGGCGTGGTATGTGGTGGATGGTAGCTTTATGAATGATCTCAAAGATACCTGGGCAATACACCAAAAGTGGCATATCATCCCAGCGAATAATATGCATAACGCTCTAAAAACTGTGTGGCTTGCAGGAAGCACCTGTGATTCAGATGATAAATATACCGATGGCGGAAATTATATTTTGATGCCGAAGCTTCACCAAGACCAAGACCAGTTTGTGGCAGTGCTTGACACTGGAGCCTATCAGGAGGGCCTTGCTTCCCATCACTGCTTATTGTCCCAGCCTATGAAAATAGTTGCTCACGACGGTACCATAAAGATAATAAGGAAGCACGAAGCTTCTGACGCTATTGGAAAAATGTTCGGTTGGAATGGAGACCATAAATAGAAAAATAAACAAAAAAATTCGCACCCTCTATGCTTTCGCGTTCGTTTTTATATTTGTGGCAGGCGGGTTTTTTCTTTTGCGCAATCGAGATATGCCTCAAACGGGCCCATATGTGAAAATCGGAGGAGTTGATGTCAGCGTCGAGTTTGCTTTAGATCCTGTGGCTCAAGCAAAGGGCCTTTCCGGACGCGATGGCTTGGAAGAAAACACCGGTCTGCTTTTTATTTTTGATAATCCAGGCAAGCAGGGCTTCTGGATGAAAGATATGAAGTTTCCCATAGACATCATCTGGATTGGCGAAGATATGCGCATAGCTTATATAAAAGATGATGCTAGGCATGACGGATCGCTTGAAGTTTTTTCTCCAGATAAGGATGCAAAATATGTGCTTGAGGTGCAGTCTGGCTTTTCAAAAAATAGAGACTTGAAAGTAGGGGATTTGGTTGAGATGCATATTTAGGCAAAAGAAAACTCCGCCTTTTGGGCGGAGTCTCCGTTTTTATGCAGGCACCTATAAGCCGAATTCTGTATCTCTCCGACCTGAGTCGGAGGACGATAGCTATCTGTCTAGGCCCGAGATTGCTCGCGGGCTCAAGCGATTCTTCCACGACTTTCGTCGGGACACGATCTTGCACAGGGGTAAGTATTTAGCCGTTTCACCTCCACTAAAGGAGCTCGTCTCTGTTCGCAACTATGCATCACTGCATATGGGGATTACCCATTACCTTGCTGTCCGACCTGGGTCGGACCTGTGTTCGGACTTTCCTCTCCGACCTGGGTCGGAGCAGCTATCCGATGCCTGCACTAAAATATTAGCATATTTCGAAGGGACTTGCAATTTTTTTACAAGTATGCTATAGTACCCGTGTGAGTGTAAGGCAGAACAGTCTTTTTGACTTACATTTTTCGTAACAATGTATGTGCCGCAAAAACGCCCCAAAAGGGCGTTTTTGTTCGCCAAAATGGCAATATGTACTATAATTATACGACCGGAAAATCATGGATAAGAATCTGCCTCAAATATATACCCACACCGAAGAAGCCTGGAAGGCGATGCTAGAAGAATGTGGAAAGGCCTCGATTTCTATCGAAATCGAGCAATACATATTCGACCAGAGCGGCATCGGAGAAAAGTTTATAGAGGTTTTAAAAAGAAAAGCGCGGGAGGGGATAAAAGTGCGTCTCCTTATAGATACTGCCGGCAGCTATAGCTTTTATCTTTCGAGCGTTCCGGCTGATTTGAGAAAATCAGGCATCGAGGTGCGATTTTTCAATGTCATAAGCCCTTGGCGGATACCAAGCTTCTTTTCTTGGTTTTTTAGAAATCATAGAAAGACTTTGATCATAGATGGCCAGATAGCTTTTACAGGGGGTACCGGCGTGGGCGGATATATGAAAGACTGGCGGGACACTACCGGCAGAGTAGAGGGCCAGGCAGTAAAAGAGATGCGCAGGTCTTTTCAAGATATGTGGAATCTTGCCGATGAAAAAGACCTTATTTCCAAGGTCAAGAAATTTAGGCGCTACAGTTCAGGAAAGCTTTTTGTTACCAATGCTCCCTATTTCAAAAAGAGGTTTTTGTACCGCGCTTTTCTCCGCAATCTCTCTGGAGCTAAAAAATACATTTATCTTACTACTCCATATTTTATCCCAAACCATCAGCTTGTTCGCATTTTAAAGCGGGCTGCAAAGCGGGGAGTTGAAGTAAAAATAATTCTGCCAGACAAAATAGATGTAAAAGTTGTCGCGCTCGCTTCATATGGCTCATTCGGCGAATTGCTGAAGCAGGGAGTGAAAATTTTTAAATACACGCCCGCCGTACTTCACGCGAAAACCGCGGTGGTGGATGGGAAGTGGGGGACTTTCGGCAGTTTCAATCTAGACAGCCTGAGCTTTGTATACAACTATGAAGCAAATATCATGACAGCGGACTCATATTTAGTAAAAGCCCTCGAGTCCCATTTTATAGAAGATCTTAAGTCATCCAACGAAGTTATTTATGAAGAGTGGCGCAAGAGGCCTTTTTTAAATAAAATAAAAGAGTTTTTAGCTCATCTTCTAAGAGGCATTTTGTAGAACCCGTGCAAGTTTGTGTATTTGCCCTTATTTGCTAAGATGATCGTATGAATATATTATATTTTGCCAGAAACTTTTCAAAAGGCTTTTCTCGGGGCTTCACTTTGATTGAGCTTTTGGTAGTGATTGCCATCATCGGAATCTTGGCTTCCATTGTCATGGGCCAGCTTGCGGCCACACGAGCTAAAGCTGCCAATGTCGCCATAAAAGCCAATTTAGCAAATCTTCGCACCCAAGCTGCACTTATAAATTCTACTACCAGCTCTTACAGCAATATCTGCACCGATACCATAGTGGTCCAAGCGCTTACACAGGCGGGCATTTTAGGCGGAGAGCCGGCAAAATGTTTTGATTCTCAAGATGCGTGGGTAGCAGTTTCTACGTTAAATGTGGCAGAAGACACAGCGACCCACTGGTGCGCCGATTCCGCAACCAAGTCGCAAGGCATCACGGAAGCAGAGTACAATGCCATAACTTCGGCCTCTACTCTTTGTCCGTAGGTTTCTGATAGTCTATTTTCTTCTCTTAGCTTTTGCCGAAAGGAGGGCGTGCTTTATAGCCAGCCTTTTCTTGGTCTTGTGCGAGCGCCTAGATTTACTTTTCGGGGTTAGTGTTGTTCCTCTTTTTGCCATAGAATTACTGGGTTATGAGGACAATGCTCCACTTGCCATTATCCATGCCGTTGCCGCGCACATCTCCCGGCGTCTTGTCGCCGATATAGTAATAAAGAGGTTTGTCCCCCCAGGCGTATTGACGCCAGTTGTCGGTTCGCTTTACCACATTCACTTTTTTTGATATAGAATCTTTAAACTCTGTTATGTGCTTGTTGTTAAACTCAAACATCGGCCATTTTTCCAAGCATTCCCCATAGCAAACGCTCTCCAGTTTCTTGTCGTCTGCAAAGGTGTACAAGGTCATGCCTTTTGGATCCGTGATATAGTCGCCCAGCGCAGGGGACTTTGCATATCCGAGCAATGGCCCTGTCACGAATACGGTCTTTGCTGCATCTTCCATTACTTTGCTGGCGGAGTAGAGAGCCAAGCCTCCAATAATTACTAATGTTGCCAGGATCACAGTGATTGTATTTTTAGACATACATATATAATAAGTCATTTTTCTGTTTTTTATATGTTCAGGTGTGGATAACCGGAAGATTATTATTAAAATAAAAGTGTTGAAAATATTAAGTTTTCATAAAAGTTATCCCCACTTGCCTTTACTTTTTTGACGAAAAGTAGATTTGGGGGTATAATGAGGGGTGGATATCGCAGTCGCAAATTAAGCGGCCGGTAGTCCAATCCTTCAAAAAGGGGGGTTGTGCCGTGAGAAAGTCCTTCGCAATAGTAGTAGTCCTCGCAGCAGCCCTCCTGGGTTGCTCGGGTGGGTCTTCACCCACCGCACCGACGGCAACAGCGCCGGATCCGTCTCCGATCCAGATCACTTCTGCCCGCTTCGTGCAGAATCGGGTGGAGATGGACATAAAGTGGGATAAGATCACACTTCCGCAGAGGAATGGTGGAACCCCTGTTCCGTACCTATACGCATTTGTGCGTAGTGGGCTGGCGCTCAGGTACCTTGGAGCCGAGTGGGAGCTTCCAAAAGGCTTCGAAGTGGCCGCTGGTTCCAAGAGCATCACGCTTTTGTTCCAAGAGTGGGCACTTGATATCCTCTTCAGCAAGCGGATTTATCAAGGAGACGGTGTTGTGGTGCTCATCTCCGGCCACCTCGACGGTGTCACGGGGCAAAACCCGGAATTGTTCCTCAACGACGCCGAACTCCAGCAAGCTGGGCTCGGTGGCAAAGCTGAGAAAGATCTCAGCTTTCCTCTGCGGTGACGCAGAGCAAGATCAAAGAATCGCGGGGCCTCTCTCAAGAGGCCCCCGTCTTCTTTTGCATACATCTTTTATATTTATACACAGACATCCTTTGCAGGCATTTTCATATGTTATATACTAG
>CAYGDR010000008.1:0-18962 GCA_964348775.1 uncultured Candidatus Saccharibacteria bacterium | reverse complement strand
TAAAAATATGTGGTCAAATATATTAGATAGAATTTCCTTCACTTCTTTGTTTTTGGTTGTAGTGCTTCTTCCGGTTTTCTTTCTTCCATTTACTCAAATACCTGTAGGAATTTCCAAAGGCCTGTTGGTAGTGGTCGGCCTCTCTATATCTATCATCTTTTGGGCGGTAGCCAGATTTTCTGACGGCCGAGTTCACTTTCCCAGGTCTTCCATAATTGTGGCCGGCTTGGGCATAGTTTTGGCATTCCTCCTTTCCGCATTCTTCTCATCAGCCCCGGCCGCATCTTTTTTCGGTACGATCTTTGATGTTGGGACATTTTGGTTTATGTTTGCCGCGTTCCTTTTGATGTTTATCTCTTCTGCCATGATAAGGGACAACAAGAATGCGCAGATGCTCCTTTTCGGCATGATACTTTCTACTGTCGCCGTGATGGTTTTCCAAATATTCAGGTTTTTCCTGCCAGGTGCCACTTCGCTCGGAGTATTAGGAGGGAACACCGATAATCTCATAGGCTCTTTCAATGCGCTAGGCCTTCTTGCCGGTTTTTCCTGCCTTGTGTCTCTCTTTGTGATTGAATTTTTCTCGATTACAAGAATTGCAAGGCTTATTTTCGGACTTCTTATCTTGGTTTCGCTTTTTGTGATTGCTAGCGTAAACTTCATGTTGGTCTGGGAGCTCTTGGGAATCTTTGCCCTGTTTATTTTCGTCTATAAAATATCATTCTTTTCGCAGAGCAAGGAAGAGGGCAAAGTCCATTTTCCAGCGTTTTCTTTTGTCATTGTCATGGTGTCGCTTCTATTTTTCATGTCCGGCCAGTTTATTGGCTTTTTCCTGCCTAGCCGGCTTAATCTCTCAAACACCGAAGTGAGTCCTTCTTTTACGGCTACTATGATGGTTGCCAAAAGCGCTCTCAAGCAGGATCCGATACTAGGCTTGGGGCCTAACAGGTTCGTGGAGGTTTGGGCCATGCACAAGCCAGAAAGCATAAACAACAGTATCTTTTGGGACACTTCCTTCAATTCTGGATCTGGAACCCTTCCCACCTTTATAGCTACGACTGGCCTAGTCGGAATCCTATCCTGGATCACATTCTTTTTGCTGTTCATTGTCGCTGGCGTAAAGTCTTTATTTTCTTCCATTAAGCACAACACTCATCGGGAAATGGCCGCGTTCTTCGTACTGGCGCTTTACCTATTCATTGCTTCATTCTTTTACTCGGCTGGCCCGCTGATGCTTCTCCTGGCTTTTGCCTTTACTGGAGTTTTTGTAGGCCTGCTTTCAAATAGGGAAAATGGCCAGGTAACTATATCTTTCTTGGATGATCACAGGAAGAGCTTTTTCTTTATACTATCTCTTGTCCTTGTGATGGTGCTCGCTGCGGCTATTGCCTTCAAGTACATAGAGCGCTTTGCTTCTGTATCTTACTTTGGCAAGTCAGTATCTGCTCAGTCTGTGCCGGAAGCCGAAGCTGCCATACAAAAAGCATTATCGCTCCATCAAAATGACCTATACATGAGGACTTATGCGCAAGTTTACCTGGTGAAAATGAATGCTCTTTTGAGCAAGGGTTCGGAATTGACTGAGGCCGAAAAAGCAGAGTTGCAAGGAAGCTTTGACCGAGCCCTCTCAGGCGCGATCGGAGCGACAGCCTATAACTCGAAAAATTACCTGAATTATCAGGCGCTTGGAGATATTTACAGCGCAGCTGGCGCTCTCGGAGTGAAAGATGCTTATCCAAAGGCACTTGAAGCGTATCAGGGCGCAACGGCCCTCAACCCAAAAAATCCTGGCATACAGCTTGCCATAGCTCGAGTTCATTTTAGAGACAAGAAAAACACTGAAGCAAAAGAATTTGCTAACAAGGCTCTTCTGCTAAAGCCCGACTATATAGACGCACTCTTGACCCTTTCTCAGATAGCCAAAAATGAGGGCAATAATACTGCTGCTCTTGATTATGGAGAGAAGGCCTTGGCACTTGCTCCGACAAACGAAAATCTCATAAAATATGTAGCGGACCTGAAAGGGAACTAGGGAATGGAGAGAATCTTTAAATTTTTTGGCAAAGAATATCCGAATATAAACCAGGCCGCACTTCTCTTGGGTTCTTTTGCCCTTCTTTCTCAGATTTTGGGCCTTTTTCGCGACCGGCTCATCACTTATTTCATTGGTCCGTCCCAGACGCTCGACATATACTACGCCGCTTTCCGCGTGCCCGATTTTATATTTATCTCCATTGCTTCGCTTGCTTCCATCACGGTGCTGATACCTTTTGTCATGGCCAAAATGCCGGACGGCAAGATGACCAAGGAAGCCGGTAAATTTTTGAACGATATTTTTACCGTTTTCTTTTCTGTTATTGCGCTTGTTTCGCTTTTTATTTTTTTCCTCATGCCATACCTGGTCTCTTTCGTGGCTCCCGGCTTCGGTAGCGAGGCGCAAGCCAAGGTAGTGGAAATGTCCCGGATTATGCTCCTTTCACCCATACTCCTCGGCCTGTCGAATCTTTTCGGCACCGTAACCCAGCTTTTCAGGAAGTTTTTCATGTATGCCTTGAGCCCGATTTTTTACAATTTAGGCATTATAGCCGGGATAGCATTCCTCTATCCTTATATGGGAATATACGGTCTTGCCTTGGGAGTAGTTTTGGGCGCGTTCTTCCATTTTTTAACCCAGGCGATCTCTTCAAAGTATTCAGGATTTTCACCGGCGCTTTCGCTTTCCATTGATTTTCAGGATGTAAAAAAGGCAGTCCTAATTTCACTGCCCCGGACCATCGGCCTTTCGATGAACAACCTGGCGCTCATCTCCATAATTTCTCTCGCATCTTTCTTAAAAAGCGGATCGATTTCAGTGTTTAACCTTTCGCTAAATCTCCAGTCGGTGCCTCTCTATATTATAGGCATTTCTTATTCGGTAGCAGCTTTTCCGACTTTAGTGAAGTCCTTTACATTGGGGGCTACAGAGGAATTTAAAAATCATTTAAAGAAAGCCGCCCGAGCGATTGTTTTTTGGTCTATACCGATAACTTTTATTTTTATTGTATTGCGCGCGCAAATTGTCCGCGTCATCCTCGGCTCGCCCACATTTTCCTGGGAAAACACCAGGCTGGTTGCCGCTTCGCTTGCGATATTTTCTGTTTCCATCTTGGCGCAGGGAATGATTGCTCTTATGTCCCGGGCTTATTATGCAAAAGGGGATACCAGGCGCCCCCTTGTAATAAACTTATTCTGTTCCATCGTGATAGTCATACTTTCTTATATATTTCTCCAGCTTTTTGAATTTTCTTCCTTCTTCCGATACTTCATAGAATCAATCTTGAAAGTTTCCGACATTCCCGGCACCGAAGTGCTGATGCTCCCGCTAGCCTACTCGCTCGGCACGATTTTGAACTTCCTTATACATTGGTACATGGCCAAGCGCGAATTTATGAAGAATGAATCCTTCATATCAAAAACTTTTTTCCAGAGCCTGGGCGCCTCTTTCTTTCTCGGTTTTGCCTGCTACGCCAGCCTAAACGCCCTTTCGCCGATTTTTGGCACCTATACTTTCTGGGGCATTTTTCTGCAAGGCTTCCTTTCGGCGGTATTCGGCATATTCGTGGGTGTATTAGTGCTATCCCTCCTAAAGAGCGAGGAATTGGAAGATTTGAAGAATACCCTAGGCACCCGATTCTGGCGCGCCAAGGTCGTGCCTCCTTCCCAGGAAGGGCTTTAGTTTATCCTTTAAAATCCAATATTTATCTGCTAAGATGAAAATATACCCCTTTTGGGGCAGTTTTTATGTCTAATCTAAAAAATACAGTTTCCTATATTTGGCCTATTATACTCAGGTATAAGTGGCTTTTTTACGGCATTTTTGTTCTCCATGGCTTCCGAACGGTGCTGAACTCTACCATCACCCCTCTTTTCTATAAAAAGATAGTGGATATAATTTCGATCGGCGGGGCGGACAGAATGGCATTATCGGGGCCGTTATACAAGAGTATATTTTTGATCGCAGTAATTATGCCAATTGCCTGGTTTTTCGGGCGGGTAACGCAATACACTATTTCAAAATTCCAATCGAAGGTCATTAAAGATTTACACGACCTTTCATTTGAAAAGCTCCACAGGCATTCGTATTCTTTTTTCGCGGACAATTTTACCGGATCGCTGGTGAGTAAAGCGCGGAAGTTCGTGCGCGCTTTTGAAGTAATGCATGACAACCTGATCGACAGGTACTGGACCTCCGCGCTTCTTCTAGTTTCTATCTTTATAGTCTTTTATCTGCATGTAAAGCTTATCGCTTTTATTTTTCTTTTCATGTCTGTAATTTACATAGCCATCGTGATGCTGATGTCGCGGAAAAAGATGGAATATGACATTGCCGAGGCTGCCGCTGACTCCAGGCTTACCGGACAGCTTGCCGACACTCTTACAAATACTCTTGCAATAAAGTCTTCTTCGGCGGGAAAGCGAGAACTGGATTCATATAAGGACTCTACAGCGAAAGAAGCCGTGCTTCGCCTTCGTGCCTGGCTTTTTGGAAACAAAATAAACGCGATTCAGGCCGGCATAACAATGAGCGTCCAGGTCCTGGTAGCTTTTCTTACCGGCTACTTATGGCTTACCGGAAAAATATCAGCTGGCTTGTTTGTGCTAGTCCAGACCTATTCAAATGCTATTGCTCATAATTTTTGGGATTTGGGCCAAGCCACTACCAAATTTACGAAAAGCCTGTCAGACATGAAAGAAATGGTGGATATTTTGCGCCAAGTTCCGGATGTTCTGGACCCCGTGAATCCTGAAAAGCCCAGGATAAGCGAAGGCAGTATAGAAATGAAAAATGTAAATTTCAACTACTTAGGCAACGGCAATGTCTTTGACAATTTTTCCCTTAGCATAAAATCTGGAGAAAAAGTCGGCCTGGTCGGCCATTCCGGTTCCGGCAAGTCTACTATCACAAAGATCCTTATGCGCTTTGTAGACATATCTTCCGGCGAAGTTCTTATTGATGGCCAGAATGTCGCCAAAATAACTCAGGACGATCTCCACAAAGAGATCTCTTACATATCCCAGGAGCCTATACTTTTTCACCGAAGCATTAAAGATAATATTTCTTACAGCTTTCCGGGGGCCACAGAAGCAGAGATCGTTTCTGCGGCTAAAAAAGCGCATGCGCATGAGTTTATCTCCAATCTTCCGCATGGCTATGATACATTGGTGGGCGAGCGGGGAGTAAAACTTTCGGGCGGAGAGAGGCAGAGAGTGGCCATCGCTCGTGCGATGCTCAAGCCCGCGCCGATACTGGTGCTAGATGAAGCTACCAGCTCGCTCGACTCTATCAGCGAATCTTATATCCAAGATGCTTTCAACGAACTTATGAAAGAAAAGACTTCAATAGTCATAGCTCATAGGCTTTCTACTGTGCAGAAGATGGACAGAATCATAGTCCTGGAAAAAGGAAAAATAGCTGAAGAGGGAACACATAAAGAGCTTCTATCTAAAGACGGCATCTATAAAGATTTATGGGACCACCAGACCGGCGGCTTTTTGGAATAGCATAGGAAACTCCTATGTAAAACAATATGGACTTAAAACACATACGAAATTTCAGCATCATAGCTCACATTGACCACGGCAAGAGCACCTTGGCCGACCGCATGCTCGAGATCACGCATACCATAGAAACTCGCAAAATGCGGGATCAGGTGCTCGACTCCATGGAGCTTGAGCGCGAGCGGGGCATTACCATAAAAATGCAGCCCGTGCGCATGGAATACTCGTTAAACGGCGAGAAGTACATTTTGAACCTAATAGACACCCCGGGCCATATAGACTTTTCCTATGAGGTTTCTAGGGCTTTAAAGGCCGTAGAAGGCTCTATTCTCTTGATAGACTCTACTCAGGGCGTGCAAGCCCAGACCTTGACCACGCTCAATATGGCGCGCGAGGGGGGCCTTAAGATCATACCCGTGCTCTCTAAAATTGATTCTCCTCTTGCTAGGATAGAAGAGGTCAAAGAAGAAGTGATGGAGCTCCTTGGCTGTAGGGAAGACGAGGTTCTCCTGGTATCCGGCCGTACCGGAGAAGGCGTGGAAAATTTGCTATCGGAAGTTATCAAGCGGGTGCCGGAGCCCAAAGAGCAATATGGCGGAGAAAATACTCTCCGGGCTTTGGTGTTTGATTTTAAATATTCAAATCATAAAGGAGTGATAGTGTTTGTGCGGATACTCGATGGCAAAGTTCGAAAAGGAGACGGCCTGCTATTTTCTATATCTGGCGAGAAATTTACTGCCCTTGAAGTCGGCACTTTTTCTCCCGAAGAAACTCCAAGAGAAATTCTTTCTTCCGGCAGTACGGGATACATTGTTACCGGCATAAAAAGGCCTGGCATTGCTTCGGTGGGAGACACCATAACAAATTCTAAAAATCCATTGCCTCCCTTGGGCGGATACATGAAAGCTATGCCGGTAGTGTGGGCTTCGATATTTCCAGAAGACGCGGATGATTTTGCGGAACTAAAGCTTTCATTGGGAAAATTGAAGCTCTCCGACTCTGCATTTTCCTATGAAGAAGAATCAAGCGGTTCTCTCGGCCGAGGATTTCGATGCGGATTTCTGGGCATGCTTCACCTTGAGATAATAACAGAGAGGCTGAAGAGAGAGTTTAACCTTGAGCTCGTCATTACCACGCCTTCTATAACTTACGAAGTATTAAACAAGCAAGGCAAAAAAGAAAAGGTGTATTCTCCATACTTTTTTCCCGATGACGGCAACATAGAATCCGTATATGAGCCGTGGGTAAAAGTAAAGATAATCACTCCAGCAAGCTATTTGGGGGGAATTATACAGCTCTTGTTTGACCATGAAGGAGAAGTAGGCGAGGCCGGAAATTTTGGAGACAACAGGTCTTCGATCACCGTGCAGATGCCGCTCCGCGAGCTTATGCGCAATTTCTTTGATAATCTTAAAAGCGCTTCATCCGGCTATGCGTCCATATCTTACGAATTAAATGAGATGCGCGAGGCCAATGTGACCCGGCTTGATATTTTAGTTGCGGACGAAGTGGTGCCTGCTTTTTCTAGGGTTATTTCCAAAAAAAGGGTAGAAGAAGAGGCCGAGAGGGCCGTAGAGAAGCTCCATGGGCTTTTGCCGAGGCAGATGTTTACCTTAAAAATTCAGGGCCAGGCCTTGGGCAGGATAATCTCTTCCCGCACAATGTCTGGCATGAAAAAAGATGTCACCCAGCACATGTATGGAGGCGATATTACTCGAAAAATGAAGCTCCGGGAAAAGCAGAAAAAAGGCAAGAAAAAAATGAAAGAGCGGGGCAGGGTAAACATACCCAAGGATGTATTTCTCAAGATGATGCGCTCCGGAGGGAGTGAATAAAAGAGAAACATAAGATTTTGCAAGCCCCGAGGGGTCCCGCTTGCGGGCGTAGGGGTAAAAAATTTTATGTTTCCCTTTTATTACAAGCTAAAAATCGGCGAGTAGAGCAAAATCATGCTCACTATCACTAGGATAGAGATGACCGCGAAAATCAACTGTATTTTCTTTTGATGTTTTTTATTGAAAAGCATATACTTAGATTAACATAATATGAGAAACTTTCAAGGCAAAAAGGGGAGAGGCGCAAATATTTTGGAATCGGTGCCGGTCCTCATAATTCTGGTCGCTTTGCTTTTGTTTTTTGCCTGGGGCGTTCTGCGCTTTATAGTAAAAATGCGCGATACCGGCAAAAACAAGGAAATCGCGCAGATGAAAGTAGCCGAGCTGGCGGAAGCCAAAGAAAAGCTTGGGGGCGATATAGAAAATTTAAAAACCGAACGGGGCGTTGAAGAAAATATACGGGAAAAATTCGGCCTAGCCAAGGAGGGCGAGGGGCTTATAGTGGTAGTTGATGATAAAAATGCGCAAAATCCAGAAGAGGAGGGGGACAAAAATTGGTTTGTCCGTTTTCTCAAAAATTGGTTCCGACGCTAGGTCGGAATCCTCGACAAAGTCGGGATTTAATTTTGTGAGATTTTATAGTATAATTAAAGCATGGATGCACTCATAGCGAGCCAGACGATCTTTTATGTCGTGTCCTCGGTCGCAATTATCGTCTTGGGCATTGCGCTTTTTTACGCTCTTTACCAGATGATACAGATACTTCGAAATACCAGAGATATTTCAGAGGATCTGGGCCTTACTTACGCGAGGGCTAAGAGGTATTTTAAGAAGATTATCAGCTTTATTTCTGCCAAAGACAAGTAAAAAAATAAAAATCTATGAAAAACAATAAAAACGGACAGCAAAACAGCAAATTTATGACAGGCGCGCTTGTGGGAGCGGTGCTCGGGGCAGCAGCAGGAGTTTTTGCGGCTTCAAAGACCGGCAAAAAGCTCGGCAAGGAAATCAAAAGTCAATCAGCGGATTTTTACAAGTTTGTTTCTCCAAAACTGAAGAAATTTTCAAAGCTTACCGAAGCTGAATACAGGCAATTCATAAAAAAGACAGCAGAGGAATTTGGCAAAAAGAAAAATCTTACCAAGGCGGACCTCGAAGACTTGGTCAAAGATGCCGGAGCTTATTGGAAGAATCTAAAAAAGCATTTTTAAAGTGCGGGATATGAGAATCGAACTCATGTCTAATCCTTGGGAAGGACTCATTTTACCACTAAACTAATCCCGCCTACTCTGACGCTTCAGCGGGCTTACCCGCTTTTGCGCTCTATGCGCCATATGTTATACTAGCTTATTACAAATTATTTACAATACTGATTTATGCAAAAAGTAGAAATTTATTCAACTCCGTCCTGCCACTTCTGCCATATGGCCAAGGATTTCTTTAAGGAAAAAAATGTAGCTTTTACTGACTACAATGTAGCCGAAGACGCCTCCAAAAGGCAGGAAATGATGGATAAAAGCGGCCAGTTGGGCGTGCCAGTCATTGTTATCGGCAACGACCTAATAGTGGGTTTCAACAAGCCTCTTATCTCCAAATTGCTTGGACTTTAGCCTATTTCTGCGATATTATCTTTATCGCATGCCCTCGTAGTTCAATGGATAGAACAGTTCCGTCCTAAGGAATAGATCCCCGTTCGATTCGGAGCGAGGGCACAATAAGTGCTGGATTTTAAGGATATTTGTGCTACTATATCTTCGTGGATCCGGAATCCAAAAAGCTGCTAGAAGAGAGTTTAAAGTTAGGAGAAGAGAATAATAGGCTCTTGAAGTCTTTACATCGCTCCATGCGCATTAGGCGGTTTGTGAGCATAATTTACTGGTTTATCATCATAGGATCAGCCTTCGGAGCGTATTATTTCGTACAGCCCTATATAGATCAGGTTGTAGAGACTTACGGCGGAGCGAAAAGCAACCTAGAGGGTCTAAACGAGTTTTTTCAAAACCTAAAAAGGTAAATGCCGAGGTAACTCAGTTGGTAGAGTGCTTCCCTGAAGAGGAAGAAGTCGCCAGTTCAAATCTGGCCCTCGGCACAAAAATAGCTTCTAGTTAAATAGACTTTACGCGGATGACATTTTTCTTTTCTTTGTCTACCTTTTGGAGTTTGATGGTGAGCAAGCCGTGCTTTTCTGTTGCCTCTACCTCTTCAGGCTCTATTTCTTGAGGCAGGAGGATGGTGCGTGAAAATTTGCCCCAGTATAGCTCTTTGGTAAAATAATTATCATCGTCGATGTTTCGGTTGTCTCCGCGCTTGCCGCGGATGGTGACCATGTCGCGCGCAATAGTAAGCTCAAGATCTTCCGGCTTTACTCCGGCGACCATAGCCTGGATGACTATATCTGAAGCAGTCTGATAAACATCCACAGTGAGTTCTGCTTCTTCGTTTTCTTCTTCAATCCAGTTGGCTCCGCTGGTTTTTTCTTTTTTATCGAGCTTCATGACATTTTTAGCCGTTGTTTCTTCCGCCTCATCTTCTAGGTGCACAGTGCCGGTCAATTTCTCAAAAAAGCTTCTCTTTCTGTTTTCCATAATTATATAGGCTTTAGGGTTTTAAGCTCTAGGCTCTAGCTAGGGCCTAAGGCCTAGTTTCCTAGGGCCTGATTAAACTTTTAAATTCATCCTTCTTAATTTTTCAAAGAGGAGCATTACGAGAATCGCTCCTACCCAGAGGAAAGCAAACACTTTTAGGAAGCCGCTACCCTCGCTATTCATTATAAAAAAATTGAAACCACTATGCAAGGCGATGGCCATGCTTACGCCCAGGAATGTGTAAAGTTTTTTTTGAGCGGTGCTCATGTAGAAAGAGAGGCCCATGCCGATGCCTATCATTCCGCTTGCTATAGTGTGAAGGAGTGTGGAGCCTAAAAACCTAAGCTGGCCGGTAAGAAGGCCCACAGCCGTCTGTCCCAGCGCGAAAGGCTTTACTACGAATAGAACATTTTCTAGCGCCGCAAACCCAAGAGCGACTGTGATGAGGTAAATAGGCCAATCTGTCGGCTCATCTGCCTGGCTTGTGTTCGAGACTATCAAATACGCAAAAAGGAATTTTACTATTTCTTCGGTGCTTGCCCAGGCGGTAAGCTCTAAGGCGTCCGGCAGTCCGAAGCCTCGAATCAATTTTTGGATAGGGAGCACGAACCAGACGCTGATCATGCCTACGACAAAAACCAGTGCAAGAAGGCCCTTCGGCTCCGGATTTTTCTTGTCCTCGCGGAGCCAAAAGAAAAGCCAGAGTAGCGAAGGGATGATTCCGCTTATAAATACCAGCCCTAGGATTTTAGGATCGGTCGTGAACATTTATGTTGGCTTGCCCTGAGGCCATATCGAAGGGCCACTTTTCCACCATTAGTAAATTTTTGTCTTCTCCAGGCATCATAGACCATATTTCTTCGGTGACAAATGGCATAAAAGGATGGAGTATTTTTAGGCAGTCTTTCCATATAGGCACAAGGGATGGTCTTAGCGCAGGATTTTTTTTGCTCTCTTCTATTATTTCATCGGCAAATCTATGCCAGACGTATTGGTAAATCTTTTCTACGGCCAAATGAAACCTATAATTTTCCATATCATCGGTTATATCTTTCGCGATTTTTTTAAATTCTTCTACAAGATCGCCATCTGCTTTTTCCTGACCTTGTTCTGTGTTTTCCAGCACAAAGCGGGTAATATTCCACATCTTATTTCCAAAGTTTTTATATCCTCTGATTTTTTCTTCGGAAATCTTGCTGTCGGTGCCTGGCGCTGTGCCAGAGACCAAAGAGATACGTAGCGCATCGGTGCCATATTTTTCACCCATGTCTACCGGGTCAATATTATTACCCAAAGATTTAGAGATCTTTCTCCCTTGGCCGTCTCTTACGATGCCATGCATGTATACAGTTTCAAATGGGATTTGACCTGTCAAAAATTGGCTTGCTAAAATCATTCGCGCCACCCAGAAGAAAATAATGTCATAACCAGTTTCGAGCATGGTGGTGGGGAAGTAGTTTTTCATGTCCGGCGTGTTTTCCGGCCATCCCATTGTTGAAAATGGCCAAAGAGCGGAAGAGAACCATGTGTCTAGCACATCTTCGTCTTGAACCCAGCCTTCTCGCTGCCAGTCTTTTGTGGGCGCCTCAATACCGCAATAAATTTCACTGTCCCTATACCAGACAGGGATCCTATGTCCAAACCAGATTTGCCTGGAAATGCACCAATCACGCAAGTTTTCAATCCAGTTGAAATAAACTTTTTCGAAGTGCTCCGGCATAATTTTTATTTTGCCTTCGCGGACTGGCTCGAGCATCAGCTCCTTTAATGATTTATTTCCCCGATCGGCAATTTTCTTATTTACATCCACAAACCACTGAAGCATTATTTGCGGTTCGATGACTCCGCTTGTGCGCTCCGCGGTGGCTATACGGTTTGCATACTTTTCGTCTATTTTTACCACTAATCCTTTCTTTTCTAGCTTCTCAATTATTTTTTCTCGCGCATCTGTAATTTTCAGGCCTGCAAATTCTCCCGCTATTGGCAGAAGCTTGCCAACTTTGTCTATAATCTGCTCCCGATCGAGCTTATATTTTTCAGCAAGCTCAAAATCCTCGTGCGAATGCCAGGGGGTGATAGTCATCACTCCCGTGCCAAATTCCATGTCTATCATTTCATCTTTTATAATTGTGGCCTCTATGGAGCCGTTTATCCATTCTACGGTGAGCTTGTCTCCATGCTTCCATTTTTCATATCGCTTGTCTTCCGGGTGCATGACCACATATTTGTCTCCAAATTTTGTTTCCGGCCTCGCCGTGCCTATTTCAAAGGGGCCGTATTTTAGAGTATAAAATTTACTCTGTCTTTCTTCGTAAACAATCTCATCGTCTGATATCGTAGTTTGGCCCTTCGGATCCCAGTTTACAATGCGGTTGCCTCGGTAAATTAATCCGGCATCATGCATCCGTACGAATGCTTCCATAACAGCACGATACCGTTTTTCATCCATAGTATAAGCGTACCGGCTCCAATCAACCGAAGCACCCATGGATCGTATTTGAGAAATTATGGTTGATTTGCTTTCTTCAACAAAGAGATCAATTCGCCTTAAAAGCTCTTCTCGCCCAAGATCATGCCTGGAAAGGCCCTCATTTTTCTGAACCTCTTTTTCCACTTTTGCCTGGGTCGCTATTGCGGCGGAATCTGTGCCTGGAATCCAAAGGGCTCGCTTGCCTTTCATGCGGGCGTAGCGCACCAAAATGTCTTCAATCGCGATCATGATGGCGCTGCCAAGATGAAGAATTCCGGTGACATTTGGGGGAGGGAGGACTATGGAAAATTTTTCCGCATTTGCGCTAGTTATGCCTTTTTCAATGCAAACATCCGGATTAAAAAAACCGCTATCTTCCCATAGCTTGTATATCCTTTCTTCTGTTTCCTTAGGATTATAAGGCCTCAGTAGTTTTTCTTGTAGCTTGTCATTCACAAGCCCATAATAACAGATTTTCTAAGGGTTTTCTAGGAATTGTATGCGTCTTTTATACTTGACTTTTAACTTTGATTATGCTATAATATAAGGGATTTAGAAGGCGCAATAGTGCGTCTCAGAAAGGGAGTCATGCCGGCAAATATCCGACACTCGCTCGTGATCATCGTTCTCACCCTCCTGGCCGCCATCAAAATCTTCGCCGGAGGGATTAGCGGCGACATTCCCATGGTGCTCGAAGGCGCTCTGGTTCTCATTCTCGCCGTCGGGTTCAGCGCTGTCTACAATCAGCTGTATGAACTCCGGAAGAAGGTGGGGCTGAAGTAGAGCACTATGAGCGGGGGCGGAGAGCTAATACATGTCTCCGCCCTGTGAAGAATCAAAGACCGTTGAAAGGCCCGCAAGCTTTTCCGCGGTCTTTTTAATTTCAGTAATTTGTTTTTTTATTTAATTCTTGTTTTTTACGCATATGCGGAAATTACAAGAAACATTTTTATTTCAGCTTCAGGTTGCCGATAGCTTTTATGCTTTCTGGGTTTGGAGTTTTCTTTTTGTTCTTGATGTAATTTAAGTATCCGGCGATGCCGATCATGATGGAATTGTCTCCGGAAAGCTCTTGGGTGGGGAAGAGAAGCTTTATTTTTTTATTTGTTATTCTTTTCATCTCTCGCCTTAAATGCAAATTGGCAGCCACTCCGCCTGCTACTATCAGGCTCTTGGCTTTATATTTTTCCACTGCTTTTTGGGTCTTGTAAACCAGGCACTCAATTGCCGCATTTTCAAACTCGAGCGCTATTTGGGCTATTTTATTTTTATCGAGTTTTTTAGTTTTCTGGGTCAGATATAAGACTGCGGTTTTTAGCCCAGAAAAAGAAAAATCAAAATTCTTGCTGTAGAGCATCGGCCTAGGGAGCGAAAAGGAAGATAAATTTTTTGACTGTTTTTCTTTCGCCCTTAACCCTTCTGCAAGTTTCGATATCTGCGGACCGCCGGGGTAGGGCAGGCCGAGGGTGCGAGCAACTTTATCAAACGCTTCTCCGACCGCATCGTCGAGCGTGGTGCCAATGATTTCATAATCTAGCCAATTTTTCGTAAGTACGAGCTGGGTATGCCCGCCAGACACTAGTAGGGATAAAATAGGTCCTTTCAGTTTTTTCGCCTTGAATTTTCCCTTGTGTTTGCCGAAAACTGATAGCACATGGCCCTCCATGTGGTTTACCGGCATTATGGGCACGCCCCATTTTTCTGCAAGTTCTTTTGCAAAAACCACTCCTGTCCAAAGAGAGGGTTCCAGACCCGGACCATAGGTAACGGTGATTAAGTCTACCGGCTTTTTCTTATTTTCTAATTTTGCGTCTTTTATGGACTTTTCAAAAAGTATCGGCAGGTTTTTCATATGCTCGCCTTTTGCGAGCATAGGGTATACGCCCCCGTGGGGGATATGCACCGGAATCTGGGAATTTGAATTATTTGCAAGTATCTTAAACTCCGCATTCGTTGCGGACCCTTTGGCCTCAAATATGGTGATGCAAGTATCGTCGCAAGATGTTTCAATGCTTAGAATTTTCATGTGCGCGGTGAGGAATTCGAATCCCCGGCCTACCCCACGTCAAGGGGTCGCTCTAACCAACTGAGCTAACCGCGCATGAATGTGATATTACAGTTTCTCCTTGATTCTTTCAAGGGCGAGCAAAAAAGCCCCCATGCGGAGAGTAGTTCTGTATTCTTGCGCTTTTGCTAAAATTTTTTTCGCTGTGTCTTCCATCATCGGTTTGAGCTTTTCAAAAACTTCTTTTTCGCTTAAGTGTTCGCCTTTTAAGTTTTGATCCCATTCGAAATATGAGACTATGACTCCTCCTCCATTAACCCAAATATCCGGCAACACTGGAATGTTTTTTTTGAACAAAATCTCGTCGGCTTCTGGGGTTGTAGGGCCGTTGGCAAGTTCCAATATCGCTTTCGCTTTCACATTGCTTGCGTTTATTTCTGTTATTTCATTTTCAAATGCAGCAGGAATTAATAGGTCGCATTCTGTGGCCAGAAGTTCCGCATTTGTTATGTTTTTACTTCCCGGAAAACTCGAAAGTGAGCCGGTGGCTTTTTTGTGTTCGGCAAGTTTTTCTACATCTATTCCATTAGGATCATAAATTCCTCCCTTTGATTCTGAAATTGCTATTATTATGTGCCCTGCATTATGCCAAATTTTTGCCGCATTGCTGCCCGCATTGCCAAACCCCTGAATTACTACCCGGCATTTTTCTGGCAAGCCAAGCTGATTTTTAGACGCTTCAAATGCATAAAATCCGCCCTGCGCGGTAGAAGTTCCACGGCCTTCGGACCCTCCATTTTTTATTGTTTTTCCCGTAATCACAGCGCCGGTTTTATCTCCGGTAATTTTTCCAAATTCATCCGCTATCCAATCCATTATCTCGGGAGTAGTGTTTACATCCGGTGCGGGCACATCCTTGTGCGGGCCGAGCACATCGGAGAGCTTTCGCACCCAGCCTCTCGAGAGCCTCTCGAGTTCGCCTTTTGAAAGCTTGCTAGGGTCTAAGGTTATCCCGCCCTTGCCTCCGCCCATAGGTATGCCTGCCACAGCGCACTTTAGCGTCATCCAGAAGGCGAGAGCCTTTACCTCGTTTATTTCCGTATTCTCATGATATCTGATACCGCCCTTATAGGGTCCGCGGGTATTGTTGTGCTGTACACGATAGCCTTCAAAGATTTTTGTAGAGCCATCGTCCATTTTTACCGGAATATTGATCCTGATGTCCCGGTCTGGCGCGCTTATGCGCGCGATAAATGCTTCATCGAATTTTCCGATCTTTGCAGCTTTCCCTAGCTGTGTCATTGCATTTTCCCAAGGATTTTTCATGTGAGGGAAATTATATCAGTCTTATTCAAACTGCTCAAGGCGCTCGAGCTCAACTCTTGAGTTTGCAGCCATGCCTTCTTTGGGGTCAATCTCGACAGATTCGATTTTCTGCCCGTCTTCTATTGCCATTTGTATGAGGTCTGTCATATAGTATTCATTTTGAGCATTTTCCGGCCTTAAGTTTTTTATTTTCTCCCACAGCCATTTGGCATCAAAGCATAAAAAGATAGGATTTACTTCGGTGATGTTTTTTTCCTCCTCGCTGGCATCTTTCAACTCTACTGATTTTATAATCTGGCCGTTTGTGTTTCGCACCACTCTGGAAAAATTATCATAAAAAAAATTCCGCCAATCCTTAAAATCCGGCAATTTTATCGCAGCCATGGTTATCTGTGCGCCGGTTTTCATATGCAGTTGTGCAAGCTTCTTTATCGTGTCAGGGCTTATGCGAGGATGGTCGGCAGGAAGCACCATAATATTTTCTGCCCTGTCTTTTAGAGTCTCTTCGGCGCTCATCACTGCGTGTCCGGTGCCTAGCTGTTTATCTTGAACCACGAACTCATACCTAGGCCCCAGAGTCTCCATAACTTTTTCTTTTCCATATCCCACTACTATTATCGGCTTTTCATCTACGCCGGAAGAAGCCACAGCTTCGAGCACATGGCTTATCATCGGTTTGCCCTTTAGTGGCATGAGTGCTTTCGGTAGGTCGCTTTTCATTCGCGTGCCCTTGCCCCCGGCCAAGATAATTATTTTCATCTTATCCACTTCGAAAGTATATAGAATAGAGAGATTATTATCAATTTAGACAAGGTGTTGCTAATTTTAGTTAAAATTGTGTATTAAAAATATGTTAATTAATTTTCCAAAGCATGCTATAATGGGGCAATGCTTCCAGGATTTGTAAAACTGATAGAAACAATAATTTACCCTGACGAAAAAAGCGAAGAAAGCGCATATATCAAGAAGATTTTAGCCGAATACAGAAACAAAAGGCCTCTTTACGAGGAATTCCGCTCTGCCGTACACAAGCTTCTTGATGCCCTATTGAAGGAAAAAAACTACAAATATCAAGTAGTCAGCAGGACAAAAACTCCGGAAAGGCTGCGAGAAAAGCTTATCCGCAAGTCCAGCCAGGGCATAAGGTACAGGGATTTGAGAGACATTGAAGACCTCGCGGGTGTTCGCGTCCTTTTTTATTCCGAGGCGGACAAGGATAGATTTTTAAAAGAGCTCCGCAGGGAAGTGGATGGCAATTTTTATGTTGAGGATAAAAAGCACAAGAATGGCTATGAGGCCATGCATATCATCATGTCTTTCGGCGCGAAGCGTTTGGGTCTCTCCGAATATCGGCATTTTAAGGATCTAAAAAGCGAAATACAAATAACCTCAATCCTCCGCCACACTTGGGCCGAAATCGAGCACGATTTTATCTACAAGGATATTGCCGGCCTAAAAAATCGGGATCCAGAGAAATTTGCAATGATGGAACAAAAGCTCGAATACATACTCGAAAAGCACATCAAGCAAGCTTCAAGCGAATTTGAAAAAATCATGAACTGGGCGGAGGAGTAATATAGCAATAAGAAACGGTCGCACACTAATGCTAAATTTGACGGATTTAATAAAATATTGTAAATTATAGATGAAAGTTCCAGGGCAAGGAGGCCCTTTCGTATGAATAATCGGGAATTCGAATTCGAGTTGCTGTTTAGTCTCACGGAGAGACTCGGTGGCAACATGCTCATTTTGGTCTACGGTCTTGAGGGCCAATTGCTTCGGCTCAAGTGGAAATTTGATCCGATGGAGAAGTTCGCTTCGGTGGCGATTCCCTTGATGACCTTTGCCATCATCAACGGCGTTCTCGCCGCAGGAAGCTCGCTCGAAGAAGCCGTCAACGAATCCGAGGAATTCACCAAAAAGCAAGCCAGTTTTGCTCATGAAGACTCGAATGTTGCGTGCGGAGTGCACGCAAGCCTTACCAACATTCGGGTCATTCGCGAGATTTTCCTGACCGATGCAGGCCGAGCGCGAGTGCGAGAGTGGCTTGAAGTCAAAATGAAGCGCAGGCGGTCGACCGCTGAGTTCGAGGATGCTCCGCCGATGATTAACCAGGATGACACGCCACCGTGCACCACTTGTGGCTCGATCATGGTTCGTGTTGCCCTCGGGCACTACAAGTGCTCGAACTGCGGTTCGACCGATTCGGACGAGCTACGGCGTTTGAGAAATCAGCAAGGGCATTAACGCCCGAAAGAGCCAGCAGGAAAGGAGGAAAACCACCGCTGGCTTTTATAATTTTGCCAAAAATGCTATTATGTTTTAGCTAAATAATCTGGCTCTATCGTCTAGTGGTTAGGACAGCAGGTTTTCAATCTGTTAACCCGGGTTCGATTCCCGGTAGAGTCACAGTTGACAAGACTATTTATTTGTTTTGTAATACGGAGGGTTCGCCTAATGGTATGGCACTGGTTTCGAAAACCAGCGGGAGAAATCCCTTACAGGTTCAAGTCCTGTACCCTCCGCTTTCGTTCGGGATTGAGAAAAACCGGCACCGCCTCCGCCAAAAAAAGTCGTGGTATAATTATTACTATGACTATGAAAACTTGCAGCAGGGGACACAAATACGAAGGCCCAGGACCATGCCCGATCTGCTGGCCCGGCGGAGCAGAAAAATAAAAACCCAGAGGCTAGCAATTTATTTTGCGTGCATTTCTAGATACAGGTCTTCGAGCGCGCGCACGGCGTCGCCGGCGGCGATGTTGTTCTGGTGATAGAGCACATTGGTGCAGTCTCCCGCAGCCCAAATGCCGGGCACTTCTGTCTTGCCGGTCATAGGATCTATCTTTATTCTGCCAATCTCATCGAGGGGGAGAATATTTTTTACAAAGTCAGTATTTGGTATTTGGCCTATTTCCACGAAAATTCCGGACACTTTAAGCTCTTTTGTTTCGCCGGTTTTAAGGTCTTTGTATTTTAGGCCGTTTACAAACTTTTCTCCATTTACTTCCAGTATGTCTGCGTTCTTGATTGCGGTCATTTTAGGATTTTTAAGCACCTTTTCTACGGTCACCTCGTCGGCTCTAAATGTGTCATTTTTATGAAGCAGGGTCACAGATTTGCAGTAGGCTAGGAGCTGAGCTGCAGATTCAAAGCCGGCATTGCCTCCGCCGATAACCGCGACATCCATGTCTGCAAATATG
>CAYGDR010000007.1:0-20929 GCA_964348775.1 uncultured Candidatus Saccharibacteria bacterium | reverse complement strand
GCCCCAAAAATATACAAGATAGCTTATAGTTTGCAGAATTACCGCTATATAGCCGAGTAAAGTTTTATATTCCATTTATAGAGTTTACCATTTAAGAAACTTCCTGCTGGTAGCAAGTTTCACAGTAAACTGTTTCGGGTCTATCGGGTGAGTATGAAGTTTCAAACTTGTTTGGGCACTTTACGGCTCCATGCTGGTGGTTTTTGAGCTCGCACGAGCAAGACCTGGGCCAAAGCTTGCGCGGATTTCTTTTTTTCATCCTGTCTTGGTGACGGCACTCGAAATCTTTGCGCGGAAGCGGAAGGCCCATTCTCTTGTAGAAATCAAATTCGGCCTTGGTAATGCGAAAATTTTTCTTACAATCTTTGCAGACGAGCACTTGGTTTAAAATATCTTCGGAAACTTCTCCTATGGTCCTCGGCATGTCTGATTCCTGTATTGTTTCTTTGTCATAAGTGCCTGATGTTTCAGCTTGCCAGTTGAAACCTTTTTCTTTGGCTTCTTTTTCGCTCATCGGATAGTACTCTTGAGCTAGTGTTTCATTATATCCAAAAGGACTGGAATAAGGAGGCAAGAATTCTCCATACGCATTATCCGCTTTTAGCTGGGCGATGATCTCTTCCTTTAGTTTGTCATAATCCTCTTTGCTGTATTGCTTGTTTAGAATGTAATAATTTTTTTTATTGAGTCCCGCACAGCCAAAGCAGTCAGCACAGTTTCGGCAGGAATCCGAATAGCTTACATTGTTGCAATAAAAAACATATGCGGTGGCGATGCAATTTGTATCTTGCAGAGCACCCATGACATTGTAGCAGCGCTCCCCTTTATAGTAATGGTTGTTCACATCCTGGCAGTCTATCGGATCTTCGGCGTCTGCCACATACGAGCAGTTTTTAGCATTTGAGGTGTCAAAAATCCGCACTCCGTCGTGGCAGTTGTATATATAATCTCCCGTAGCGTTAACGCATTTTGTGGCGAAAGCATTTTTTACCAGCGCGCTGGCTCTTAATTTTTCGTACTCTTTTTTAGCCTGTTCAATAGATTCATAGCTTGCTAAAATTTCAGCCTTTTTCTTTTCAAATTCCTCTTTTGTGTATTGCTTGTTTAAAATACAGTAGGTCAAATTGCGCCCATTGGTGCAGAGGATGCAATTTTGGCAATTGCGCATGTCAAAAGAAAAAAGCACATCCACGCATTCTTGCAGGCGCTCTCCATACATGCACTTAAAAGACTTTCTTGTATCCACGCATTCGTAGCAAAGCTCCGAGTCATATAAAAATGCGCAGTCCATCGAATTCTTGGAATTCATTACCAGCCGGCTATATAGGCAGTCTTCATTGCCCTCAGCTGCAAAAATTAGGTAGCCATTTTTATTGTCAGAAGCATTGTTTACGTAGCTACAGTTCACATCATTAATAGACAAAAGCGATACCCTCGGCACTTTATTTTTCAATTCGGCAAATTGTTCCAAGAACGGCTTTGTTCTATCAAAATCCATTCCGTAAGATGCGGCATCCCAGTCGTCGCCCCACCAGCAGGCGTGGCAATAGACCGGAAAAGGAGTTTTTTCCGGGTAAAGAGAAATACCTTCTTTCTTGCATAGAGTGCAAGCCCTTTTGTAAAGAGTGCGCTCGTTTCGAAATGCCAGCCTTCTCATCGCTCGACAGTCAGGGCAATGGAGGGGAGTGGGCACTTTTATCTGATCATAAAAAATCAGATCTTCTTTTCTTATCGCAAAATCCCGCCCGCAAGTTTTGCAAGCTTGCACTGAGCCTATCGAATGTGTTTTTTTCATGGTATTCAATGCTAATATATTTCCTGATTATAACAAGTTTCACAATATACTTTTTCGACCCGATTAGAAGCGTAAGCCGTCTCGAATTTGTTGGGGCATTCAGAATTGTTGTGAGCAGAGTGTTCTTTTTTGTCGCACATGCATTTCCTTTGCCAAAACTCCGGTTTACTGCGGAGCAGAGAAAGCTCGAAATAACGGGTGTTAGGACATTTGCGAGGCAAAGGAATCCCGAATCTTTTATGAAATGTTAGCTCGTTTTGAGTTATGCGAAAGGCTTTGGTGCACTTGTGGTTTTGCGCCTTTTCCTTATCTTCTTCCCAAGATTGGCAAGGAATTATTTCTGAAAGAATACTTTCATCTGCTTCGTCAATTTTTGGCAAATCTTGCCAGCGCTTAGTGGCTTCATAAGTTTTTTCTTCTGGATCATCCCAGCGATAGCCAAGCCTGAGAGCTTCTTCTTTTTCTAAGGGCACCCATTCCTGGGCGATACTTTCATTGTACGCATGGGGTGAAAGTTCGTGAGGGAAAAATTCTCCATATTTGTAAACCCTATTGCGGTTGTCATAAAAAGGCAAAGTATCCATCTGATCAATTATTTTCTCAACCAGTTCTTTGTATGTTGTCTCGTCGTATTGCTTGTTTAATATGCAGTATTCTTTTTTTCGAAGTCCAATACAGCCAAAACCATTATTTATGTGTTCGCAATCTACAGCATATGAAACATTTGTATTATTTTCAGCATTAGACCCGAATAGGCATCTTGAGGAAAAATCCACGCTGTTGCATTCATAAATAAGCTCACCGGAATGAACGCCAAAGACATCCATGGAGTCTTTCTGCCCAACCCCGCCCCGTTGGGCGTACTTCTCATTTTCACCATCATGGATATAATAGGAACTTTTTACATTTTTGGACCCATAAATCAGTTCTCCGGAAACACCAGAGTTTCTCTCGCCGTTCATATATTTATGGATCGCTTTTTCTGCCATAGCTTTTTTAAATTCTTTCCAATTTTTTTCAAGCGTATCAGGAGAAGTCAGTATCTCCTTTTTAAATTCATCAAATTTTTCCTTAGATACCTGTTGGTTAAAAATATAGTAGCTTTTGTTTCTTAAATTCCAGCTGAAAAGGCAATTTTGGCAATTGCGGCAGTCGTACAGGAACATAGAATCCATGCAATTCGAACAGTTTTTACTGAAATGGACTTGGGTGCATTGCACAAGATCGGTCGAAGAATAGCAAAGCTCGCACTTTTTGACGAATAAGCAATCCCAGCATTCTTTGCTTTCAAGAACTGTCTGCCCATAGCCGCAATTTTCATCAAACCAGCTGCCGAATAAGAGATAGCAACCCCGGCTGTGAGTGCAATAGTTGCAGTATGAGCAATCAGCGTTTTTTGTTTCATAAGAACACGCCCTAGGAACTTTTTCAGATAGTTTTTTAAATTGCTCAAAGAATGGGACACTAAAATCGTAAGTTCTTCCATAGTCAAGCGGGTTCCATTTATCACTCCACCAGCATTCATGGCAATATACCGGGAAAGTCGCATCTGCTTTGTACATTGAAATTATATTTTTCTTGCACAAATCGCATTCTCTTTTATACAAAGAGCGCTCGTTTCGCCAAACTAGTTTTCTGGCAAGTCGGCATTTTGGACAAAAAGTCGGCGTAGGCACCATTATCTTTTCATAGAATTTTAGGTCTTCGTCCTCTATTTCGAACTCCTTTTTGCAACCCTGGCAATTTGTATTCATAAAGTTAGCCAAAATTAAATTATATCAGCTTATAATCCGTTTCGCCCTTTTAGGCTCATCAGGCAAGAAACGCATCTTGCAACGGTGGAGGCGAACTGTATGATAAGTGCGCCTCGATTTGCCCAGCTGACGCGCGGGCTTACGGTTTATCCGTCAGCACCTTGACATATTGACCATGTATTTTCTACTTGAGAGGTCAATTTCTAGAACGCCATCTTCTAACCCGAGCCGGATTTTTCGTCTTCCTTTTTTTTCCACCAGGAATATCAGGGCTTTGGTTTTTGACCACTCTCCTTCGGATGTAGCAACGAAAACCTCCAACTGACGGAGGTGGTGGCCCGAAGTAGAGAAGGAACCTTTGATCAGGCATCTACCCTCGGACGCTTCCGTCTTGTAGTTATACATGACTTCTAATTCATCTTTCTGATCACGATCTGCCCCGAACAGAATGTCGGCGAAGATTAGTGGATAGGCCATTATTTTTTCTCCGCACACCCAAGTGCTTAAAAGGTTGTGAATAACATGTCTGGTATAAGTATAGCATAACAAGATAAATTGTCAAGTACTAAATACAAAAATACCTTAAAAACAAAGGTTTAAATAGAAATTGTGGAAGAAGCTTGACACAAAATAATGTTTAGAATATAATGGTTTTATGGCAAAAAACATACCTAATGATAAGGTAGAAATCTATGAATCTTTAGTAAAATCAGGCCTTTCGGAAAACGAAGCAAAGGTGTTTTTGGTATTGCTGGAATTAGGAAAGGGCCCTGTAACTCAGATTACCCGAAAAGCGGGCCTAAACCGCACCACCGGCTATGATATTTTAGACAATCTGGTGAATAAAGGCCTGGCAAGTATTTCCGGAAAGGAGCCAAAGCAAGAGTATCTAGCCGAGTCTCCAGACAAGATTGTTTTTCTCTTAGAAAAAGAAATAAATGAAAAAAATGATCAACTAAAGAAAATAAAAAATGTTTTGCCCTCCATGAAGTCCATTCATAATGTTGCAGGCCGGCCGAAGGTGAGATTTTATGAAGGCACTAAAGGCTTGCGCGATGTTTATGAGGACACCTTGACCTCCCGCGAGCCAATCCGCGCTTACGCTACTTATGATGACATGCAGAAAGCCTTGCCTGGATACTTTCCTGAATATTTTTACCGAAGGGCGAAGAAGGGCATACCTATCCGAGCAATTTTTCCTTTTACTCAAGCCGGCATAGATCTCTCTGGCTACAATGAAGCACAAAAAAGAGAAACTGCAATGGTGCCTGCGGATAAATATTATTTTACTCCAGAAATAAATATATATGACGACAAAGTGATGATCGCTTCCTGGAAAGAAAAGCTGGGCATAATCATAGAGTCTCACGAAATTGCAGACGCAATGAAAAAAGTTTTCGAGCTGGCTTGGGCAGAGGCCAAGCGCCTGGATGAAAAGTTAAAAGAATAAGGTTATCTCCTAATAGCCACGGCCGTGGCTATTGTGGTAGCAGTGCTGAAGCGAGATTACTTATATCCGAAGATTTTTTCGAAGAGGCGTGTGCTGGAGGAAGATAGGTTGAACAGCACGGCCAGGGTAAACAAGAAAAGAGAAAAATTTGTGTCGATAAAGCTTACGGGGATCGCAATCAGGGCGAAAATCACAGGCGCGAGTGTGCGCACCGTGGAGCCGTGGATTTCTCTCGGCGTAATTTCAGGGTTCTTTATTTGATCCGAATACAAGACATAATTTCTCATGGAGTATAAGGCGAGCCCGATCAAGATTATGTGTATGCCAAAGACAGCGATAGCTATTTCATATTGGCTAAAACGGCTTAATAAGGAAGAAGAGAAGGGGACTAAGGCGATCAGAAGAAAAAATATTGCGTTTAAGTTGGTAAGCCTGGTATCTACATTTTTGGCGTAAATGGATACGAAGAAATGGTGCGCTCTCCAGTAGGTAAACAGAAGGGCGAAGGAAAGGAGGTAGCTGGCGAAGTAGGGACTCAAGCTTTGGATTGCCTGCCAAAGCTCTTGGTTGTTTGATACTAAGATAGCTTCCGGAATTTTAATGGAAAAAACGAGCAAGGTCATGACTATCGCAAAAATGCCGTCGGCCAGCTGATCAATTCTCCCGTGTTTCATGTCTAAAATATAGCATGATTGCCATGCTAAGATAAATGGGTGAGAAAAAGAAAAATCGGCATTTTTGATTCGGGGCTGGGGGGCCTTATTATTGCCCGCGCGATACGGAGGTTTATGCCTGGGTATGATTATGTCTACCTTGGGGATACCAAAAATCTGCCTTATGGCAACAAAAGCCAAGCAAAAATTTATGCAAATACAAAAAAAGCTCTTGAGTATTTATTTGAGCATGGCTGCGTGCTCGTGATCGTGGCTTGCAATACTGCTTCATCTCAAGCTTTGCGCAAAATTCAACAAGAGTGGCTGCCTGCCCGAAATGCTGCGCATAACGCTGCAGGCGGGCCTAATTCAAAATACAAAGACAGGAAAGTGCTTGGGGTCATCCGGCCCACTGTCGAATCCATCGGCAAATCAAAAAATGTCGGGCTTATCGGCACCGTGCGAACTGTGGACTCCAAAGCTTACAAGCAAGAGCTGTACAAGATAAATCCAAAGATAAAATTGCTAGCGAAAGCCACGCCCGAGCTCGTACCCATGATTGAAAAAAGAGAGCTAGACATTAAAGTTTTAAAAAATTATCTGGCGTCTTTTAAAAATACGGACACTTTAATACTAGGCTGTACGCACTATGGGCTACTAAAAAAAGAAATAAAAAAAATTTTAGGGCCGAAGGTAAAAATTATCGCCCAAGAAGATATAATTCCAGGAAAATTAAAAAAATATCTTAAAAATCACCGCGAAATCCGCTTATCCAAAGGAAGTGGAATGGAATTTTTAGTAACCAAGAAAACACCAAGCATGAAAGGCTTTTCTCCCAAGCTTATATCTCTATCATAACTGGCGATGGTAAAAATAAAGCAATTCGGTGAACTTTTAAGAAAAAGTTTACAGTATGTTTACACTATCAATACTTGCTTTACAGTAGCCTTTATAGTACAATCCATATATGGGAAATAAGGATAAAATTTTAGAAGTTCTTGATGAATTCCCGGGAGGATTAAGAGCAGGGGAGTTGATTAAGCGCTTTAAACTATCCAGGCCGACAATATTAAAATATCTCAAAGAGTTGGAAATTTCTAACAAGATAGAAAAGTTTGAGAATGGTCCTAAGACAGCATATTTTCATAAAAATCACGCTGCCAGTATCTTTACAAATAACCCAATTTTTAAGTCAGTCTATCTTAGGAATAAGTTAAAAGAAGAGGATGTTTATGAAGATATTAATGTAAAGTTTTTAAAAAAACTAGAACTTCCGGAGAAAACTTCTTCGATAATTCGCCACGCGTTTTTGGAAATGATGAATAATGCCATTGAACACTCCGACACACATCTTGTTTCGGTAGAATTCTATTTAGACAAGAAAAGGCATAACATAGAATTTATTGTGCGTGATTGGGGTATCGGCGTTTTTCGCAGTATCCAGAAAAAATTAAAAAAGCACACAGAAGTTGAAGCTGCTCAAGACTTGCTAAAAGGCAAACTTACCACAGACCCAGTTAATCATTCCGGAGAAGGTATATTTTTTACCTCCAAGGCAGCTGACTTTTTTGGCTTAAAAAGTTTCAAACAGGCATTGATTATTGATAACAAAAAAAAAGATGTTCAGATTCTCGAAAACAAAAATCCCTTAAAGGGAACATCAGTTGTTTTCTCTGTCAATTTGCACACCCATAAGCATCTTACGGATATTTTTAGGAAATATACCGATAAAGACAATTATGGTTTTTCTACAACAGAAATAAAGGTAAAATTATTTACGATGTTTAGCCACCATGTTTCTAGGTCTCAGGCTCGTCGAGTATTGGATGGCCTTGATAAGTTTTCACACATAATCCTCGATTTTGAAGGAGTTAAAACTATAGGCCAGGCGTTTGCAGATCAGATATTTAGAGTGTTTAAAAACAAGTATCCAGATATACAAATTACTCCCATGAATATGAACGAAGAAGTTAAATTTATGATAAACAGAGCTCGTTCAAATATTGTTTATTAAATCTCTATCATAACTGGGCAGTGGTCGGAGCTCCTTATCAAGGAGCATGTTTTAAGGCGACTTGACAATTTTATACCAGGATATATACTTGAGTATATGGAAACAACCATGCTAATAAAAACCAAAAAGGACCTTAAGATAAAAGCTCAAAAACTAGCCAAAGAAATGGGCTTGCCGCTCGGCACTTTGGTCAATAATTATCTGAGGAGCTTTGTGGTGGAGCGAAGAGTGATATTTGACGCGCCGTTTGTACCCAATAAGAAAACTGCACGAGCCATCGATCAGGCAAGGAAGGATTACAAGGCAGGCAAAAACATTTCCGGACCCTTCACGGCGAAGGAGTTTGTCGCTCATCTAAAAAGTTTATAGCTTCATGCAATATCTATCCTCTAAAAGATTTGATAAGCAATTTGCCAAACTTCCAAATAAATTAAGAATTCAGTTCATAGAAAGAGTGGAGATTTTTGTTGAAAATTCTTTTGACTCGATACTAAATAACCATGCCGTTCACTATCCTTACGATGGTTGCCGAAGTATAAATATTACTGGCGACATACGCGCCATATACGAGCCGAGAGAAAATACCGCAATATTTATCCGTATTGGAACTCACAGCGAACTTTACAAGTAAGTTTTTAGATCTCTATCAAAACAGGGCAATGATCGCTTCCTAGTACTTCCGGCAGGATTTTTGCGGATTTTATTTTCTTTTTTAGCTTATCGCTTACAAAAATGTAGTCTATCCTCCAGCCCACATTGCGCGCCCGGGCATTTGCAAAGTGGCTCCACCAGGTATAGTGCCCATTGCCTTTGGTGAACATTCTAAAGGTATCACTAAATCCTGCGTCAATAATATTTTGGATGCCTTCGCGCTCTTCTTTGGTAAAGCCTTTTAACCCCTCATTTTCTTTGGGTCGCGCTAGGTCATCCTGCGTGTGGGCTACATTCAGGTCCCCAGAGAATATTACAGGTTTTCTCTTTTCTAAATCCTTCATATATTCTAAAAAAGCAGGATCCCATAGCTTGTGGCGAAGGGGGATACGAGAAAGGTCATCTTTTGCGTTTGGGGTATACACGCTGACCACATAAAAATCTTTGTATTCCGCAGCGAGTACACGCCCCTCGGTATTCGGGTCGCCATATTTATCGCCAACAAGTTTATGTTTCTTAGCAATCTTTTCCGGAATACCAAGAGTAACTGAAAGCGGCTTTTCTTTAGTAAAAATAGCAGTGCCGCTGTAGCCTTTTTTAGTGGCGGAGTTCCAGTATTCTTCATACTCTGGCAAATCCACTTCGCTCTGATGCTGCTCGGCTTTAGTTTCCTGCAGGCACAAAATATCCGGCTGGTATTTTTGTATGAAAGGCACAAAAAGTCCCTTTTTGTGCACCGCCCGTATGCCGTTTACGTTCCAGGAAATTATTTTCATCCACCTACCGTGCTGACGCGTTCATCATTGCCTTGGTCTTCGGTCCGACCAATCCATCAGCAATAAGTCCGTGATTTTTTTGCCAGGTTTTAACCACCGCGATTGTTTTTGGCCCCAGTTTGCCGTCTATTGCTAGCCCGAGATTAAGATCTTGATTCAAAAATCTCTGAAGTTCTTTCACTGGCTCGCCCCGGCTTTCGTTTTTGAGAGTAGGAGCTCCGAAGTTGTACGGTGTTGTACTGCTTGCAACTGGCGCTGATGTATTTTCAGTATTTTTAACTGGAAGACGGGGAGCATTGTCTCCGGTACCCGGGTTTACGGTTTTAGGTATCTCAACATTTTTGGCAACTGGAGCCACTTGCGGATTTGTCGTTTGTTGATTTGGAACGGGTATAGAAGGGCTTGGTATTGACGGTCCGGAAGCCACACTCGTCGATACTCTGAAGAATTTTACGGATGCTACTCCGGAATTGATTTCGGAGTAGGTTCCAGACATGTAGCCATCTGCGCTGATTTCGCGCGCTCCTCCGATTTGGTGAGGATTTCCTGGAATTACTGCCGTTTTTGCAAGATCGTGCCATGAAGCACCATTGTCAGAGCTATAAATGATAGCTATTCTGTTGTCGATCGAACGGGAAGCACAATATAAGTATGAATTTGGATCGGATTTTTTAGTTGCACAGAAACCATCTAGGTTCAAAATTGCCGTACTGTCCCCTTTCCAGTTTTGCATATCTATCTCCCGTTCTCCGGTAGTAAGATCAAAGCGCATATAATGCTGGCGGGATGGCGTCATCTGCGCCCAGTATACGAAGTGAGCTTTATTGTTTTTTATGACGAAAGTTGAAAGCCAGGTGTAAACATCAAATTCATCATTGAGCGTGATTCTGTCTGTGGGTCCGGAATCGTCCGCTATGATTGGCGCTGTGAGCTTTGTTCCTTTTTTAGTTTCCCAGGAAAGCCCGCCGTCCTTTGATCGCATATAATGGATGTCTCGATACATACCGGAAACAGGATTGGAAGTCGTCCATGCGGCGTAAAGGTCGCCATTGCTTGCTAGATAAAGCATCGGATATTGAAGAATCGCATTAGACCCTGGTTGCGTGATTTTATAGCTACTTTTGATTACACCATCTAATCCTATAATGCCGAAGTAATTTGAATTATGAGAGAAATAATAAAGCTGATTTCTATTTTCGTCGATTTCCATTGAGTATTTGCCAGCCATACTATTTGGAATTATGGTTGTAGTTGGATTGGCAAAGTTATTGGCGGGGGAAAAACGATAAAGCCATGAATCACTTTTAGTACCTCCCCCCCAGTCTGGATGGATTAAGTAAATAGTTCCACTTGAATCTGTTTCAATTACTGGCGGATTGGTGCCGTGGGTCGCTTCGTAGATTGTTGAAAAAGTTTTTCCTCCATCGGTGCTCCGCGCCAGCCTCCACACATTTTGATCATAAGCCACACCATTATCGCTGTGAAGGTAAGTGATAAAAATGCCATATTGGTTTGTCACCACTTTTTGATTATAGCTTTGGAATGTACCACCTATTCCTGACACCTTAGCATCGACTGTCACTGGGACGATGTGATTATTTTCTTGTATTGGCTCTGGAGGTTTTTGCACAATAATATCTCGCCCGCAAGTTTCACCAAAAATAGCCACTCCGCCTCGTACCATCTGGTATTTAATACTGTGCGCGCCGGGTGTTTGCGGGGCTACAAGATTAAAATTGAAGGTAACATTTTGGCCTGGGGCAACCGGGTTTACAAGGTTATGAGTGATCGGCGACCATTTTGAATTTTTGTCACCCCAGTCAGTTAAGTAGAGATAGTACCCCAATCCTGTTTCCCATGTTGTGCTTCCGTTGTTTTCAAAAGTAACGCTTACATTCTGACTTTGCCCAGGCTTCATTGTAGACGGGAATGGATTGCTAGATGGAAATACATTACTCAGACATCGAGCCATGTCCTTTCGCTCAGGCTCCGACTTAGGCTCTAGAATCGTTATTTTGTTTGGCATCGTTGCCACAAGACGATAATCATTGTCGGCAAAGAGCCTAAATTCATAAGTGCCTGGAGTGGTTAATGTAAAGGAACATTCACCGAAGCTACTGGTTGTTTCCCCAGCGGTTTTGCTGCAAGAGTTAATATACTTCCAGTCTGTGAACTGTTCGTTTTTGAGTGTTGATGGATTATATGCCCCAATCCAGGAGGTTAAGGTAGGAGTAGGAATTGTGAAAGATACTGTGAAAGATTCATTTATTTGCACACTCTCTATATTTGAAGATAGCGTATATGAAACCAATCCAGTTGCTGACGCATTGTTTGAATAAGTTGAAAGTATTAATATTAATGTAAACAAAATACTATAATATTTTTTCATATTAAAACTATACCACACCTACCCGCTATTTCCTATTATGAAATTTTTTATGAATGTCGTGCAGGTGCTTGTCGGTGACATGAGTATACATTTGAGTGGTGGAGATGCTGGAGTGTCCCAGGAGTGATTGTACGGAGCGCATGTCTGCGCCATTGGATAATAGGTCAGTGGCAAACATGTGGCGCATGACATGGGGAGTAACTTTTTTCGAAATGCCTGCATTTATTCCATGCTGCTTGACTATGCGTTCGATAGATCTTTTATCCAGTCGTTCATCCTTGCCGGATTTTTTGCTATTTTTTGTATCTATACGAACAAACAAAGCTTCACCCATGTCCTTGCGGGCTTTTAGGTATTCTCGGACAGCCTTCTTTGCTTCATCGGACAAAAATACCACGCGAATTTTACCGCCCTTGCCCCGGATTGAATATTCATCTATAGAAAGATCGATGTCGGCGTTGAGCGAGCACAGCTCGGAGACGCGCAGTCCGGTGGAAAAGAGAAGCTCCAAAATTGCCCGATCACGCAGATCTTTTAATTCACTTGTTTTCGGAGAGGCTAGCAGACGGCTGAGTTCTTCCTTGGTAATTAGATCAAGGTGCCTTTCACCAACCTTTGCGAGCTCGATTCTTTCTGCGGGGAGAGTTTTTATGTCCTGCCTCGCCAAATATTTCAGAAATGCTCTTAAAATGATCATGTAATAATTTTGGGTTTTTTTGGAAAGAGTTTGGGTCATGTTTTTATTACGGCTGGCAGGCTGGCGGTGCAGCCACATCCTAAATTCTCTTACTGAGGCATCTGTGATCGCGGCTGGGTTGTCGCTTTTAAGAAAATTTAAAAATCGAGTTAGGCGGGGATCATAATTTTGGATAGTCCGAAGGGATCGGCCTTTTTCTATCTCGATATACTCCAGAAATTGATTTTTAAGCTCTTTTAGGGATGCCATAGAGTCATTTTAGCACAAATATTGTGCGACATGGCGCCAATTTCTGCCGGGTTGTCTAATTTTGTTTGTGTGGTATTATGCACGGGAAGAATTTTGTCAATCCTCTAACAAGGAGCAGATCAATGCCGAGGCAAACACTCGTCGCGACGCTCGTAGCCGGTGTGCTTGCCCTGTCATTGGGCACAGCAAATTCACAGCAGAAGCGTGTGACTAAAGGCGCGAGTCACAATCAAGGGCCCGTAGTCTGTCGACTCCAGTATGCTCAAAGTGAGGATGAGCAGTACTTCAACAGTCTCATGGGGATGAGGGATTTTCCCTTGGTGGGGTTCCAATATTTTCAAAGTTGGAGCCAGTACGGAAACCCATCCAACAGTGGATGGCGTACGGACTTCCCCGATTCAGATTTCAATATCGGGATGCGCTTATGGGAAGTAACAAAAATTTCGGTTGACTTCCAATACGATGGGTTTCCGGCCATATTAGCACTTGAGCCGAATGACCAAAGGATTTTTCAATGTCCTGTAGTTTTGGCAAGCGATGTGGGGGCGGTGAAGTTGCGCCCCAAGGACATCGCCCCTCTCCGAGCATACCTACAGAAGGGTGGGTTTCTATGGGCCGACGACTTTTGGGGGACTCCGGCCTGGGATCACTGGATGAGAGAAATAAGCCGGGTACTTCCTCCGTCGGAGTACTCAGTTCAGGATTTACCTCTATCCCACCCCTTGTTTAGAACTTTTTTTCTGGTGTCGGAGGTTCCACAGATCGTGGATCTCGCCACTATGAACAAGGGTCTGACGCAAGAGGTTGAGGGTCCAGATGGCGCCGAAGTTCACATCCGCGCTATTTTCAACCGCCAGGGTCAGATCATGGTGCTAATGACCCACAACACAGATATCCAAAATGGCTGGGAGCGGGAGTGGAGTCCCGAGTACCAACATTTTTCCCAACTAGGGTATCCACTAGGTATCAATGCTGTACTGTATGCATTGAGTCATTAGGTGGATCTTACCGCGCTAGACGGATTCTAGCGGTCGGGGGCGTCGCGGCAGGCTTTCATAGCCACCGACGCCCCTTTAACTTTTTAAATCTCCTTTGTTTTATTTAAGGCGAAACCCTTGCATTTTAAAGGGTTTTATGCTACTATGGAACCCATGTTAGCAACCAAGAAAAAGCAGGCTGTCATCAAAAAACACCAGGTTCATGACAAAGACACAGGCTCCCCAGAGGTGCAGGTGGCCGTTTTGTCTACCCAGATTTCAGAGCTTGCAAAGCATTTAAAGAAGCACAAAAAAGACAATCATTCCCGCCGAGGTCTCATCAAGATGGTGGCTGACCGCAGGACTCATTTGAAATATTTAGAGCGCAAAGACAAGCCCAGATACGACGCTCTGATGAAGAAAATCGACCTAGCTTAAACTCTATCCAGTGCTACAATACTCAATATGGCAGTTATAAAACATAAAGAGCAGAGAGTCGGCGTATTTATCGATACGCAGAACCTCTACCATTCCGCCCGCAACCTTTACAATGCGCGGGTTAATTTCGGCGCGGTTGTCAAAGAAGTTGTGGCTGGCAGAAAACTCGTTCGCGCGGTGGCATATGTCATTACCACCGAAGCAGGGGACGAGAAAAACTTTTTCGAAGCTCTTCAGAAAATCGGCATTGAGACCAAGACCAAAGACCTTCAGATTTTCGCTGGAGGAGCCAAAAAGGCAGACTGGGATGTGGGCTTGGCAGTGGACGCTATTAAAATGTCTCCTCGGCTCGATTCCGTGGTCATTGTTTCCGGCGACGGCGACTTTATTCCTTTGGTGGAATATCTTCAGACTATCGGCGTGCAGGTGGAAGTGGTTTCATTTGGAAAATCAACTTCCGGGAAGCTAAAAGAAGCGGTGGACGACTTCGTGGATCTCTCGGAGAACCCGAAAAAATATTTGATCGGGGTTAGGTAAAAAACTAATTCTCATTGTATTGACATTGTCATTACATGGGTATATACTTATATCCATGAATACAACAATGCAAATTAGGATAGATTCGGCTACTAAAATAAAAGCTCAAAAGGCCTTTAAAGGCATGGGGATAGATATGTCTTCCGGTGTGAAGATGTTCCTAAACCAAGTTGCTGTAGACCAGTGTATGCCTTTTGTGCCGAGTACTTCTAAAACTCGAGCAAACAGGAAAAGATGGGATAAAGAATTTGCTTCGGTTATGAAGCACGGCAAGGGATATGCATCAGCAAAGGAAATGCATGATGCCATCATGGTAAAATAAAAATGTACACGCCTCACCCCTCAAGACAATACGAGAAATCTTATAAAAAATATAAGCATTCAGGTAAATTCAATGAAGCAGAGCTGAATAAGGCAATTGATATATTGTGTGCAGGTAAAGCACTTAATGCGACATATCAAGACCATGCATTGCATGGCGAGTATGAGGGATACAGAGAATGCCATATCCGTGGAGATATTCTACTTATATATAGAATTGAGAAACAAAAGCTTATTTTAGTATTGTTTGATATTGGTAGTCATTCGGAGCTCTTCTAGTAGTAATTTTTGCTTTTTGGCCTATAAATGCTAGTATATTTATATATTTATTAGTTAATCCGTTCGTCTTCAGACATGCAGTTTTGTTCTAATGGACGTTAATCCAGAACAATACTTTAGTCTGAAGAGGAGCCTAAATAAGATGCAAAAAAAAGAATATAGTTTGGAAGTTGGGGGAAGGACTTTGACAGCTGTCTTCACAGATCTCGCAGACCAGGCTCATGGCTCGGTCATGCTCCGTTATGGCGACACTGTGGTCCTCGCCACCGCTTGCATGTCCAAAGACAGCCATGCCGGGCTCGGATTTTTCAACCTTACGGTGGACTATGTAGAGAGATTTTATGCGGCAGGAAAAATCCTCGGCTCCCGGTTTCAGCACCGAGAAGGCAAGCCTTCGGAAGAAGGCGTACTGGGAAGCAGAGTGATTGATCGCACTCTCCGCCCGCTTTTTGACCAATCTATCCGCCATGCGGTGCAGGTGATCGTGACCGTGCTTGCGGTGGATGACAATGATCCCACGATTCTCGCAGTCAACGCCGCATCATTAGCGCTTGCGGTATCAAATATTCCTTGGAACGGGCCAGTCGGGTGCGTGCGCATAGGCAAATATGACCCCGAAGGAAAGCAAGCTTCCTACGGGGCAGGCGATAATAATCTCACAATAAATGCCCCATTTAGCTTAAGGAGTGACGATTCGAAATATAAGTTTGATCTTACGGTTTGCGGAAAGGCCGGCAAAATAAATATGATCGAAGCTTCCGCGCACCAGACCGCAGAAGGCGAGCTCGAGGAAGCGCTTAATATCGCAAGCGCGGAAATAACCAAGCTCGAAAATTGGCAGAAACAAATTGTGTCTGAACTCGGAAAAGAAAAAAGAGTAATAGAAAAAGGAGCGCTTGATCCGCAGTCTGTGGCCCTTTTTAACGAAAATATTCTGCCTAAAATTGAAAAAGCTATTTTCTCCGGTCCAGGCAAAAAAGAGATAGACGTTCTTCACAGCATTTGGAATGATTTAGTCAAAGACAAATATCCGGACCGAGACAGCTTTGCCCCGGAAGACAATTTATTTGACGATACTGAAAATGAAATCCTCCACAAGAAAGCCATAGAGGAAGACAAGCGCGCTGACGGCAGGAAAATGGACGAAGTTCGCGAACTTTATGCCCAGGCGGGCGGAGTGTCCGCATCTCTCCACGGTTCAGGTATTTTTTACCGCGGGGGAACCCATGTGCTTTCCGTCCTTACGCTCGGCGGGCCTGAAGACAGGCTCACAGTAGCAGGCCTCCAAGTGGAAACGGAAAAAAGATTTATGCATCATTACAATTTCCCTCCATACTCTTCTGGAGAAACCGGCCGTGCAGGGTTTACTAACCGCAGAGAAGTTGGACACGGCGCTCTCGCTGAAAAAGCTCTCGCTATGGTACTTCCCTCTGTTCTAGATTTCCCTTACACCATCCGAGTTGTCTCTGAATCGCTCGCTTCAAACGGCTCTACCTCCCAGGCTGCAATCTGCGCAACAACTCTCGCGCTCATGGATGGCGGAGTGCCGATCAAAGCGCCCGTCGCAGGCATTGCCATGGGTCTAATGCTGGGAACAGCCTCCGCCGGAGGCGGACAAGAATATAAAATTTTGACTGACATTCAAGGCCCTGAAGACCATCATGGAGACATGGATTTCAAAGTAGCCGGCACCCGCCTAGGCATCACTGCGATACAGCTTGATGTGAAAGTGGAAGGCGTGCCGGTAAAAATTTTGGGCGAAGCGATGAGGCAGGGGAAAATTGCCCGCCTCGAGATTTTAGATGCGATCGAGAAGGAAATAAGCGCCCCACGGCCGGAAATTTCTCCAAACGCTCCGAAGATATTGAGCATCACTATCAATCCGGATAAAATCGGCCTGGTTATCGGCTCCGGCGGGAAAACTATCAAAGATATTATGGAGCGAACAGGCGCCGAAGTGAATATCGAAGATGACGGCACGGTGTTCTTTACTGGACGAGGCGAGGCGCCGGAACTCGCAAAGAAAATCGTCGAAGAAATGACCCGGGAATTTAAAGTAGGCGAGGAGCTCTCGGGTGAAGTGGTAAAAATTGCCGACTTCGGGGCTTTTGTGAGCTTAAATGAAATGACTGATGGCATGGTGCACATCTCCGAGCTTGCGCCTTGGAGGGTGGAGAGGGTAAGTGACCTAGTAAAAGAAGGCATGATTGTGCCAGTCAAAGTCATCAGCGTAGACAAGGAACGGGGCAAGATCGGCCTCTCTATAAAGGAAGCTAATAGAGATTTCTTTAAAAAGCCAGTACAATAGAAAGGTGGAGGAAAACAAGGGACAAGATAAAATCATAGAAACTTACGCCGAAGATATGGCGCGGGTTATAGAAGACGACCAAGGGGGCTTTATACGGAAAATCATCGAAGAGGAAGAGAGGAAAACAGAGGAAAAAAAGAGCCTTTCTCCGGAATCGAAGAAGAATAAATTTTACCTAGTGGCTAGCGTCGTACTTTTTGCGCTCGCAGTTTTTGCGTTTTCCTACTCAGCTCTGCAGAAAGATAATTTTGCCGTGCCGATAGAACAGCAGTTTGCCCCGCTCGTATTCAATGACAAGACATTTTTTATTGAAACTGCAGAGCTTTCCAAGGAAAAGATTATTGGCAGCATTATGACCGAAATCCGCGAAACTAAAGTAAAAGAAGACGGCCTTGAGGGCATTTATCTCACTAAAAATAACCGTATACTGGGGCTTCGCGAGACTCTTGCGCTTTTTAAAAGCGCGCTCAAGTTGCCCGAATCTCATTTGGTTTATGACAAATTCATGATGGGCTTGATAAACAAAGAAAGCAAAGACTTTTTTATCTTGCTAAAAATGCGGTCTGTGGCCGACATTTTCGATGCGATGAGAGCTTGGGAGTCGAAAATATTTTTTGATCTCCATGATTTGTTTGGAGCACCCCTAAATTCTTCTACCTCGTACCTCCTAACCAGAAATTTTGAAGATGGCATCGTAGAGAATAAAAACGCTCGGATCTTGCAAGACAAAGAAGGGAATACAGTCATGATGTATGCCTTTGCGGACGAAAATTCTATAGTTATAGCCAAGACCACAGAAGCAGTGCGGGAACTAATCGCTCGCCTTACCGAAAGCAAAATAAAGAAGTAGATTATTCCGAAGCCTTGAGTTCTATATAAAACTGGGAGCCTTTTCCAGGACCTTCTGATTCGGCCCAGACTCTGCCCCCATGCGCCTCTATGATGAGCTTTACGGAATACAGCCCGTAGCCCGTAGAATCCACATTCATTTTTACCGAGTCCTTGCCCCGCCCGCCTTCAGTAAATAGGTTTTTCTTGTCTTCTTCCGTGATGCCTACTCCAGTGTCCGAAACTTTAAATAAAATCTTGCCATCATTTTTCTGCTCAACAGCCACAGAAATGGAGCCTTTTTTAGTATATTTTATAGAATTTTCAATCAAGTTATTCATGGCTTCTTTTATCCAAAAAGCATCTCCCAGCATGTTATATTTGCCAGGGCCAATCTCGCTTTCGAGCTTGAGCTCCTTCTTTTCAGCTTCGACTTTCTTTTCGCCTATTGCCTGGGTGGCTAAGTCGCGGAAGTCAAAAGGCTTCATTTCATATTTAACCTTTCCGGTCTGAAGGTTGGCAGAATTCAGCACCAGGTCAATAGTCTTTATGCCTCCGTCGTTTGCCTCGAGGCCCTGTTCGGAGCGCCTTTTTATCTCATCGCTTGTATCGCCGAAAGTTCCGTCCAAAATACCGGCGAAAATGTATTTTGAATGTGTGAAAGAGCCTTTGACCTTGTGAGTGATCAAGTGCATGAGGCTTTCTCTCTGCTTGATCAGCTTTTCCAAATCAATGTTTAGTCTTGTTAGCTCGTCTTTCTGCTCTATTTCTCTTTTCACTGATCCTATCAATAGATAACCGAATACAACCGTGCCAAAGAAAGTGAAGCCGTTTAAGATTTTATTTATAAAAGTTTGGATAAAGAAGAACTGCGAGCCTACCAGGATGATAAGCCCCCACACCAAGACCTGCGCGCCAAATAATTTCACATTGAAAGTGTGGAATCTTACAATCAAATATGCGAGGAACGCGGTAAAAATCGGCATGCCTATGAGTCCGGCCTGTGCCAGCGTCCAATTTTCCGTAAAACTGCCGATCAGGTTGCCCCAGGAGAATGCCAATAGGAATGCGACTACGCCAAGCCCGAATACCAGCACTTCCTTTCTTCTTTCCGGATCCTTATTTTCCCGCCATTCTTTGTCCGCTAGCGCGAAAATTGCAATCACGAACAGAATTTCAAAAATATAAGTATAGTATTGAGCAATAAAGCCTTCTATGGCCGTGCAGTCTGCCAGATTTACTCCTGAGAGATTGTATTGTGTCGCCAAAAAAAGCACAACCGGAGCATAAAGTGCCAAGATCACTGCCTTGGAAATGAAAGGCAAGTCTTCTTTTTTTATGAATACAAAGGAAAGGTAAAATCCAAGGAGATATATAAGAGGCTCAATTAGGACTTGGAGGGACCAGAAGAACATAACTATCCGCGGATCGTTTGTAGCCCATAAAATAAGGTCGAAAATGGACCAAGCCGCGAAGAATAGGCAGATTAGAAGGAGCAATATCCCGGTAGACGACTTCCCGCTTTTTCGGAAGACCAAAAAGCCAAGGAAGAGAGATACTAAAATTGCCGGTATGTGGGAATAGAAAAATAGAGTCGGGATGTTGCTTGAGTAGACAAAGTAGAGGGCTCCCTCCCACGGGCACAATTGTTCCATGCTTTTATTTTAACTTTCCTTTCCTTAAAAAGCTATAGACAGCACGCAGATCTAATAATGGGAAGAAGAATATAGGAAGTAGCTGCCAATGAGGATTATCATAATGGAAATAATTTTATGAAACAGGTGCCTGGTGGAAATTTTTTCCATGGAAATTTTCGGCAGGAAAAGGGTAAGCAGTATTCCTCCGATAAAGACAAAGAGAGGCTGGTAGCTAGATACCACGAGGACCACTGCCACAGGTGCGAGCAGGGTGGCAAAGTTGTTGGTCAGGTTGCCGGCTATGTATAGAGCTTCGCTCATTATATTTAGCCCGATCAATTTGTGCCCGGTGTGGTGGAACATAGCAAAGAAGTCTTCCCGGTATTTTTTTACAAAAATAAGTATCAAGATGCCGAAAACCGTAAGGCTCACATATTGCCAGAAAACTGAAGTTACAAAGCTCTCGGTAATGGCCACTTTTTTAAAAAGAGTGTCGTGGAGGGCAAAGAAAAAAGATGATGCGGTTACCAGTGCCAGCACCCGGCCCTTCAAGGTCACCTTGTTGTCGATGTCTATTTCGATTACCAAGATGATTATGCCGAATATAACCAGAAGAGAAGAAAATATCTGGGTGTTGTTGAGCGACTCGCCCAATATAAAATAGCCCAAGAAATATCCAAATATTGGCACAAGCTGGAAGAGAGGGATGACGATAGACGCTTCTTCTTCGTCCATGCCTTTCAAATAAAAATAAAAGGCAAGAGCTGAAAGGAGGCCCACTAGGACAAGTATGAAAAGGTCGCCCGAAGATACATCAAATATCTGCGCATGGTAGAAGATTAGCAGAAACGGCAGGATAATGACCGAAGCCAGCGCAGAGAAGATAAGAAGCGCGCCTACGCCTCTTTCCTTCAGGTATTTGGAGAGCATGTACTTGTCTATATGGTTTACGATGCTCCAGAGTATCGGTGCTACCAGCGCCACTAAAAACCAGTTTTGCATAATATTATTCGACTACCTCTTCTTCGCCAACGAGTTCAAAATTCTGATCTACGAAAGATTTTTTGTATGTAAGAAATATTGAAATCAGTATAAGCAGTATGAATATCTCGACCATGTATTTTGACTTTCGGTCCATACAATAATTTTACCATAAAAATTAATTTTTACTATCTC
>CAYGDR010000006.1:0-21410 GCA_964348775.1 uncultured Candidatus Saccharibacteria bacterium | reverse complement strand
GAGTTATAAAACTCGACAAGAATAATAAAATTATAGATTTTCGAGACAAATTGCTAGAGTTTAAATAAAAAAGCCAACTTTGCTATACTATATAGATGTTAGAACAGCCGGTAGGTAAAAAAATCGCGGCATTAGAAGGGGAAATTCCGGCCGTAAAACCGGAAGAGCTTACCGTGACAACTTCTGTTGCCAGCCTTCCAGATTGGCCCGCCCTAAAGAGTATTATGCTTGAAGCCATGGTAGAGGAGCCTGATGCCATCGGTACTCCTTATGACGAAGAAGCAGCTTTGCCGGATAGTAAATGGCAGGGAGAGGCAACAGACCCTAGAAGAATATTTATTTTAGGAAAAAGCGACGAGGTTCCTATCGGGGTCGTAGCTGCGCGGAAAGAGGCACCAGATCGATGGAATCTGTACTCCATGTACATCAATAAGAAGTGGAGGGGTATGGGAATCTCTAAAGATTTGCTGAATAAAGTACTACGAGAGGTCAAGGCACGCAGAGGAGCAAAGGCCAATTTACTGGTTGGCGTAAATGAGACAACTGCCAGGGCTCTTTACGACAAAACTGGATTTAAGTCAGTGGACGCGGTTTGGGGAAAAAATTTGTCAGGTAGGTCAGTTCCTAGCCAGTACAAAATGGAGATCGATTTAAGTGATTTTGAAAGCTAAAATGCAAGACACGACTCTCATATATCTATACAAGCCGAAAGAGGGAGAAATTCTTTTGGCTATGAAGAAGCGCGGACTAGGAGCCGGCAAGTGGAACGGAATCGGAGGCAAGCTGGAAGGCAATGAAACAGTATTTGAAAACGCAGTAAGGGAAACTAAGGAAGAAATTTGCGTGGATATAAAAGGAGAGGATCTAGAGAAAGTGGCGGACATAGACTTCTTTTTTGATGGAAAAGAAGAGTGGGACCAACATGTGCACATTTTTTTCTTAGAGAAATGGCAAGGAGAGCCGATGGAGACAGAAGAAATGAAGCCAAGATGGTGCAAGATAGATGAGATTCCATACGGCGATATGTGGATTGACGATATACTCTGGATGCCAAGAGTTTTTGCAGGCGAGAAACTTAAATGCGCTTTTACTTTCAACTCTGACGGCTCTCAGATCTTAAAGCAGAATATTTTTGTGATATAATTAGCACATGAATAGCAAATATATCTTATACGGCCTAGCTGCTGTGATCCTCTTCGGCATAGGAATTTATTTCCTCCCTAACATCTCCGTACAAACAATAGAAAATCCTACTGAAGAAATTACAGAAGAGATTAACTCAAAGATAACTTATGTAAATGCATCAGATGATATGATCGTGCCGGAGCTGCCATTTCCAGGGGCTGTCGTCGGCAAAGAATTTTATGCCATAGGCCGCGCTCGAGGCAATTGGTTTTTCGAAGCTTCGTTTCCAATTACTCTTCTCGGCAAAGATGGCAAAGTGCTGGCGCAGACTTATGCAACAGCGCAAGGGGAGTGGATGACTACAGAATTCGTGCCGTTCAAAAGCGAACCCATCAAGGCTCCAGAGTCTTATATCGGCCCGGCAACTCTCGTGCTTCATAAAGACAATGCTTCCGGGCTCCCTGAGCATGATGCCTCAATATCATTCCCGATAACTATCGAATATTAAAAATTAATCTCTTTTTAATAAAGGGGATAACTTGCTATTGTTAAATTTTTATTAAATTGCTATAATGTAAAGGCAAAGGTCGTTATATTAATAGTTAATTTATATTCATAGTCTTTAATAAAGATTTAATAAAATTATGGCTAATAAATTTTTCAGCTTAGTCTTATTGCTCGCAGTCGTGTTTGGGGTAGGATTCTTGGGCGCACCAAATGCGGATGCCCAGGTAGCTACTTTCCCTTCGGGTTGTTCGTCCGCTCTGGGATACAGCATCACAACTGGCCTTCCATGTAGCGGTACTGGAACTGTCATCGTCGGACCTCTGCCTGGCTGTACTACAGCTTTGGGATTCAGTATTACCACCGGAGTTCCTTGCTCGGGCGGTCCAGTAGCTATTTCATTCCTGGCCGGCTGTTCTTCAGTATTCGGCTACAGCACGATCACTGGCGCTCCATGTAATGGCACAGCTGTGGCAACTATAGACCCTAATACTGTTCCCCCAGTAGTAATTCCGGGTCTGCCTACGACCGGAGCCGGCGGCGACGCGGTAGCGAAGGTGATTTTCCTTCTAGCTTCCGGCATAGCTGCAACCTTCGGCTTGACTCGTTTGTCTAAGAGCCCAGACGCTCTATAGAGGATTTCTAGATCAAAAACGGGTGTCTGGACAGGCATCCGTTTTTTGATCTATTATGCATTTATATGACACTGCAATCAAAAAAAATTATTACAGCTTTGCTCACGATGGCCGCGATTATTCTATTCGGGGTTTTATATGTGCGAGCTTTCTATTATTTCCCATCCGATGAAATTTCTCTTCCGCCTGAAGTTGAACAGGAAGCTATAGCTGAATCAAGAGGGACTGCGACAGAAGAAAATACTCCCGATGCCGAAGACAGCTCTTTGCCAGCAGCCGTCATAAAAAAGGAAGAACTAAAAGCTGCTTCGATGCGGATAATAATTCCTGACATAAAAGTAAGTGCAAAAATCCAAGAAGTCGGACTTACCAGAAAAGGTAATATGGCAGCTCCCACAAAATTTTCGGAAGTAGGCTGGTATAAATATGGGGCTTTTCCGGGAGATACAGGCAGCGCGGTGCTCGCAGGGCATGTGAACAATGGCATAGCAATGCCTGCGGTTTTCGGTAAGTTGGAAAATCTACAGAACGGCGCAGACATTTTTATAGAAACCAAAGAGGGAAAGCGCCTCCATTTTATAGTTACCGGCAGAAAAATTTATCCATACAATAGCGCCCCAGAAGAAGTATTTCAAGACAAGGGCGGAAAACTTATAAAGCTCATAACATGCACCGGAAGCATTATCAAAGAGCTTCGCACCCATTCCGAGAGGCTGGTCATCACAGCAGAATTGCAGGAGGGTTGAATATGTTATATTTAGGAGGTGAAAAAAATTGATTTTAATAAAATAAAAGGCACTCCTTTCCAGAAAAAAGTTTGGAGCGCATTGTGTAAAATTCCAAGAGGAAAGGTTCTCACATATAAAGAGTTGGCGCAAAAAGTTGGCAGGCCAAAGGCTGTGCGAGCATTGGCAAATGCAGTGGCTGCAAATCCTCTTCTGGTAGAAATACCTTGCCACAGAGTGGTCCGGAGCGATGGCACCTTGGGCGGGTATTCCGGCAAAGGCGGCACAAAAACCAAACGCGCGCTTCTGCTCAAAGAGAGAGTCAAAATACCCTAATTCATTTCTTAAAATAATTGTGCTATAGTCTTTTTACCTATGCAAAAATTAAAATATTTTGGCTCGAGAACCAAGGATAAAATTTGGAACTGGTCAACAAGCCGGAAAATTATTTATGGGCTGATTCTACTCTTGGTGGTCTTTTTAGCATATAAGGGATTTGGGCCAAAAGACATCACTAGAGGCGTGATGCATGACACTGTAAAGCAGGGAGACCTAAAGGACACAGTCTTGGCTACTGGCCAGGTAGTCTCAAATACTGAGCTCGACCTGTCTTTTTCTGCGAGCGGATTGGTAAAAAGCCTTAGAATAAAAGTAGGCGACAAGGTGGGAGCCGGAGCAGTTTTGGCCGCTTTAGACCAAAGCAATGTGTCCGCTTCGCTTACAAAAGCCCGCGGGGGGCTGGCAGCTGCAGAAGCAAAATACCAGAAAATCCTGGCTGGAGCCTCAAATGAAGAAATCAAGCTCGCAGAAGTAGCGCTCAAAAATGCAAAAGATGATTATGAAAGAGTTTTAGCGGAGCAAAATCTTTTAGTGGAAAATGCCTATAAGGCTTTTCAAAGTTCTAAGCTAAGTAGCGATTATGATAAATATGAGGTTGCAGTGAAAACTAAAGAATCCGCGGCAGGCTCTGCGCAGGATATCATAAATCAAAAAGAAGCAGAACTTGTAGTTAAAAAATCAAGCGCCCGCCAGCCTGAAATAGATCTTGCAAAGGCAGACATACTTTCAGCGCAGGGCGAGCTGGAGATCGCCCAGGCAAATTTTGAACATACTATCATTCGAACTCCTGCGCGAGGTACCATAACAAAAGTTGATGTAAGGTATGGCGAACTCGCCGAGGCAAATAAGCCGGTAATTACTTTGCAGGATGTGGGAAGCCTATACATAGAAGCACTAATCAATGAATCTGACATTGCGTCTCTCAAGATCGGCCAGGCGGTAGATATATCATTTGATGCTTTTGGCGGCAGCCGAAAGCTCACTGGCACAGTAGCACTGATTGATCCATCTGCGGAGACATCCGATGGTGTGGTAAATTACAAGATAAAAGTCTCCATAAAAAACTCCGACCCTGCCGTGCGCCCAGGCATGAATGCAAATATCGAGGTGCTCGCCGGAGAGGCAAAGAATGTGCTTTCTATTCCCGCTGTCGCTATAAAGGAAAAAGACGGCAAGTCTTTCGTGCAGGTTTTGGTGGACAAGAAAGCCTATGAAGAGAGAGAAGTTATTACCGGATTCAAAGGAGACAGTAACTTAATTGAAATAATTTCAGGATTGAGCGAAGGGGAAGAAGTAGCCTTGAATAAAAAATAGCTCGAATGGATCCCGAACGAAATAACACTAAGCAAGTTTCTCGTAAGGGATTGGTCAATTTATTAATTTAACAAAATTTCGTACGGGATGGAGGACAAGATAAAAAAAGAAAATTCTTTTTCGCAGAATTTGAAAGTCGGCTGGTTTTTGGCACGCCGGGATATTCAGCATGCCAATGTATGGACTACGACATTAATTGTCTTTGTCATGACGCTAACATTTCTAAACCTTATCGTGGTTTCTGGGATATTGATCGGTCTCATCCAAGGATCGGAAGATGCTCAGAAGAAATACGCTATAGGCGATCTGGTTATTTCTCCATTTTTAAACCGCTCCGCGATCGAGCAGACTCCAAAAATCGAAGCGATCATCAAGACCATACCAGGCTACAAGAATCATACAGTGAGATACAGCGGGTCTGCTCGAGTTGAGTCAAATTATCGCGAGACCATAAAGCCCGGCGAGAAGCGGGACGGAGTGGGTGCAATACTCATGGGCATAAACCCTGAAGAAGAAGAGAGGTTCTCTGGAATTTCAAAATTCGTGATCCGCGGAGAATATCTAGATAGCACGGATCAATCGAGCGTCCTCATCGGCAAGAATCTCCTTTATGAATTTACGCCTATTGAGGCTCCAGGCTTTCAGACTCTTAAGAATATCGAAGTAGGCCAGAGGGTAAAAGTAACCGTGGGCGAAGTTTCCAAAGAATATTTTATAAAAGGCATTGTGTCCTCCAAGGTGGACGAATTTGACACTTCGGTGATAGCGCTTGAAAGCGAAGTGAGAAAGCTTACCGGGCGGAGCGACTTAAACGCCGGATCCATTGCCATACAGCTTCTGCCTGCCACTACCCCTCTCTTTGCCCAAGATTTTCTTCTTCGAAACGGCGCGGGAGAATATGCGCGGGTGCAGACCGCGGAAGAAGCTTTCCCGAAATTTCTTAAAGACATCAAGGCTACCTTCGGCATATTAGGAAGCGCTATTTCCGGCATCGGCCTAGTAGTGGCATCTATCACGATCTTTATTGTGATTTTCGTAAACGCAATTACTCGCAGGCGATACATAGGCATACTTAAAGGCATAGGCATAAACCAGCGCGCTGTGCTCTTTTCTTATATATACCAGGCCTCTATTTATGCAGCTTTTGGGATACTTTTTGGAATGGGATTGATATTTTTTCTTATCAAGCCATATTTTGCCGCTCATCCGATAAACTTTCCTTTCTCTGACGGAATTTTGGTGGCCACTCTGCCTTCCTCGCTTCTTCGAGCCGGAATACTTCTTGTCACTACTATAATAGCAGGCTATATACCGGCGAAAATTGTCATTAAGCAAAACACCCTGAGCGCAATTTTAGGGAGATAAATTTATCATATATTTATGCTGCAAGTAAAAAAACTTACAAAAGCATTCAAAAGCGGAGAAGAAAAAATCATGGCGGTAGATGATTTATCTTTCGCTGTTCCGGCGGGACAGTTTCTCACAATCACCGGCAAATCCGGTTCTGGCAAGTCCACCTTGCTTTACCAGCTGGGGCTTCTTGATATTCCTACTGCCGGAGAAGTGATAATGAACGGCAGAGACTTGGTTTCGCTTTCCGAAAAAGAGAGGACCACGATCAGGCTAAATGATTTAGGCTACATTTTCCAAGATTATGCGATACTGCCCTCTCTTTCTGCGCTTGAAAACACCATGCTGCCTCTCATGATGCAGGGCTATGATTTTAAAAATGCCAAGGCAAAGGCAAGAGTCGCTCTTGCCAAAGTGGGGCTTTCAGATCGCGAGCACAATTTGCCTTCGGAGCTCTCCGGCGGCCAGCAGCAGAGAGTTTCGATCGCCAGAGCTATAGCCCATGAGCCAAAAATAATTTTTGCCGATGAGCCTACTGCAAATTTGGACACCGAAACCTCGAAACAGGTGATAAAAGTATTTCTAGACTTAAACCAAGAAGGGCAGACCATAATCATGGTCACCCATGAATCTCAGTACGCGATTTTATCAGATCGCACCCTCACAATGGTAGACGGCAAAATAGTAAATGATGTGATGAATAAATAAAACTGCCTTTTTGACTGGAATGATTTTTTGTGTATAATACCAATAATGAAAAAACTTTCCGGGGCGAAAAAAGGCCCTAAAAATTTAGGTGCAGGTCTTACCTTCGATGACATTCTTTTAGTACCGAATTATAGCGAGGTTCTGCCAAAAGACACTGATCTAAAGACTCGCCTCACAAAAAATATTTCTCTAAACATTCCTTTCGTGTCTTCGGCCATGGATACGGTAACCGAATCTCCAATGGCAATCGAAATGGCAAAGCTGGGAGGCATCGGCATAATCCATAAAAATTTATCAATTGCGGATCAGGCCAAGGAAGTTTTTAAGGTAAAAAGATACGAGGCTGGAAAAATTTCAGATCCGGTAACTCTTCCTATTGATGCGACTGTGGGCGATGCGCTTGAAATACAAAGAAGGCACAACATTGGAGGCTTGCCTGTGGTAGACAATAAAGGCAAGCTCGTAGGTATTGTTACAAACCGAGATTTGCGCTTCGAGAACGATGCCTCGACCCCGATAAAAAACATTATGACCACCGAGCTTATTACCGGCACCGAACGAACCACTATAAACGAAGCAAACTCTCTTTTCAAAAAGCATGCAATCGAAAAACTGCCTTTGGTAGACAAAAAAGGCGAGCTTGTGGGCCTGATTACCTACAGAGACATGAGAAAGAGCAAGGAATATCCTCTTGCAACAAAAGATTTTCAAGGCAGGCTTCGTGTAGGAGCGGCTGTGGGCGTAGGCAAGACTTCTATCAGTGATGTAAAAATGCTCGTGGATGCTGGGGTAGATGTGGTCTGCGTAGATACGGCGCACGGGCATTCAAGGGGAGTTATAGAAGCAGTAAAGAGAATCCGAAAAGAGTACCCAAAGCTTGAAATTGTCGCCGGCAATGTTGCTACTGGCAGTGCGGCGCTCGCGCTAATAAAGGCCGGGGCAAATGCGATCAAGGTGGGGATCGGTCCCGGTTCGATTTGCACCACGCGCATAGTTTCCGGAGTAGGCGTGCCTCAGCTTTCCGCTATTTCGTCAGTTTTTGAAGTTTGCAAAAAGCTAGGAGTGCCAATTATTGCAGACGGAGGGATAAAATACAGCGGAGACATAGTCAAAGCCCTGGTTTTCGGCGCGGATACTGTCATGGCCGGAAGTATTTTTGCTGGCACAGACGAGGCTCCGGGGGATACAATAGTCATGAACGAGCAGAAATTTAAAAAATACCGAGGCATGGGTTCTCTTGGCGCAATGCAAAGAGGATCGAAGGACAGATATTTCCAAGATGATCAATATGATCTCACAAAGCTGGTGCCCGAAGGCGTATCTGGCCATGTGGCATACAAAGGAGCGATGTCTGAGGTGATTCATCAATATATCGGAGGCCTGCGAGCCGGCATGGGCTATCTCGGTGCAAAGGCTATTTCGGATTTACGAGATTCTTCTTTCTACACCATTACTTCTGCCGGATTAAAGGAAAGCCATGTCCATGACATTTTCATGGTGGCTCCAGCTCCTAACTATAAAAATAATAAATAAATGGCGAAAAATTCCTCCAAACCTCAAATTACTCCGATTATAGGCCTTCAATGGGGTGATGAGGGAAAAGGCAAGGGCGTAGCCAGGATTGCAAACACGCTAAGCAAAGATGATCTCATTGTCAGGTTTCAAGGCGGAAATAATGCTGGGCATACTATATACCATAAAGGCAAAAGTTATGTGTTTAAATTAATTCCGTCCGGAGTTTTCGGTAAGGCACAGATACATCTGGGTGGAGGAATGGTGATAAATCCCCCGGCACTTTTACAAGAAACTAAAACAATACCAAAAGAAATTTCTTTCTTAAAAAGAATGTCGGTTTCTCCGCATGCGATACTAACAATGCCCACACACATACTCTTGGATTCTGTGTCGGAAAAAACAAAAGGTAAGAAGAAGATCGGCTCTACTGGCAAGGGAATTTCACCTTCATATACGGACCTTACCCTACGCAGAGCATTACGGGTAGGGGACATATTGGAACCGGATTTCAAGAAGCGATATGACATGCTAACGACTGAGCATAAGAAAACGTTGTCTACAAGCTTTGGCTACAAGGTCGCAGACAAAGAGCTCAAGGAGGAAGAGAGGAATTTTTTTGAAGGAATTAAATTTCTGCGTTCCCTTAGGATCGAGAAATCTGCTGATTTGGTAGAGAAAACTCTCGATAATGGAAATACAGTTATTGGTGAAGGAGCGCAAGGTACTTTGCACGATGTTCGTTTTGGCAATTATCCCTTTGTCACTTCTTCACATACTATAGCTGCAGGAGTAGGCACAGGACTAGGCATTCCTCCAAAATATATCGGAGAAGCGATAGGAGTGGTAAAGGCGTATACTACCAAAGTAGGCGCAGGCCCTTTCCCGACAGAGCTTGGCGGAGAGAAATCTGCTGATTGGTGCCGTGATAAAAAAGCGGTTGAAGAAATGGACCTTTTTCCACATCCGAAAGTCAACAGCGCTGACGAATTCGAGCAGGGAATAGCCTTGCGCAGGCAGGGATTTGAGATAGGTGCTGTCACTGGGCGCTTGCGCCGAACAGGATGGCTTGATATCCCTCTTCTGCTTTATTCTATAAAAATAAACAACGCTACCAAAATAATGCTTACCAAACTTGATGTTCTGGATAATTTCAAAAATGTAAAAGTTTGTACTGATTACATAATTAAAGGCAAGAAAACTACCCAGGTTCCATTTGATCTATCTCGTGAAAAAATAAAGTGTGTATATAAATCTTTTCCTGTATGGAAAGGGAAGCTAGCTGACTACGGAGGCAAGCTTCCAAAGGAGGCGCTTGTGTATGTAAAATTCTTAGAGAAAACTTTAGGTGCCAAGATCATATATGTAGGCACCGGCCCCGAAGACCATCATGTCGTGGAGCGATACTGGTAATTCCCGAATTATCTATTCTAATCTTTTGCAAAATACTTGTACAAAATTATGGCGTGTACAAGACAGTTTCCAGATTCGGATGATTTTCTAAATCTAAATCATTAAAAAATATAGTTTTGTCGTCCACGAAAATAACTTTTTCGTCTTTGTATTGGTCGCAGATTTTATATACAGCCTCTTTCTTGCTTTCCGGCACAACAAGCACTCCCTTAAATAACGGTTCAAGGCTGCTGTATTTTATTTTCGCTCTTTGAAAATCATCATCGCCATTTGTGATGATGTAGCAGTTTTCTTTGCCAAGTTCCTTTACTTTTTTAATAAGCTCTGTGTTGGTAAAATCTTTGGACTTTTTCATTATTTTTTCGTAAAGCTCTGGAGATTTGGAAACATCTTTGCCCGCTCTTTCTAAGAGAATTTTTATAAAGTTCTTAAGAGAAAATTCCTTTCCGCGCACTTGGCGATAGTATTCGAGCATCTCTTCGCGGTCCACGCCCGCATCTTCGAGCACTTTGTACATATGCCGCTTAAACATTTTAGTGGTCATAAAAAGCACATCATCAAAATCAAAAATGTATTTCATCTTATTTTTCAATAATATTTAAAATTGCTTCGGCAAGCTTGTCCTCGTCGTGCCGAATAAACCCGCGCTCGCTCGGTATAGAATCCTCCTTGCCCTTATCGAAAATAATAGGAGACAGGAGAGAGGCTCTAATACCCCGAGGATCGTCAAAATCATCCGCCACGATGACGCCTTCTCCTTCTTCAAGCCTATAGCGCTCCACTTGTTCTTTTGATGGAAGCAGATTGTTTATAAGCACAAAGTCGATGGACCTGCCTAGATATTTTTCTGTATTTTTTACATAATCGCTTACGCCCCAGCCCGCGGTGTGGCCGAGCTTGTTTGTGAGATTGACCGGCATGATAAGTTTTGCTTTACTCTTCGCAATTTTTTCTTTAAAACCGCCTACGATCAAATTTGGCACTAGCGAGCAATAATAATTTCCTGGGCCGAGAATTACATAATCAGCGTCTGTGAGCGCCTTGCCAGCGGACTCATTCAAATTTACTTTATCTTTGTAGCCTATCTGGAAAATTTCCGCTTCTTGAAGGTTAGCGTTTTGAATATTATTTTCGCCTTTATATATTGATCCGTCTTCAAGCCTGACCATAAGCTCCGCTTTGTTTTCAGTTACCGGTATCACAGTGCCGTTTACTTTTAAAATTTCAGAAGCTATTTCCACGCCGGTGTTGAAGCTGCCGGATGCTTTTTCGAGTGCCGCCAAGAAGATATTTCCAAAGCTATGGCCCTGGAGCGTCCCTTCGCTAAATCTGTAGTTCATTAGTTTTCTCACAATATCGGTATGTTCAGAAAGGGCCACTAGGCATTGCCTTACATCACCTGCAGGCAAAACTCCGAGTTCATCTCGGAGCACTCCTGTAGACCCGCCGTCGTCTGACATGGAGACGAGGGCTTTCAATGATACATTTCGGAGTTTTTTGAGTCCGGACAGCACTGTATAGCTTCCAGTTCCGCCTCCGACAGTCACAATATTTTTCATATAGGGCTATATTATATCAAATTTCTCGATTTGTCTTTAGTCCTATTTAAGGTAATATACTACTATGATAACCCGGATTTATGTCGCCCCAAAGCTTTCTGATACTCGCGAGGCTGTATCCATAAAGTCTTTCACGGGCCTAGACCTCTCCGGCAAAGTGAAAAAAGTAAAGATCCTGGACTCCTATCTTCTAGACCATGAATTTTCCAAAGAAAGGCTGGAAGACGCTGCAAAAAAGCTCACCAATCCTGTTTTAGAAGAGAGCTATATAAATGATATCTATACGGTATCTAAAAATTTCGACTGGCTTATCGAAGTGGGCTTTTTACCTGGAGTTGTAGATAACGTAGGTCATACGGCCACTGAGTCTATTTTGGATTCTTCCGAGCCAAGTATTCAAAACTCCATAAAAGCTTACTCTTCGAAGATTTTTTTAATTGGCGGAAAAATCAAAGAAGCTGACATTAAGAAAATAGGCCTGTCTCTCTATAACCCATTAATTGAAAGAGTGCAGATTCTATCAAAAGCTAAAATTAAAAAAAAAAGAAATCTGCCCTTAGACCCTCCGGAGGTAAAATTAAAGAGTGAGGTTTCTGTTTTGAGTGTTTCCTTGGATGTAGAGGATAAAGAGCTCGAAAAAATCGGCCGGGACGGAGTGATGGGACGAAATGGCTTGCGCCGAGGCCCGCTCGCTTTAGATATCCATTCTATGAAAGCCATAAAAGCATATTTTAACAAGCTTGGCAGAAATCCTACAGACATTGAGCTCGAGTCCATAGCCCAGACCTGGTCCGAGCACTGCAAACACACTATATTTGCAAATCCAATAGATGATATCAAAGACGGCTTGTATAAAACATACATCAAAGGAGCTACAAACGAGATCAGGCACAAGAAAGGCAAGAAAGATTTCTGTGTTTCTGTTTTTAGCGACAATTCCGGCGGAGTTGTTTTCGACGAAAATTATCTTATCACTCACAAAGTAGAGACACACAACAGCCCGTCAGCACTCGACCCTTTCGGGGGAGCAATCACCGGCATAGGTGGAGTAAATCGCGATGCTTTGGGTTTTGGCCTGGGCGCCAAGCCAGTGGCCAACACTTATGGATTTTGCACTGGAGATCCCGAAGACAAGAGAGCGCTATACAGAGACAGTAGTAAAAAAGACAAAATGCTTCTGCCAAAAAGAATTTTTGAGGGAGTCATAAAAGGTATAAATGCGGGAGGAAATACTTCCGGCATACCGACCCTAAACGGCTTCATAAGGTTCGACGAAAGGTACCGAGGCAAGCCGATGGTTTTCGCGGGCACTGTGGGCCTAATACCTCGAAAAGTTCATGGAAGAAATTCTCATGAGAAAAAAGCGGAGCCTGGAGACTATATAGCCGTAATCGGCGGGCGAGTGGGGCTCGATGGGATCCACGGAGCCACTTTTTCCTCCGTACAGATAGATCAGGGAAGCCCTGCCACAGCCGTACAGATCGGAGACCCGATAACTCAAAAAAAATTATCTGACGCTTTGGTTAAAGAGGCTAGAGATATGAACCTCTACAATAGCATTACCGATAATGGGGCCGGAGGAATTTCGTCTTCAGTAGCTGAAATGGCGAAAGAATGCGGAGGCGCAATCGTAAACTTAGATAAAGTTCCGCTAAAATACCCCGGCCTTCAGCCTTGGCAGATTTGGATTTCTGAATCCCAGGAGCGCATGACGCTGTCTGTACCAAAGAAAAAGTGGCTGGTTTTCAGCAAGCTCATGGAAAGCAGGGGGGTCGAAGCTAGGATAATAGGAGAATTTACGAGCGAGCCAAAATGCACCGTATATTTTGGAGATAAAAAAATCATGGATCTAGATATGGAATTTCTCCACAACGGCCTGCCAAAACACAATCTAAAAACTAAATCCTTTACTCGAACTTTAAAAGAGCCTTATTTGGAAGAAAAATCTTCTTACAATGAAGACATCTTAAATCTTCTTCGTCATAAAAATACCTCCGGATACTCTTTCATTTCCGACCAGTATGATCACGAGGTGCAGGCTTCATCGGTGCTGAAGCCCATTTCCGGCGCAGGCAAGATAAATACAGACGCCCAGATATTTCGCCCACTTCTTGATTCCGAGAAAGGCGTGGTTTTGTCCTCATCTCTTTATTCTTCCTACGGAGACATAAGCCCTTACCACATGGCAGGAGCGGCAATAGATACAGTTATAAGAAATACCGTCTGTGCGGGCGGGTCGCTCAAGCATTTATCGATTCTAGACAATTTCTGCTGGTCTTCTTCAAATGAAGGCACTCGGCTTTTTGAGCTCGTAGAAGCAGTCAAAGCTTGCCACAAATATGCAGTGGGCTATGGCACGCCGTTTATATCCGGTAAGGATAGCATGTTTAATGACTTTAAGGGCTATGATCAAAAAGGGGATCCGGCCTCTATTTCAATACCGCCCACGCTTCTTATTTCTTCTTTGGCAGTTATGCCTGACATTCTAAAAGCTGTGTCGCCGGAATTTAAGAATGACGGCGACATCATTTATCTGCTAGGGGATACAAATGACGAACTCGGCGGAGGAGAATACTACAAGATGCTTGGGTTGGTCGGTAAAAATGTCCCCAAAGCTGATATTGAGAAAAATACAAGCACATATATTGCAGTAGAAAAAGCAATAGAACAAGGCTTGCTCTCGTCCGCGATATCAGTTTCTTCTGGAGGTCTGGCGATAGCCTTGGCTAAAGCATCGCTCGGGGGCCTGCTCGGCTCTAAAGTTTCGATTTCAGAAATGCCGGGCAAGGCAAAAATCACTCACACCAGGCTTTTTTCGGAGTCCCAGGGCAGGGTTTTGGTATCAGTCTCTCCGAGAAAAGCAAAAGATTTTGAAAAAATCATAAAGAAAATTCCGCACTCAAAATTGGGTGCAGTTTCCGGGGATGGCAAATTTACCGTGCTGGATGACAGTAAAAAAATCGCTCAGGCTTCAGTAAAGAGCCTTTACAATGCTTATCATAAGTTTTCAGAAAGCATGAAATAAAATGAAAATTACTAAATTGAAAATTGAAAATTCAAGGAAAAGTAAGCCGCGAATAATGGTCCTCTCAGGATACGGCCTAAATTGCGAAGAAGAAACAAAATTTGCTTTTGATTCTGCTGGCGGGTCCGCAGACATAGTGCATATAAATGACCTTATCATGGAGCCGGATAGGCTGAAAGAATATCAGATCCTCGCATTTCCTGGAGGATTTTCTTATGGAGACGACACCGGTTCTGGAAAGGCTTATGCAAATAAATTTAAGAATCATTTGTCAAAAGAGCTGGCCGAATTCTTATCTCGAGACACCCTTGTGATCGGCATATGCAATGGCTTTCAGATTATAACCAATCTGGGAATTTTACCTGGCGGGCTTACATACAACAAAGGCGGAAAATATCTCGACCGCTGGGTGGACCTAAAAGTTTCAGGTTCACCCCGCCATGGCAGGGCAAGGAGCCCCTGGCTTACAGGAATAGACAAGCTTTCCGTGCCGATCGCTCATGGAGAAGGCTGTTATATAATTTCGAAAAAAGAATACGGAAAAATAAAAAAAGCCGGGGAGATTGCCTTTACTTACGACAAAGGTGAGATATGCAATTTCCAGAATCTTCCGGCAAATCCAAACGGCTCAAATTATGACATTGCGGGCGTTTTGAACTATTCTGGCCGCGTGCTCGGCATGATGCCTCACCCGGAGCGTGGAATGTTTGTTTATCAAAGCCCGTTATGGTATAAAAATAATAAGAAAGACAAGCGCAAATGGGGGGATGGCCTAGCGATTTTTAAAAACGGAGTTAATTACTTTAGAAAATAACCTGTCCCGTACTAAATTTTTGATTACGAAAAATGACCAATATTATTAACAGCTTAAAATTTTAGTACCGGGATGGAACTCAAAGAGAAGTGCGGGATCGTAGGGATATACGGCCATGATTTGCCAGTTTCCAAACTCTGCTTTTTTTCTCTGTTTGCCCTTCAGCATCGAGGCCAGGAGGCTTCTGGGATTACTACAAACGACGGAGAAAAATTCCGCACACACAAAGGCGCAGGGTTGGTAGCCGGAGTATATAAAGAAGAAGATATAAATGCGCTTACTGGATATATTGGCATAGGCCACAATAGATATTCGACCTCAGGCGGAGGCGCTCTCGCTCATGCACAGCCGGTGGTAAATAAAAATGAAAACTTTGCCCTTGCCCACAATGGCAACCTGCCTTCAGTGAAAGCTTTGGAAGAATTTTTAAGATCAAATGATGCCCTGTTGGATGACAGGAGCGATTCAGAACTCATCACAGACGCTATCGATTTTCATTTACAAAAGGGCGACGACATATCTGATGCCGTGAAAAAAGTTTTCCCGCTTCTTACCGGAGCATTTGCGCTCGTCATGATGACAAAGGATAAGCTGGTGGCTATGCGCGATCTGTACGGCATGCGCCCTCTTTCACTAGGGAAAGTAAAAGATGGATACATAGTGGCCTCCGAAACTTGCGCTATTAAGACTGTCGCGGGCGAGTTCGTGCGGGAAGTTAATCCTGGAGAGATGATAATTATAAGCGAAAAGGGCTTAGAGAGCGTAAAGCTCGCGGAACCAAATCCAAAACACGATATTTTTGAGTATGTATATTTTGCCCGGCCGGATTCTGTGCTGAAGGGAAAGCTCATTTATGATGTGAGGAGAAACTTCGGTAAGGCTTTGTATAAGGAATGCAAGCTCTCGGTGGACGCAATCGTACCAGTGCCGGACACGGCTATGCCTGTGGCGCTCGGATATTCAGAGGCTTCCGGCATACCCATACATCTAGGACTTGTAAAGAATCGCTATGTGCACCGCACCTTCATCGAGCCAGACCAAAAATCCCGGGAGCACTCCGTAGCACTCAAGCTCATACCCCTTCCGGAAGTTATAAAAGGGAAAAGAATAGCTATCATTGATGATTCTATTGTGCGGGGCACGACTTCAAAAAGGCTGGTGGAGACTCTTTTTAAGGCAGGCGCAAAAGAGGTTCACTTTCTAGTTTCTTCTCCTCCGGTAAAATTCCCAGATTTTTACGGCATTGACACTCCACAGCAAAAAGACCTGATAGCTTCAAGTAAATCTGTTAAAGAAATCGAGCAATTTTTAGGTGCAACTTCGCTCCACTATTTGTCTTTAGACGGCCTCATAGAGTCGATAGGATTGCCGAAAAGCGAACTCTCTACTTCATATTTCACGGGCGAATACCCAATCGACCTAAAAGAGCGCATGAGCGAAGTAAATTTTGATGTTCCAAAAGACTAAATTGAAAATGGCGATGCTTGTTTCTGGAAGTGGTACCACCATGGAGGCAGTAATTAAGGCGTGTAAAGATGGCAGGCTACAAAATGTGGAACCCGGTTTAATAATTTCTAGTAATCCGGATGCTGGGGCCATAAGCAAAGCAAAGGCGCTTGATATCAACGAAAAGGATATTTTAATAATAGACCCAAGAAAATTTAAAACTCAAGACGAGTGCGGTAAAATGATGTTGGAAGAATTTAAGAAAAGAGAAATAAATTTTATAGCTCATTATGGTTTTCTTAGGCTAACTCCGGAAAATGTTGTTAAGGAATTTGAAGGAAGAATCATAAACCAGCACAATGGCCCCTTGGATACAGGAAAACCGGATTTTGGAGGACCAGGAATGTATGGGATGAGAGTACATGAAACACGCCTTGAGTTTGTACGAAGAGTAAATCGAGATTTTTGGACTGAGGCAACTACACATTATGCTACGCTTGAATTTGATAAAGGTAAGGTTGTTAAAAGAAAACAAGTACCAATTTTACCAAACGATACAGCTGAAATCCTTGCAGCGCGAGTGTTGCCAATAGAACACGAGGTGCAAATTGCAGCACTACAAGATTTTGCGAATGGCACCGTAGAGGAATTTAACCGAGAGATTCCTTTAGTTATGCTAAATGAAGAAAAAATCCTACAAGAGTGTAAATTAAATGCTATAAAACTATATCCGAACGGTTGATATGTTAAACACCGAGTGTTTAACATTTATTCCAGCCAAGGTAAATCTTCCTCTAAAAGTTTTGCCGGGCTACTCCTTACAAAATCATGATAATCTTTTTGATTTTCGAACTGGCCACCAATAATATCAAAAACAACCAAACCACTAAATCGATTTTTACCAATAAAGTCTTGATAGGTTGACCACTCATATTTATCTTCTTTATTTAGCCAACCAGCAATTTCTCTAGGGTTCCTGTGTATATAAGCCGAAAGATGAAGAAGCTGATTATTGTTTTCAACATGCACAGCTTTATATGGTCCTTGAAATAAATGGCCAGATTTTTGATATTTCGTATTGTAATATTTAGTATAGCTATTTAAAACTCTCTGCATATAGCGGGCAATGCCACCCTCTCCCAGCTCTTTTATGATTAAATGAAAATGGTTGGGCATTATTGAAAAAGAAGTAAGTTCCGTGTAACGATTAGTAGTTAATTTTTTTAAAACATCAGATTCAATGTTAAACACCGAGTGTTTAACATATTCTTTGACAACTCGACTAATATTTTGAAAAACGACAGGGGATTGAAAATAAAGTATTAGGAATAAAAATCGCACCCAATCAGTTTTGTCATGAAATAAAACTTGTTTGTGCATACCTCGATTAAAGATGTGATAATATTCCCCGGGTGCAATTTTTATATTTCTCATATAGAATAATTATATACAAATAAACTGGATTGTTCAACACTCGGTGTTTAACAATAACAATGCAGATAACATATAGAAAAATTCTAGTAATAGGAGCAGGGGGAGGAAGGGAACACGCTATCGGCTGGAAAGTTGCCCAGTCTCCTAGAGCCGGGCAGATATTTTTTGCTCCTGGAAATGCTGGCACCGTGCAGATAGGTACAAATGTAGACATCAAATCTACAGACACAAAAAAGCTTCTTAACTTTGCGCAAAAAGAGCAGGTTGATTTAGTACTGGTTGTTTCCGATGAGCCCGTAGCCGTCGGCGTTGTGGATGAATTTCAAAAAGCAAAAATAAGAATCTGGGGGCCCACGCGGGCTGCAAGCGAAATCGAATGGTCAAAGGCCTACGCGAAAGATTTTATGAAAAAATACGGCATCCCTACGGCAAGGTACGCAATATTTAGCGACTATCAGAGAGCAAAGCTTTATGTGGACAGGCAAAGATACCCTGTAGTGATAAAGGCAAGCGGTTTGGCTTTCGGAAAAGGCGTAATTATTGCAAAAACAAATGAGGAAGCCGATCAGGCCTTGAAAGAAATCCTTCTCGATAAAATTTTCGGAGATTCTGGAAATGAAGTGGTGATTGAAGAATATTTAGAGGGCATTGAAATCTCCATCCATGTCATTTCAGACGGCAGGTCGTGGAAAATTTTTCCAGCTTCTCAAGACCATAAGCGTATTCATGACGGCAACCTCGGCCCAAACACCGGAGGCATGGGCGCGATAGCCCCCTTGCCATTTATGAACTCCAGAATAATGGAAACTGTAGAGAAGGAAATAGTTGCTCCTGCCATCGTAGGCATGGCGCAGGAAGGCCGTCCTTTTACCGGCTGCCTTTATCCTGGGATAATGCTTACTGATACGGGCCCGAAAGTTTTTGAGTTTAATGCGCGCCTAGGAGATCCAGAAGCAGAAGTTTATATGCGCCTGCTTGAAACCGATATTTTAGATATTGTGGATGCTTCTATTGATAAGCGCTTGGATAAGCTCGAGATGAGATGGAAAAATTTATCCGCTTGCTCCGTAGCCCTTGCTTCAGGCGGATATCCGGGAACTTACGAAAAAAGCAAAGAGATTTCCGGCATAGAGGAAGCGGAGATGAAAGACGGCATAGTGGTATTTCATGCAGGAACAAAAAATTCTGGAGGCAAGATTATCACAAACGGCGGAAGGGTGCTTTGGGTCAGCGCAGTGGCGGAAAATCTGGAAGACGCGCTCAAAAATACCTACAAGGCGATAGAGAAAATATCTTTCGAAGGCATGCAGTGGAGAACCGACATCGGCAAGCAGGCGCTTTTAATTTCAAAAGAAAAATGATAATATCATCTCATGAGTAAAAACCCGAAAGTCGGCATAATCATGGGCTCTGATTCAGATCTCGCCATATTTGCCGAAGCTGGAGCGGTTCTCGAAAAATTCGGCATAGAATATGAAATGACCGTGGCATCTGCCCACCGAGCTCCAAACTTGGTCCATGAGTATGCAACCTCCGTAAAAGATAAAGAATTTAAGGTGATTATTGCTGGAGCAGGAGGTGCAGCTCATTTGGCAGGAGTAATGGCATCCTTGGTGACTCTTCCAGTCATAGGCGTACCCACAAAGGCAAAAACTTTAGATGGATTGGACTCGTTGCTTTCTACCGCGCAGATGCCTCCTGGGGTGCCTGTGGCTACCGTAGGCATCAACGCCGGCAAAAATGCAGGGCTTCTGGCAGTACAGATATTGGCTGTATCCGATGAGAGCCTGGAGAGAAAGATGAGAGGGTATAAAGACAAGCTTGAGTCCGAAAATAAATCAAAAGGAGAGAGGCTCCGGGAAATCGGGTACAGGAAGTACTTGGAAAAATAAAATGCCAGAAAAGAGCGACTATGCAAAAGCCGGGGTTGATTACACGGTCATGGAGCCGTTTAAGATGGCGATGATCGAGGCTGGCAGAAAGACGCTCAAATTTCCGAACAAACGAGGTGTTTTTATAAAAGAAGAGGCCACGCATGCGCACGGGGCCGTTTTTGAATATAGAGGAGACCTGCCTCATATATGGTGCCAGACCCAGGAAGACTTGGGAAATAAAAACTGGATAGCGGAGTGGATGTATCAGAAAACCGGCAAATCTTTTTATGATTCTATAGCTATAGACACTGCGCTCATTGTGGTAAACGATGTCATAGCTCAGGGCGCTATGCCGGTAGTCTTTACCGACCAGCTGGAAGCCAGCCGGAGCGATTGGTATGGAGACAAGAAAAGGGCTAGCGACTTCGCAAACGGTTTTCTAAAAATATGCGAAGAAGTCGGCATGGCACTGCCGGCAGGAGAATCCGCAAGCGTCACATATCTGATTAATCCAAAAGAGCCTGTGAAGGAGATCGCGAGCCTAAGCGGATCGGTCACAGGGATTATTGCGCCAAAAGAAAATCTGATAACAGGACAGAAACTTTCTGCGGGCGACCATATCATAGGCGTGGCTTCGTCGGGTATACATTCAAACGGCATCAGCTTGGTAATTAAAAAGGCGCTCGAGCTTCCGGATCAATTTCTGACCAAGCTTCCAAATGGAAACACTTTGGGCGAAGAGGCTCTTATCCCTACCCGTTCTTATGTAGCGCTCGTAGAAGCAATACTAGATGCGAAAATAGAAGTTCACGCGCTTCTTCCAGGCACTGGCGATGGAGTAGGCAAGATTGCCTTCGACAAGAGGCCATATACATACAAGATCCATTCCTGGCTCAAAGTGCCTCCGCTTTGCGAATATTTTTATAAAGACCTAGCCGTGTCGCTCGAAAATTGCCTAAAGACTTTCAATTGGGGAGTAGGCTATTATATTTTTGTGCCCGAGAGCGAAGTTGCTAAAATAATTAAATTAGGCAAAGATATAGGGTACGAACTCGCGGATATCGGCACCGTTATGGACGGAGAAAGGAAGGTGATATTTGAACCGGGAAATTTAGTACTAATGCCTCCTGGTAAATAATATTATGGATATAGAAATAATAAAAAAGCACATAGATGATGTTCTGACTGAGACAAATTTTACGAACCATGGCGAGAAAAAAGTGGGCAAAGTTCGAGATACATATTTTTCCAAGGACAGGGTGATTTTAATAACCACAGACAGGCAAAGCGCTTTTGACCGGATGCTTGCCGCTGTGCCTTTTAAAGGGCAAGTTCTAAACCAAGTCAGCGCTTGGTGGTTTGAAAAAACAAAGCATATAGTTCCAAATCATGTTATCTCCATGCCCGACCCCAATGTGCTGATTGCCCGCCGATGCGAGATTTTTCCTGTAGAGGTAGTCGTGCGCACTTATCTCACCGGCACAACTTCCACATCAATTTGGTCTAATTATGAGAAAGGCCAGAGGGAATTTGGAGGATTGGTTTTGCCTGACGGTTTAAAGAAAAACAGCAAGCTCGAAAGGGCAATTCTGACTCCGTCTACAAAACACGATGAGCATGACCGAAACATCAC
>CAYGDR010000005.1:10529-22387 GCA_964348775.1 uncultured Candidatus Saccharibacteria bacterium | reverse complement strand
TTATTTTTCTCCGCATATCCTTCGGAGCTCTGCGATTCCGCGGCTTACCCTTACTCCGGCAAGGTTGGCAGAAATATTTAGGACTTCCGCTATTTCTTCCGGCATGAGCCCCTCCACAAAACGAAGGTAAACTGCATCTCTGAAACTCTCCGGCAGGTCGCCTATCTTTTCTAGCACAAACCTGCCCTCTGATCCTATTTCAAAACTTTCTACCCGAAGGCCGTCAATGCCATCAAGACCGGATTCTCTTTGAGCCTGCATCTTTTCCAGAGAGACGGCCTTTTTCTTGCGGTACCAGTCGATTATGAGGCGGTGGGCAACGGTAAAGAGGAAAGATCGCATCTTTTGTATCTCCTTTTCCGCCGAGAGATTCTGCCAGAGGCGGAGAAAAGTCTCCTGGGTTATGTCGAGCGCCTGTTCTCGGCTTGATACCCGAATCAAACAGAATCGGAATATAGCGTCTCCCTCTCCTTCATATATTTCGTTAAATTTCTTCTCTAATTCCGCTTTCATAGTATTGAGACGAACAAGCAGGCCTTTTCTTACATTTAGCTATTCTAACCTTGGCTTTTTCGCCTTATTCCAAAATACACCAGAAAAGATTTTTAGTCCATGTAAGAGCTCCGGCCCTCGTCCGTCATTGTATTATGTAGGTCGCGTGCTGGGTGTTTTAAATTATGCTCGGCATGAAGTTATCAGATTAATATATTATGAATTAAAATTATGAAAACAAACAAATTAACGATATATGTCGCTTCTTTGATGATTATCCTCGCAGTGGTCTTTGCTCCATCTGTGGGCTTTGCCAAGAATAGTCTTGGGCTCGGGACAGGCTTGGGGGTAAATCTTAGAGCACATCAAGATGAAAACAACACAGAGGTGCAGTCAAATACAGAAATGAAGGCAGAATTGAATGCAGGCCTTCAAAAAAAGGCTGAAAGACTAGGTTTGACAGCAGAATCTAACGCTCAACTTGACGCCAAGATTCAGAAGAAGTTGGACAACCCGCATTCAAATTCAATCTTCAAGCGCCTCTTTGCCTTCTTTAACAACAATAACGGGGGACAAGAGGCTCAAGCTCCTGTGATCAGCAATCTCAAGGTTGCATCTCTCCGTCCACATCAGGCAGTCATATCCTGGAGCACTGACATCCGAGCCAATAGCTCCGTATGGTATGGCACAACAGCCGGGGTAACTACGACTGGCGAAGCAAACATAATGCTAAAAAATCGAACATTAAATCACAAAGTAGCCGTACGAAATTTGCAGGCTAACACCAAGTATTACTTTGTAGTTGGCTCAGCAAATGCGCAAGGGGAAAATACTTTCTCTAGCGAGATGTCGTTTACCACTCCAGAATTAATAGATAAAGGAGTTCCAGTGATTGAAGCTCATGCAGACATTACTGCCACAGCTACAAGCTCTGCCGGAGCAGTCGTATCTTATACGGCTCCGAAGGTAACAGACAATGTGGATAAAGATAAGACAGCCACTTGTTCTCCAGCTTCTGGTACTACATTTGCGGTCGGAACTACTACTGTAAAATGTAATTACACTGATCTTGCAGGAAACAAAGCTGTTGAGACATCCTTCAAGGTTATTGTTACCGCAGACACGACTGCGGCAACAATCAGCAACCTTGCTGTGTCGGCAATAACTTCTACCAGCGCCAAGGCAACCTGGACCACGAGCGAGCCTGCTACCAGCAAAGTCTTCTTTGGCACGACTACTCCGTTAAACATTAACGCTACAGGGGCAACCTTCGTTTCTGATAGCGCCCTAAAGACGGAACATTCACTCAACATCACAGAATTACAGTCAAATCAGAAATATTATTACATTGTCCAATCTACCGATGGTTCAAATAACATTGGATTGTCTGCAGAAGGGAATTTCACAACTAGTGTAGGATCACAAAATTAGAAAAAGGGTCCTCTGCACAAATTAGTGGAATAAAAAGATACTGCCCAAGTCCTACTTTTGATTAGGCTTGGGCGGTTTCTTTATCTATTTAAATACGGAGCAAATTTTGAGAGGGGGACAGGGAAGACTATCGCACCCAAAGCGCCGGGGCCGATTTCGTATTTATCAAAATATAAGATCAGATTTTCGGCATCTAGAGACCAATCTTCTAAATTCTCAAATTTGAGGCTGTCTACATCTTGTTCAAAAACTACCAAGCTTTCTGCTCCCTCTGGCCTCCAAGCCAAGAGTTCTTTCTTTACCATTTGAATGAATGTCTCTTTTTTGTCGCTAGCTATAATGTCTGAAAGAGACAGGATATTTCCTCGTTCTTTGTCAGATGTAAAAACTCTGTAAGAGCTCGCGCCATTTGCGCCTCCGGTGTATGAATAGACGCTAATAATTATAGAGTCTGTTTTCGGAGCGCTTTCCCGCCTTGCATCAATATCGATAGTATAATTTGCCACCGGGCTGTCCTCGCCAAATTTTTCGCGGATATCCGGCACATCGGTATCAGCCATTTTTTTAAATTCGGCTACAGTATCATCTATATATTTTTGCGCAGTTTTAGCAAGTTCGCTTTCGCCCGTTATCATCGCCCGACTTCCTGTAAAATTTTCTTCTTTGATATCTATGTCTCCAATCGAAATTTCTTCTCTTGTATTTTGCTCATTTGTGTCTTCTAGCGAAAAAAATTCTTCGCCATTTTTGGCCGACAATAAGAAATAGCCGAGGACTAGCACCCCTAGAACTATCAAAAATGCTATTGCTTTGTTTTCTTTAAAATTCATAAAATATTTCAGGGCTTATTGAGTTTGCCATATTTTTGAGTATATTATACCACGAAAAAATCAAAGGCCCGGGCAGTTCGTATACACGACTGGCCGGGCCTTGATCTTTTTCCTTTCTTTTTAATTCTCTACGGTGGGCATATGCCTGTACCGTCGATCAAGAAACGTTCGAACCCATCCTGGAGCAGTACTGCTGGCTTGATTTCATTGACGACGTATTTCTTTTTCACCGTGCAATGAATAAAGTAGTTCGGGCCGTCGCTTTCGGGTTCGCCGAAATACCAGCCCTCCCTGAAGTCGCCTGCTTCCACTCCGCTTAGCCCCGCAAGGATGTTAGCGCCGGTTACCTCGTTGAAGCGGTGGGTACCGGCGTGGTGCACTACTACTTGCCTGCACCAATTCTCCTTTTTGTTGCAATGGAACCAGCCACCGGAGCTGTAGGCGTAAGGCGCCAGACCTCGGACGATAACCGCCACATTGGACTCAAAAAGCGAGTCCTTGTGGTAGCCATCGTAGGAAAGTCCGGTAAGCGGATCCGCGAGGTCTCCTCCGAAACGGCCAGTGCTGAAGCAGGCAAGGGCGCGCGTCAGATATTGTTCGCATCGATTGCGAACAACCTTTGTTCCTGTACCGCCTCCGAACGCGAAGCCTATGTCGGAGTTTTCTTTTGCCTCGTTTTCGAAGAAGATGCATTCCACGCATACCAGGCTTGTAAAGCCGTCGCCGTACTGGTATGAAAGGCCCGGAACGACGAGGACTTCCAAGCCTCCCACAATCTTTGGAGGCTCGAAGCCGTTGCGCATGGATCGCACCCAGTAGAAGGTAGACTTTATGGCGCGGATACCGATACCGCTGCCACAAGGAGCATCCGAGGTGTCCACCAGCTTCAGGTTTATATAGAAACCCTGAAGGAAGATGTTGCACGGCCTCCAGCCGTCCGCGTCGCAGAGGAAATGAGTAGCGGGTCTGCCGTCTTCAATACCTGAGATTAGCCGGTGGTAGTCGCGGTTTGTCTTGTTGCCGTGGAACGCTATGTAACGCATGTTCAGGTTTGAACATTGGCTATCAAAGAGCGTCTCGTTGCCGAGCTGGGCAACCGCCGTGAATACAACCAGCTTGTCTTCATGAATCTCGCGCTCTGGCCCTTCGATTGTAATGCCAACTCCTTCACGGCTTCGGCATTCCATAGTGCCAGTCACGCTGTAAAGACCCCGAAGGGGCTTAATGTAGATCAGCGAGCCGACGGGCGCGTCGAGAGCAAGGTCAAGGCACTTCTTAAGTGCCACTGACCCCGATGGTTCGCGTAAGTCCATAACGCACGGGATTCGCGACGCGGTAGCCTCATCGACTTGCGGCGGCGGTCTTCGCGGGTTAAGGGCCATTTGCTTCCTTACGAGAGCTGCTCGAGCGCTAACTTGCGGCTCTTCCTGGTCTTGCGCGCTTGCGCTCTCGGCCAAACCGAGAGTTAGGAGGGCGCACAATACGCCCACCAGGATCCGGTAGTCATATTTCATAGCGACCTCCTGGGGTCGAAAAAAGGTTGACGAATATTTCGAGGTGCGCGGTCTTCAAGCAAACGATAGCACTGGAAGCAGGGGATGTAAAATTGCCTAAATTAAAATTAGATTAAGGGAAAATAGGCATTGATTAAAAGCAGTTTTTGTATTATTCTAATTGAACGCATTGCGGGATCATCTAATGGTAGGATTACGGTTTCTGGAACCGTTCATCTTGGTTCGAATCCAAGTCCCGCAGCTAGAGTCAGCGCAGTATCGTGGAAGACCACCTTACTTGAGTTTGATGCAGTCTGGGTGCCGATTTCGGAAATCCTAAGCGGCAAAATCCCTCTTTATCCTGAAACCGATTGGCGGAAGCATTTGGCTAGATTGCCGCGCTGAAGCAAAAATCTATGTAAAGCCTTGTTGACATCAGCTCCCGTTTTCTTTAGGCTTATCCTGATGAAGGAAATTATCTCAAACAATGTTGCAACACTCCGAAATAAAGCCAATCTCACCCAAGAAGATCTGGGACAGAAAGTCGGCGTGAGCCGGCAAACGGTTATTGCCATCGAAAAAGGAAATTACACCCCTTCTGTTTTATTAGCCATAAAGATCGCGTCTTTTTTTAAAGTCCCGGTTGAAAAAGTATTTAGAATTTCATATGAAAAATAATATAAAGGAAACTATTATTACTCTTTGCCTTATCGCGGCAGCTATCCTCCTCTTAAATCCATTTCATTTCTGGATGCCAGACATGATGGTTATGGGGATGCTAGCAGCAGCTTTCATTTTGTTCGGTATATTTGCAAGTTTCATCTTAAGAGAAAAGATATCTGACGAGCGGGATGCTTTTCATCGTACTATTGCCGGGCGAAATGGTTTTTTGGTTGGGGCATCAGTGCTTATGCTTGGAATTTTAATAGAAGGGTATTCTCACTCTGTTGACCCATGGCTAGTCCTTGCGCTTATCTCTATGATATTAGCAAAGCTTTTTACCCGTGCTTGGACCGATAAAAATCTCTAAAGTTTATCCACAGGATAATGTAAAGCAAGCTTTACATTACAAAACCGGTTGTCTATAATTTAGATATTAGTATTTTAAATAAAAAAATTTATGAATAAAAATTTGTGGATGGTTCTGGGTTTAATAGTCATTGTGATCATTGCCGGCTGGCTTTTTTCCTCGAAACAAGCCGATGATGCTGCCATGACGGATGTATTAAATATGGAGGAAAAGGGGACGATAGAAGGGGAGAAAATGATGGAGAATAAGGAAGAGTCTATGATGAAAGACGAGGATAAGATGATGGAAGAAAAAGATGCCATGATGGAAAAGGATAATATGATGGCAAAGGCTGGGTCTTACGAGAGTTATGATCCGGAGAAGCTTGCCCGCGCTGAGACCGGCGATGTGGTTCTCTTTTTCCGCGCCTCTTGGTGCCCGACATGCCGGACCCTTGATGCGGACATAAGGCAAAATATGAAAAGTATACCTGCTGGAGTTTCTATACTTGATGTTGACTACGACAATTCTACTGCCTTAAAGCAAAAATACGGCGTGACCTATCAGCATACCTTGGTACAGGTAGACAAAGATGGAAAACAAATAGCAAAGTGGACAGGCTCTTCTACCCTAGCTTCTCTCTTGGCAAACATAAAGTAACATGACTCTTTTAGTTGTCTCATTTATTGCAGGAGTGCTTACAGTGCTTGCGCCATGTATTTTACCCCTTTTGCCGGTAGTGATTGGCTCTGCGGCTTCGGGCCGGAGCAGACTTACTCCGTATGTTGTGGTGGGGTCTTTGGCAGGATCAATTATTATTTTCACCTATCTGCTGAAAGCCTCAACAATTTTCATCATGGTGCCTCCGCAATTTTGGACATATCTTTCCGGGGGTATTGTGGCGCTTTTCGGGCTTTTGCTTGTGTTTCCTTCTTTGTGGGAAAGTTTGCCCGGCATGAGCAGGCTATCTGCAGGCTCAAACAAGCTTCTTGGTTCGGGTTACCAAAAGAAAAGCTTGGCAGGGGACATAATCGTCGGAGCGGCGCTCGGTCCGGTGTTTTCCACCTGTTCGCCCACGTATTTCCTGATTCTCGCATCAGTGCTTCCAGTTTCTTTTTGGCTTGGGACGGCGTACATGCTCGCATATGTCCTTGGCCTTTCATTGATCCTTCTTTTGATAGCGCTCCTTGGCCAAAGATTTACCAACCGCTTAGCAGCTATTTCTGATTCTCACGGTTCTTTCAAGCACTGGATTGGCGCGCTTTTTATCGTTTTGGGAATACTAATTATGACTGGCTATGAGAAAAAGCTCGAAACCAAGATTTTAGACGGCGGATATTTTGACATTACCAAGATCGAGCAGATTTTATTGCAGAAAGTAAAGTAAAAATATGAAAGCAGAGTATTTTATCAGCGCAATAATAGTTTTACTGGTGATCTTAGGGCTTGGCTACTTGTCCTTTGGAATTTCTTCACTGCCGGAAAAAACACAAAGCGAAATAGCAAGCCCAGGCTACACAGAAATTCCTTACAAGGAAATTGTAAATCCTGCCGGTTTTGTAAATACCGGGGATAAGCCCATAAAAATAAAAGACTATGTTGGAAAGAAAGTAATTTTGCTCGATATAATGACTTACTCCTGCATTAATTGCCAAAGAACTTTTCCATATGTAAGAAGCTGGTATGAAAAATACAAAGATGAAGGTTTTATCGCCATTGGCATCCATACTCCAGAATTTGCTTTTGAAAAAGACAAGAGAAATGTAGAAAAGGCTATGCGGGAGTTCGGTATTAATTTTCCAATAGTTTTAGACAATGAGTACGGTACTTGGAACGCATATGGCAACCGTTATTGGCCAAGAAAATACCTTATTGATATTCACGGAAATATTGTCTATGACCATATAGGCGAAGGCGCATATGATGAAACGGAAATGAAAATCAAGGAGCTTCTCAGCGAGCGGGCTAAATTTTTAGGTGAAACCGTCTCAGGAAATATTGATAGGGGGCTATCTTCTTCAGAGATGCCGGAAGTCCGCACAGAAGCCAGAAGCCCGGAAACATATTTCGGATCTTTGCGAAATGAGTACCTTCTGAACGGAACTCCGGGCCGTGCAGGAGAGCAGACTTTCGTTATTCCTCCTAAGAAAATATTAAATTCGCTTTACCTTGGCGGCACCTGGGATATCAGCCCCGAGCATGCCAAGTCAGTGAGCCAGGCAGTTGTTTCCTATCGCTATAGCGCCAAAGAGGTGTACATTGTGGCAAGTTCTTCCAAGCCGGTCGAAATGGAGGTATGGCAGGATGGGAAGCTTGTCTCTGTTTCAAAAGGAGAAGATGTAAATGATAAGGGTATTGTAAAAATTGGGGAGAGCAAGCTATACAAGCTTATAAAAAACGCCGAGCCGGGCGAACACGAGCTTGAGCTTAGAATACGGGGGGAAGGCGCGCTGCTGTACGCATTTACTTTTGGATAAATAATTTTAAATATTATACCTTCTGTTTTGCTATAATGCATCCATGGCCGGCAAAACAAATTGCATAATTATCCATGGGTGCCCGAAAGACGAGGCAGAATTCATGACTCCAGACAAGCATACTTACTACAAGCACTGGATTCAGTGGGCAAAAAACCAAATAAATCTGAAAGGAGTTCCGACAGAAGCACCCCTTATGCCGGAGCCCTGGAATGCAGACTATGAAAAGTTTAAGAAGGAATTTGAAAAGGGCGATATTTCTGAAAATACTATTCTGGTAGGGCACAGTTGCGGGTGCGCTTTTTTAGTAAAATGGCTGGGCGAGACCAAAAGAAAAATCAAAAAGCTCGTTTTGGTAGCCCCTTGGAAAATCCCAAAAGAAAACAATCCTACAAAAGAAAAATTTTATAATTTTCCCATAGATGCTACGATTAAAGATCGCATAGGAGATATAATAATGTTTACAGCAGACAATGAAAGGGAAGATGGCAAAAAGAGCCTCGAAATTTACGGAGAAAGCCTAGGCGGGAAGATTATCACTTTACCTGGCCGAGGCCATTACATATACAAAGATATGGGCACCGAAGAATTTCCAGAATTAATAGAAGAAATTATTAAATAAAAACATGAACGAAAAAGAAGAAACCAAAATAAGCTTGGACATACTACGGCATCTTAAGAATTTATCCAACAAGATAAACCGGACAATAGAGCCTCATGCTGAAAATGTTTTTCGCAAATATCCGATAACTTTCGGACTGCTCATATTAATAGGCGTGATGACTCTTCACGAAGGCCTAAAAGGCTTAATGAAAAACCTTGGCTTGCTTGATGTAGACCCGCTCTATCTTACAGTTGTCGGGATTGGCCTCCTAATAATCACTGGCACAATATATAAAAAGCTCGATAAGTAAATTTGGTATAATATACAAATGCCAGCCAAAAAACCTGCATTAAAAAAACATACGCATTATCACAATGATGGCACCCTATGGGCCAAAGGGTTTATGGCTGGAAACAAAATGGAAGGCAAGTGGGCATGGTTCCGCAAAGACGGCTCAAAGATGCGCGCAGGCTCTTTCAAGGCCGGCAAGCAGACAGGCAAGTGGACTACCTATGACAAAAAGGGCAAAGTAGTCAAAATAACAAAATTTTAATTCTTGACAAGTTTCTGCGCAGGCCTGATTATTTAATTTGGAGGCACCATGGAACGTCAAACAGTCAGCATCATGAAGGCATGCGAAATGGTCGGCGTCAGCCGCCGCACCATCTACAACTGGATCGCGGCGAACAAAGTCGAGTACCTGCGAACGGCAGGCGGCTCGATTCGTATCTTCGTTGACACGCTCTGGCGTGAGCCAGACGGCACGAAGCACACGATGAACACGCACCTCGTCGCCCAGATTCGGTCCATGCAATAGCAATCAGACAAGGGGAGGTTTAGCAGTTAGCCGCGAAAACCTTCCCTCTGTCCTTCTCCACATTCTGTCTATTGTTTAATTCGTTCGAATGGTAGAATAGTAGGATGAGGCAATATGAAAAACCGTTAAAGGCTCTGGCTAACAAAAGGCGTCTTGAGATTGTTAAATATTTAAAACAGGAAAAGGAAGCAACCGTAGGCGACATAGCTTCGCATATTAAATTATCTTTTAAAGCTACTTCAAAGCATCTGGCAGTATTGCTCGCAGCCGATATTGTAGAGAAAGAGCAGAGGAGTCTATCGTCATTTTATTCGCTCGATCCCAAAATGCCCCGCATTGCGCGCGCCATTATTTCTATTGTCTAATTCGCCCGAATATGAGAATAGATTTGGTACCGGTATTTGTTATAATAAAGTTATGAGTATTAATGTTTTTATTTTTCACGGTACAGAGGGTTATCCAGAAGAGAACTGGTTTCCTTGGCTGAAAAAAGAGCTGGAAAGTCATGGCCATAATGTAATTGTACCGCAATTTCCGACACCACCGATAGTTCCAGCACAAATTTCGGAATGGTTTGAGGTGCTCAAGAAATATGAGGAATACATAGATGAAAATACTATTTTGATCGGGCACAGCTTGGGCGGAGTATTTGCTTTGAGAGTATTAGAAAAATTAAACCATCCTGTAAAAGCCGTTTTCCTGACAGGCACGCCTGTGGGAGTGAGGCCGGTGCTAAATTATGATCGGGATAATTCTTTTTCTGGATTTAATTTTGACTGGGAAAATATAAAAAGTAAATCAAAAAGTTTTACAGTCTTTCATTCTGACAATGATCCATTTGTATCATTAGGAAACGGCGAGGAACTTGCCAAAAATCTGGGTGTAGAACTAACATTTATTCCAAATGCGGGACATTTCAATAAAAAGGCAGGATATTTGAGTTTCCCGGAATTACTGGCAAAATTAGAGACAATATTATGAACGAAGATTTAAAAAGAAAAATTGATAGAGTAAAAGAACTGATCCAAAAAGGGCGGCATGCGTCTATGGCCACTGTAAACTCTGACGGCTCTCCGCACAATACGCCTTTTCGTTTTATGCATGATGCGAAGCTCGAGCACATTTATTGGGCATCGCATCCGGAGTCTTTGCACTCGCAAAATATTCTAAGGACTGGGCAGATTTTTGTAGTTTTGTACGATCTTATCGACAGAGGGGGGCTATATATAAAAGCCGAAGGAGGCAAAATTTTAAAAGAGGATGAAGTAAATGAAGGGCTCGAGATACACAATAGATTAAGAAAAGAAGAGGGGAAAGACCCTCTTCCAGAAAGCTATTATGGAGAAGAAAGCCCGCAAAAAATGTGGCGCGCAAAGATAAAAAATTTATGGATAAATAATTCAGAAAGAGATGCAAACGGAATCTTGGTCAAGGACCAGCGCTATGAAATCTCCGCAAAAGATTTAATTTAAATTTTTGTAAAAAAGTTCTAAAAATGATATAATGCGGGCATATGCAAAAGATAACCCCGTTTTTATGGTTTGACCGAAATTGCGAAGAAGCAGTTAAGTTTTATGTTTCTGTTTTTGACGGCAATCCCGCCAAAGAAAGCGTTTCCAAAGTAGAAAGCACCAAGTATTATCCTCCCGGCATTACCGAGGGCCCGATGGCTGGATTTGACGGCCAAGTATTAACAGAAGTGTTTTGGCTTGAGGGCCAGAAATTTATGGCGCTAGACGGCGGGCCGATTTTTCAGCCGAGTATGGCTACTTCATTCCTCATTGAATGCAAAGATCAGGCGGAGATAGATTATTTTTGGGGCAAGCTGACTGCAGGCGGAGATCCGAGCGCCCAGCAGTGCGGATGGCTCAAAGACAAATACGGATTTTCCTGGCAAGTCGTGCCGGATATGAGCAAATGGATGGGGGACGAGAGCGAAGCTTCTGCCCGAGCCACGCAAGCGATGCTTCAAATGAAGAAAATAGACATCGCAAAGCTAGAAGAAGCATATAAAGGATAAATGGAGGACAATACAAATATAATTGAAATCCGAGGCCTTAAAAAGTCATTCGGGAAGCTCTCTGTGCTTGATGGGCTCGAACTAAAAGTAAAGCGGGGAAGCATCCTGGCTCTTTTGGGGCCAAACGGCGCCGGAAAAACTACAACTGTAAAGATTCTCTCCACGCTTATGAAGCCTGACGGAGGAGATATAAAGGTAGGCGGTTTTGATGTGGAAAAAGAGGCGGACGAGGTGCGCCATATTATCGGCCTTACCGGCCAGTATGCGGCTGTGGATGAATATCTCTCTGGAAGAGAAAATCTGGTCATGATGGGCCGGCTGTATCATCTTTCAAAAGAAGAAAGCAACAAACGGGCAGACGAGCTTTTGAACCACTTTGATCTTGTGGAAGCCGGTTCTCGCGCTACAAAAACATATTCAGGCGGAATGAGGCGAAGATTAGATTTGGCAGCAAGCTTGGTAGCAACACCGCCTATCGTATTTTTAGATGAGCCGACTACCGGACTTGATCCGAGGAGTCGATTGTCTATGTGGAAGATAATTGAGGATTTAAATAAAAAAGGAACGACTATTGTTCTCACGACTCAGTACTTGGACGAAGCCGACAAGCTTGCCGACAAGATCGCCGTGCTTGATCATGGAAAGATAATTGCCTACGGGACAGCAGATGAGCTAAAAGCAAAAG
>CAYGDR010000005.1:0-10519 GCA_964348775.1 uncultured Candidatus Saccharibacteria bacterium | reverse complement strand
AAAGAAAGGAAATTATCATTGATACCGATGCGAATTTTGACAAAGCTCTGGGGCTTATCAAAGGCGAAGGCTTTCGTTCAAACAAAGAGGATAGAAGCATCAGCGTGCAGACCGACGGATCAGTGCGGGAAGTGAAAAGAATTTTAGATGTGCTTGATGAAGCGCAAATAGAGATCGAAAACATGTCCGTGCACAAGCCATCATTAGATGATGTGTTCTTGAGACTGACCGGCCGGCAGGCAACCGAAGAAGTAAAAATATAACCAATCATTATGAAGAAACAACATTCAAAACTATATTTGGCTCTATCTGATATCCAAGTGATGATCGTAAGGAGCTTGAAGCCCATTTTTAAAAATCCTGACCAGCTCATGGGCCTTACCATCCAGCCTGTCATGTTTATGCTTCTTTTCCGGTATGTGTTCGGAGGATCCATAAATACCGGAGGCGTGAGCTATGTGAATTTCTTAGTGGCTGGAATTTTGATTCAGATGGCGGCTTTCGGGTCACTCACCACTTCGCTTTCAGTCGCAACTGATATTAGAAGGGGCATCATGGATAGATTTAAAACATTGCCGATGATAAATTCGGCGGTCATCATCGGGCATATAAGTTCCGACTTGGTTCGCAATGTGATGTCTTCCATCATTATGCTTTTGGTTGCGCTCTTGGTAGGGTTCAGGCCCGTTGCTGATTTGGGGGATTGGCTTTTAATTACCGGCATCCTTCTTCTCTTTACGCTTGCCATGTCTTTTGTGGCTGCTATCTTAGGACTTTTAGCTAAAAGCATCGAGGCTGTGCAGTGGATGGGATTTTTGGTGGTTTTTCCGCTTACCTTTGCGAGCGCGGCATTCGCACCGACTCAGAATATGCCGTCAGGGCTTCGCATCTTTGCTGAGAACCAGCCGATAACCCATGTGATTGAAGCAATTCGCGCTCTTATGGTGGGTACGCCGATAGGAAGCCATGGCTGGCTCGCCGTCGTCTGGTGCATGGTGATAATTATTGTGGCTGTCCCCATAACCTCCCGCCTTTTTAGGCGTACAACCCCGACCTAGTATTCGTTGATTTATCCCTGTTTTCCTCTATACTTCTTCTATAGCCACGCAGTGAAAAATAATCTATCCGCAAAAGTAAGAAGTTTCTTTTCCAACGCTTACATCAAGCTTTTTTTGTTTTTGGCTTTATGCATGGCGCTATTTTTTATATATTTTCCGGAGTTTTCAGGCAGCAAACTTTCTTATATTCAGGGCGAGGTCATAAAAAAAGAAAAAGAAAAAGAGAAAGTCCCCAAATATCCTCCGCTTGATACTGTGCTTTACGACCAAAAGCTCCTAGAGCTTGCAAACAATCCTCCGCCCAAAGAAACCATTCCCGGCACTGTACCTGAGAATAATTCTCCAATCGTGCCGGAACCAGTGCCTCCTCCGCTATGGCCCGTCAAAACAGTGTATCCAAAAGATGGCGCTATACTGCCATTTAAGAGAGTGGTGGCATATTATGGAAATCTTTACTCTACCAAGATGGGCGCTCTTGGCGAGTACCCTGAAGATGAAATGCTTTCGCGCCTGGACGCCGAAGTAAAAAAATGGGAGATGGCAGACCCGGCAACGCCGGTGGTGCCTGCGCTTCACTACATCGCAGTGGTGGCGCAGGGGAGCGAAGGCAAAGATGGCAAATACCGCGCCCGCATGCCGGACTCCGAAATAGACAAAGTCATAAAGATTGCGGAGAAAATAAATGGAATAGTATTTTTAGATTTTCAAGTAGCTTTCAGCACTTTAGAAAAGGAGCTTCCGGTTTATGAAAAATATTTTAAAATGCCAAATGTGCATTTAGGCATTGATCCGGAATTTTCCATGAAAGGCGGAATTCGGCCTGGAAAAGTCGTGGGCACTTTTGACGCTGTGGACGTAAATTACGCGGCAAACTTCTTAGCAAAAATCGTAAACGAAAATCATCTGCCTCCGAAAATATTAGTGGTGCACAGATATACGCAAAAAATGCTAACAAATTCGGGCCTTATCAAAACAATACCCGAAGTGCAGATAGTCATACATATGGATGGCTGGGGCTCGAAAGCAAAAAAGATCAGCACCTATAAGCAATTCGTGCACAAGGAGCCGGTGCAGTTTTCGGGCTTTAAAATATTTTACAAAAATGATCTCTGGGATCCGGGCACAGTTTTATTTACGCCCGAAGAGCTTATCAAGCTGAATCCTCGGCCGAGTTATATCCAGTATCAATAGGAGCATTTGGTTTAGCATTTTTCAATTTAGAGTGGTACAATTTTCGGATGAATGCTTCGGAATTACTGCTAAAATGCCTGGAGCGGGAAGGAGTAAGCCACATTTTCGGCGTGGCAGGAGAGGAAAATCTCCATTTGCTAGAAGCTATTTCTAAGTCAAATATAAAATATATTTCTACCCGGCACGAGCAGGCCGCTTCTTTTATGGCTGCCACTTGGGGCAGGCTTACAGGAGAGCCGGGAGTCTGTCTTTCCACATTGGGGCCAGGGGCCACAAATCTGGCCACGGGGGCCGCGTATGCATTTTTAGGCGGGATGCCCATGATTATGATTACCGGACAAAAGCCGATTCGCGAGCGCACCCAGGGCAATTTTCAGATCATAGATGTGACAAAGCTTTTTGAGCCGATCACAAAATACACAAAGCAAATCATCGATGCAGACACAATACCGGAAATTGTTCGCGAGGCATTTGAAATTGCCAAAAACGAGAAGCCGGGTCCGGTGCACATAGAACTGCCGAAAGATATTTCTAATGATCCGGCGCAGGCACCCGAAAATTCGACCGGTGCCCTAGCCCCCGGAGAGAGGGTTAAGCGGGCGAATTTTGGTGTGCCTGTGCAGGCTGATGTTTCAAAGGCTCTGGAGATGATAAATTCTGCAGAAGCGCCAGTTTTAGTTCTTGCAGGAGGAGCTAACAGAAAAAATCTTTCTAAAACAATTTCTGATTTTATAGAAAAACATAATGTACCTTTTGTAAGCACTCAGATGGGCAAGGGTGCCGTAGACGAGCGGAGCAAATATTATTTAGGCACTCTCGCGCTTTCAAGCAAAGACTATGTGCATTGCGTGCTCGAAAAAGCTGATCTTATTATTGTAGCGGGGTATGATCTAGACCAAAAAATTCCTTTCGTACAAGGCAAAGCAAAAATATTGAATATAAATTTCTCGCCAATAGGCGAAAGCGAATACTACAAGCCTGCCCATGAAATTATCGGAGATATTGGAAATTCTTTTGCCAAGCTTTCTGAAAAAATAAATAAAAAATTTACGGGCTCAGCAGAAATTTTAAAACTAAAAGAAAAGATAGAAGAAAAGGTTAATGAAAAATCTGACAATGATAATTTTCCTATATTGCCTCAAAGGATAGTCAGAGATGTGCGGAGCGCTGTGCCGGAGGATGGAATCATCTGCCTAGACAACGGCATGTACAAGCTCTGGTTTGCCCGAGGCTTTCAAGCATATGCGTCCAATACGATTCTTCTCGATAATGCTCTTGCCACCATGGGCGCAGGCTTGCCCTCAGCAATTATGGCTAAAATGCTCTACCCGGAGCGATTTGTGCTATCTGTTTGCGGAGATGGGGGATTTATGATGTCTTCCGCAGAGGTTGAGACGGCGCTTAGGCTAGGACTTGATCTGGTCGTTCTTGTAGTAAATGACAATGGATTTGGCATGATAGAATGGGAGCAGAAGGAGAAAAATTATGCGCCTTTCGGATTGAAGTTTAACAATCCGGATTTTGTAAAGTATGCGGAGAGCTTTGGCGCCAAGGGCGCCCGCGCGGAAAAGGCCGGTGATCTTCTCTATCTTATAGAAAGAGCGAGAAAAGAAGGCGGAGTGTGGGTGATAGAAGCGCCAGTCGACTATAGTGAAAATATCCGAGTATTTACCGAAGAGCTTAGCCGTAATGTTTGCGATTTTTAAAAAATTTATGCCACTTACTTCCAAAAATCCATACAACGAACAAATAATAGAAACCTTCCCGGAGCATACCGAGGCTGAAATACAGGATGCGTTAAAACGGTCCGGCGAGGCTTTTAAAACTTGGCGCAAAACTTCTTTCCTAGAGAGGGCAAAGATCTTGAACAAGCTTGCAGATTTATTTGAACGGGACAAGGGACTGCTGGCCGAATTGATAACGCTAGAAATGGGACGGCCCATATCTTTCTCTCCGGGCGAGATCGAAAAATGCGCCTGGTGCATGAGATTTTATGCGGAAAATGGCGAAAAATTCTTGGCGCCGGAAGAAATAAAAACCGATGGATCAGAAAGCTTTATCCGCTATGAACCGATCGGCCCCGTACTTGCCATCATGCCTTGGAATTTTCCTTTTTGGCAAGTGATTAGATTTTTGGCGCCCGCGCTCATGGCAGGAAATACCGCAATTTTAAAGCATGCCTCAAATGTGCCTCAGTGCGCTATGGCGCTAGAAAAGCTTCTCAGAGAAGCTGGTCTTCCTTTTGGGGTTTTTGAAAATTTAAAAGTTTCCGGAGAAAGAGTGCTTGAGGCTATTGATAGTGATATTGTAAGGGCCGTTACGATTACCGGAAGCGAGAAAGCCGGCAGGGCAGTGGCCTCCCGCGCCGGAGCCAATATCAAAAAAATAGTTCTCGAGCTCGGCGGGAGTGATCCATTCATCGTATGCGCGGACGCGGATCTGGAAAAAATAATTCCGCATGCCGTTTCCGCAAGGCTTCAGAATGCAGGACAGACTTGCATAGCAGCAAAAAGGTTTTTGGTCCACGAGTCTTTGCATAAAGATTTTTTGGAGAAGCTAAAGGATGAATTTCTTAAAACAAAAATGGGAGATCCGATGGATAAAAGCACAAAGCTGGGCCCGCTCGCTACCGGAAGCATCAGAGATGAAATTGCTCGGCTGGTAGATGAAGCAGAATTTCTTGGCGCTAAAATAATCGCCGGAGGGGTTCTCCCGCAAGGCAAAGGATATTTTTACCCGCCCACTATCTTAACTCAAATTACAAAAGATATGGCGATTTATCACGAAGAAACATTTGGTCCGGTGGCAATAGTCATGCCTTTTAAAACTTTTGAGGAAGCGGTAAGCATCGCAAACGATACCCGCTTTGGCCTCGGCGCGTCGGTGTGGACGGAGGATAAAGATTTGGCGGAAAAGTTTTTGCGAAGCATAGAGTCTGGGTGCGTGTTTATAAACCACATAGTAAAGTCGGATCCTCGATTGCCCTTTGGCGGGACAAAATCTTCCGGTTTTGGCCGGGAGCTCTCAGCTCTTGGGATAAGAGAATTTACAAATATAAAAACTGTTTATTTTGCTTGAAATGTGGTATAATTTCTTTATGCGAAGTACATATATAATAGCTGGAGTTTTGGTTTTGGTCTTAGCTGGGATATTCTTTTTTAGCAAAAATGATCTAGAGGCGCCTACCACGCAAACTGAAGAAATGCTGGCAGGAGATGCAGGTGCCGTAGATATGACAAATGACATGGCAGATACCGATAATACAAATGCAAATGTATCTGTAGGAGTCAGCACCGGCGCAGTCAAGGAGTTTACCATTACCGGCGACAACTTTTCTTTCAGCCCTAGCACGATCAAGGTAAAGAAAGGGGACAAGGTAAAGATCACTTTTATTAACTCTGAAGGCTTTCATGATTTTGTGATTGATGAATTTGGCGCCGCTACAAAACAGCTCCGTTCGCCGGCGAGCGAAGTGTTAGAATTTACCGCTGATAAGGCGGGAACATTTGAGTATTACTGCTCCGTGGGCACTCACCGGGCCATGGGCATGAAAGGCATGCTTGTAGTCGAATCTTAATAATTTATTTTAAATAACATGTCTAAAATAAGCAGGGAAACAGTGCTAAGTTATGCTTTGGGATTTGTGGCGCTTTGGTTCGGCGGGAATGAAATTATGGATTCAGGATCCTGGGCCGGCTATTTGCCTCCATTCTTAGCGGAGATGGAAATGGCAAACACTATAGTTTTTGCCCACGGTATTCTGCTTGTGGCCTCCGGGCTGTCGCTGGTGTTTAATTTTTATCGCAGGATGGGAGCTTTTGTATTATTCTTGCTGTTGCTAGGTATTGTAGGCACCCTGCTTTTCACTGGAGGATTAAATGAAATATCTGTCCGCGACATCGGCCTCCTCGGCATGGCCTTAGCGCTTTCTCTTAGAAGCTAATATAAAACTTATGGATAATAATATAAAAATTTTTATTTCGGTCATAGCCCTCCTTGTCTTGGGCACAGTTGCGGCAGTCTTGCTCCGAGGCGGGGAAAATGTTCCGGCTACTCCCGGGAAATATGACGAGCTCGCTATGTGCTTGAAAGAAAAAGGCGCCACCTTTTATGGAGCTTTTTGGTGCCCTCACTGCCAGGCTCAGAAAAAAGCATTCGGCTCTTCGGCCAAGCTTCTCCCTTATGTAGAGTGTTCTACGGTAGATGGCAAGGGCCAGCTGCCAGAGTGCAAAGAAAAGGATATTGCCAGCTATCCTACTTGGGAGTTTGCGGACGGCTCCAGACTCACCGGAGAAATTCCTTTGACCCAGCTAGCCGAGAAAACAGGGTGCGCGATTCCCGGGGAAGTTCAAGAATAAAAACATGACAGCACAAGCGGTACACAATTTGAATCTCCTATTAGGTTTTGGTTCGCTAATCTTATTAGCAATTTCTCTCATTCTTATACTGATGCTTCTTTTTGTGCCAAAGCGGAACGGGGTACTCGATTTTGTCCATCAAAATTTTCTCTTGCTTGGATTTTTGGCAGCTTTTTCTGCTTCTCTGTTTTCTCTGGTCTATTCAGAGATTGTAAATTTTGCTCCGTGCTATCTATGCTGGCTTGCCAGAATTTTCATGTTTCCGATGGCAATAATTTTTGGGGTTGCACTTTACTACAAAGACAGGGGAGTTACGAAATATATTATTGCGCTTCTTGCACCCGCTTTTGCCGTATCTCTTTATCATAATTTCATGCAGTATTTTGCCGATACCGGCAATTTGCCTTGCGATGCCTCCGGAGTGTCTTGCTATCAGAGCCTTATACCCGAGTTTGGCGGACATCTTCAGATTCCAACTCTTTCTCTGATAAGCTTGATTGCTTTGCTCTCTATTGTTTTGGTGGCGCATTTCTACAAAAAAGAGGCTTAAATATGGTATAATCTAAGCATGAGGGTATACGATAAAAAATTATATAAAAGTAGGGAAAACAAGGTAGTTTTCGGGGTTTGGGGCGGTTTTGGGGAGTATTTTGATATTGATCCGATGCTGTTTAGAGTGATCTATTTAGGCCTTTGCGCCTTCTCTGCATTCATACCCGGCATTTTAGCTTATCTTCTTATGGCGCTCATTATGCCAAACCATCCCGGTAAGTCGGTTCATGAAAAAGCCCTCTAGTTTAATATTTGGCAGTTGTGATAAAATATTACTATGAAGCAAAATTGGATTATCGCATTGTTTTTTGTTTTAGTTATAGGAGGAGTCGGGGTACTTCTATTTTCTAAGACAGGAGGGGAGAGTGTTTCGGATTTATACAATTATTCTGCCAATGAGCCTGAAAACGGGAAAGTAGCAGAGAAGCCGGAAACAATTAATAATAATTTAGATGAAGAGAAAAATACAAAAAAAATGACAAGCGCAACTTTAAAAACAAACAAAGGAGACATAGTCATAGAGCTTTTTGCGGATATGACTCCGAACACGGTGGCGAATTTTACCAAGCTTGCAAGTGAAAATTTTTATAACGGCGTAAAATTTCATCGGGTCATCAAAGGCTTCATGATCCAAGGCGGGGACCCGCTTACAAAAGATGATTCAAAAATGGCTCTTTGGGGCACAGGAGGGCCGGGGTATAAATTTGCCGACGAGATCAAGCCGACAAACAAAAATGATGCCGGCACCATATCTATGGCGAACGCAGGGCCGAACACAAACGGGTCTCAGTTTTTCATAAATGTGGCGAATAATAATTTTCTCGATACCAAGCACACAGTTTTCGGCAAGGTCGTGTCTGGGATGGAAGTAGTGAAAGCAATTGAATCCACGCCGACAGGGGATGGAGATAGGCCAGTCACCGCAGTAGTGATTAACAGCATAGAGGTTAAATAAAGGACATGAATAAAAATATCTCGAATCTTTTACCAGCTATAATCTTGCTGGTTGGTGTAGCTGTGGCTGGCTATTTCTTGGTTTATAATAAGTCCTCCTATTCAGAATTACAATTACCAACATTACCAAGAAATGAAACTCTAAAAGATTTATCAATCCCAGAAGGATATAATTATGATTTTAACTTAGTTACTAAAGTATATACCAATGAAGAATACGGATTTTCTTTCCAATATCCTCCTGATGTAGTTTCGGTAAATCTTATAGATCATATTATTCCAGGAGGTACGGATTTGCTTCTACCTTGCGATGGTTCAAAAACTTCGAGCTCCGACATGCTTTCAGAAGATTATTGCCAAATGCGTAGCGAGAAGGATGGTTCAGCGGGTTATACATTTAGTTTTGCCATATTTCCAAAACCTATGGTTAACTTAGAGGCTTACGTTAATAATTTTAAGAGCAAAAACAATGTTTCTTATTACCCAGTAACCATAGATGGCAAGAAGGGGTATGAGTTTTATTATTCTCATAATGCAGTGAACACTATGTATGTACAGGATTCAAAGCACCTATTTTGGTTTAGGTATTCAGCCCAAGATGCTTCGATAGCTCGAATTATTTTAGCTACTTTCAAATTTACCGAATCTGGCACTTCGAAGCCCACCTCCGTTAATTGCCCAGGCGCAATTCCGGGAGAGGGAATACCAAGTATAACTTCATTATCGAGCAAGACGGTTTCTATCGGTGACACTATCACTGTGCATGGATGCAATTTGATCGGATTTGAAGGCGATAAAAATGTCTGGATTGAAAATAAATACGGAGTGAGGGGAATATTATACGGAATTCGTGATCAGGATTCAGAAAATCTAAAATTTAAGTTAGAATCGCCTGTCTGCACCTACGATATATCATATAAAGGCGGTCCTTGCGAGTCGTTTTTAGAGCTTATTCCAGGGACATACAAAATATATGTAAGACCTTGGAATGAATACAGCAATGAAAAATATCTAGAGATAAAATAGTGTATTAAATACATATTAAAATATGGTATAATTACCATATGACTAGTACCTGGCAACGGAATTGGCGGGCTAATAAAGAATACCCTCCTCTTGATAGAGATATAGATACTGAGGTGGTGATCATCGGTGGCGGCATCACTGGTATTACTTTGGCTTATCTGCTCGCCAAGGCAGGGAAGAAAGTGGTAGTACTTGAAAAAGGTACACTCGGTCTGTCTAGCTATACCGCGCTCTCTACTGCTATGGTGATGTCTCAAGTTGATACGAATTTTCGGGAATTAGAAAAGATGTTTGGCCATAAGACTGCGGAGGCGGTAGTGCGTGCAGGCGAAGAGTCTATAGAGCAAATTTCCAAAATTATAAGCACCGAAAATATTTTTTGTGAATTTGCGCGCGTACCAGCATATATATACGGCAATGATGATAAGGAATGGGCTGATTTAAAAGTTATCGCAGAGACGATGCAGAAGGCCGGGTTTCCCATCGATATACATGAAGATGGCGGACTGCCCGGATCATTCTTTCAGAGTAAACCGTATTATGTATTCCGTGACCAGGCAAAATTCGATCCACTCCTGTATGCGGGTGGGCTACGCGCCAAGGCGGAAGAATACGGTGCGCTTTTTTTTGAAAACACCGAGGCTCTCGACATCATGGATGGCAAGGATGCGAATATATCTGTTGTGAAGACCAGTAAGGCCTCGATAAAAGCGGTGTGGGTGGCAGTGGCTACCTATGATCCCTTTAATCATTCTCACGAGCTTTTTGCCCGCAAAGGCCTGTATACGAGCTATATGTATGAGCTTTCGATCCCAAAAGGCTTATTGCCTACAGGGCTGTATATAGATGGCCACAGCCCATACCATTATTTCCGGGTAGATGAGAAGGAACGCAGGGACCGGCTTATTATAGGCGGGGCAGATCATCGCCATGAGATCAAAATGGATCCGGAAAAAAATTATAAAGAAGTTTTGGATTATGCGGAGATGATCCTGGGTGGCAAGGAATATGAAATTATAACCAGATGGGATGGGGGGATACTCGAGACCATCGACGGACTTCCTTTTATTGGCAGCTATTCCAAAAAATATCCCAATCGATTGGTAGCCACGGGATACTCCGGCAATGGCCTGACTTATGCCACCATAGCTGCACGGATGCTCTCTGGCCATATTCTCGGCAAGACAAATCCTTACGCATCGATTTTTGACCCAAAGCGCAAAGCGAGCTTCGCAGCTCTTTTTATTAAAGGGAGAGATTATATAGGCGAATTTTTGGGAGGAGCTTTAAAAAATATGTTTCGCTCGTAATATTATTTTACTTATCTTTAAAGAAGTTATATAATTATCAATGTTTATCTTGCAAGAAATCTGAACCCAA
>CAYGDR010000004.1:0-22668 GCA_964348775.1 uncultured Candidatus Saccharibacteria bacterium | reverse complement strand
ACAGGGGAGGGTGCCTGTGTCTTGATTTATATATTTAATATATATTTAATATTATGGTATAATGTATAGGTAAGTCGATTTATTAAATAATCCTATCTAACATTATTATGGCAAAGAATATAATCATTGGTTTGCTTGTAGTCGCAGTACTCATAGGCGGAGGATATCTCTTGTCGAGAGACAATTCCGCAGATGATGCGAATCTTAATACAAATAACAACGGCACAGAGAACAACCAAGGCTCTGCATACGGATACGAAACTCCCAATCCGGTGACTATCCCGTCTCCTTCGGCTCCGACTGTGCGCACTGGGGAGAATCCTTTTCCGACTACTTCAGCTGTCGGCCTATCTGGAGAAGTCAGGCCAAATGGCGCCACTACCACATACTGGTTTGAGTATGGAGAGACTTCGAGTCTCGGCCAGAAAACCACCGATCAGAATATCGGTTCTAGCTACACATTCATTTCCACGCCTGGATTTATTTCTGGCCTTAAAACAAACACGGAATATTTTTTCCGCCTTTCCGCTAAAAATAGCTTTGGTACTGTAAATGGCACTACTCGAAGCTTCCGTACCAATGCCGAGCCGAATCCTACAGGCTCCATTCCTACCATTAGTACTTCAAGTGCAAATACCATAGAACGAACTTCTGCAAATCTCCGTGGCCAGGTAAACCCTAGAGGCGCTGAGACTAGGTACTGGTTTGAATATGGCAAAGACACAAATCTAGGCAGTATCACCCAAATTCAAACCCTTGCTTCCGGCACTACTTCCATAGCTGTTGCCTCATCTGTCACAGGCCTTGATCCGGCCACTAGGTATTATTTCCGCATCAATGCGCAAAATAGGTTTGGTACGGTAAACGGCTCTATTCTAAATTTCACGACCGACGGTCCGTCAAATACTGCAGAGCCTACAGTGACCACAGTAGCAGCTGACAGCATCACTCAAAACCGTGCAGATCTAAACGGCCGGGTAAATCCGAACGGCGTCCAAACTACATACTGGTTCGAATACAGCAAAGATTCGCTTCTTGGAAATATAATCGGCACTAAAACTCCCGACGAAAGTCTCCCTGCTGGAACTGCTAGCAGAAATGTAGATGCGAGAATTACCGGCTTGGAGCCGAATACAAAATATTTCTACCGCGTGATTGCCAGAAACCAGCATGGTACTGTGAGGGGAGATGAATTTTCTTTTACCACAGATCAGTAGACATTCTCAAATTTGCGGTTTGTGGTATAATTTATCAATTAATCATAATAAAAATTAGGAAATAGTTCTGGGTATTTACTAAAACCTAGCAGCTAGAACCTAAAAAACAAATGGACTCAAACAAGAATATATGGATTAGCGCAGGAGTTATCGTGGTTGTGGCGCTGTTGTTCTGGTGGCTATACCCTGGCGCAGACAGCACAGATATGCCACTTGAAGAAGGTGCTAGTATGGAAAATACAGAAGGTAGCGAAGATACTACGACTGGCTCTGTAAACACCGGCGCTTCTGTGCCGAGCCTCTCATATGCGAATGCTCTTATCCAGTATAAAGACCGCCGTATCCAGCTCGATCTTTCTTGCCAGGCTAGCCCAAACAATGTTACTTACAAAGACGGCACTTCTATAATGCTCGACAATCGCTCGCCGAGCACTCGCACAGTAAAGCTGGGCTCTACTTATTCGATAAAGCCTTGGGGGTTCAAGATTGTGAAGCTAGACAGCGCCACTGTGCCGGCTACTTGGTATATGGACTGCGACGGCTCTCAAAATGTAGCCACTGTGCTTATTCAGAAATAAGCCCGCATGAATTTAATTTTTTTCCTTGTGTGGTATATGGCGGTGGTACTTCCTTTCATTATTTTCAGCGAGGCCACCGAAATGTTTGCCAAGTTTTTGAAAAGACAGGGCATCTATGACCGCTGGGATAGGCTGCACTCGCTTCTCGTATTTCTGGTGATTCTTTTTCTTGTTCTCTATTACTACGGAGCGAGATAAAAGCTATATCGTGCAAAACTCTCCGATCAAGGTCGGAGAGTTTTGCACTTGCGCCATTTTATTTTTGGAATTAGATTATGTGTATGGTGAGCAGTGCGTTGCTGTTTCACTACTGTGGGAGGGTTATCTATGCACGATCGATTGCGAGTTGGTGCAAACCCGGGGCTCCTCGCCACCGGGACCGTCAGCCAGTTTCAGGGGCTGATCGATGCGAGTCGTCGCCAGCAGAGAGGCGGCCGCTCGGATGGCGAGCTCATTGCTGAGTTGGTTGCGCGCGGCGTTGGGACCGACAATCACAACCGCCGGGAGCGCGTTGCCCGTGCTATCACGCGCGCCACGCAGGGGGATCCACCAAACCTGTCCGCAGGAGAGGAGAAGCCCGCCTAGTCAGCCGGGCGGCTGGTCGTTCATTGTTGGCTAGGTAAAAGAAGCGAGGGATTATTTGGTCGCAGACAAATAACCTCTCGCTCCGCCTCAATCGGGGCGATATCGACAGAGCAGATGACTTTGAAAAAAGCTCTGCTTTTTCATTTGGGCGCTTTCGTGGTAAAATGGATCGAGTGATTACCAGGCATTTTTTTAAAACCGTCCTCCTTTTTACCGGCATGATTGCGGTGGGGCTCGTAGCCGCTTTTCTCATCAGTCATTTTGATATTGCCAAGAAAGCGGTAAATGAGGAGGCCGATGTTGCAGCTCCGTAGCCGTATAGTATAATTAATCTACATTTATGGAAGGCGAAAAAAAGAAAATTCTAATAGTTGATGACGACAATTTTCTCCTAGATATGTACGCGCTCAAATTCAGCCAGCACAATTTTGAAGTTCACACTGCCGGGAGCGGGGTGCAGGCGCTCGAAAAGCTCCGCGGGGCGCTTAAACCCGATGTAATACTAATGGACATAATTATGCCGGAGATGGATGGCTTTGAAATGCTTGCCAAGATCAATACGGAAAGGCTGTCCGAGAATTCTACCAAGATCATTCTTTCCAACAAAAGCCAGCAGTCAGACATAGACCAGGGTACAACGCTTGGCGCGGCAGGATACATAGTCAAAGCAAATTCAACCCCCGCAGAAGTCATCGAGCAGGTGATTCAAATTTTAGAAAAGAAAAATAGCGCTAAGCCTTAAAGGGCCTAAAACATATGCAAGACTATAAAAAAATGATTGAGGATTTGGTGCTCACAGTAATCCGCGAGAGCGGGTCTGACCTCCACTTGAATGTGGGCAGAGTGCCCGTTATTCGAGTTTCTGGAGAGCTTATTTTTCTAGCCAAGCTTCCAGTTCTCACAAATGATGATGTGATGGGCATCCTCTCCTCAATACTCGAAAAAGCAAAACTAGATAAATTTATGGAAAACCAAGAAATGGATTTTGCCTATAATTTTCGGGGCGAGGCAAGGCTTCGAGGCAATTCCTTTTTCCAGAAAGGCCTTGTGTCTGTGGTTCTTCGGCTAGTGCCGAAGGTGCAGATATTGAAAGACCTAAAGCTTCCTCCTATACTTGGGGAGATTGCCCGCAAAAAGCAGGGGTTCTTCCTTTGTGTCGGTCCGGTAGGGCAGGGCAAGTCCACCACTTTGGCTTCCATGGTACATCTCATAAATTCCGAACAGGCTCGGAATATTATAACTATCGAAGACCCTATCGAGCACATGCACACTCCCGACAAGTCCATCATATCCCAGCGCGAAGTTGGCATCGACACCAAAGATTTCCAAAGCGCGCTAAAAGCAGTATTCCGAGAAGATGTGAATGTGATACTTATAGGAGAAATGAGAAGTCCGGAGACTATTGCCACCGCTGTTACCGCCGCCGAGACTGGCCACCTTGTCCTATCAACTCTTCATACCAACAATGCTTCCCAGACTATTGATCGCATCATAGACTCTTTTCCATCCGGCCAGCAGGAGCAGATAAGGGTCCAGCTCTCTGCTTCGCTTCTCGGTATTTTCTCTCAGAGGCTTGTGCCTCGCGTCACCGGAGGCTTGGTGCCCGCCTATGAGCTTCTTTTAAACAACAATGCCGTGAGCAATCTTATACGCGAGAAAAGAACTCATGAGATAGATGTAGTTATCGAGACTGGCACGGAGAGCGGCATGGTAGACCTAAACCGCTCGCTTCTTGAGCTTGTGCGCGCGGGAGAGATATCAATCGAAAATGCTTACCAGTTTTCGCTCAATCCAAAAGGCCTTGAGCGGATGTTGTGATGGCTTTATAACTTTATGAGCTTTTAACTTTATAACTTACGGATGCTTTTCAAATATAAATCCATAGATCAAGAAGGGGTAAATAGAGAGGGAGAAATAGATGCTCCAAACCGCGATGTTGCTATTTCCGGATTGCAGAGGAGGGGCCTAGTGATTGTATCCATTAAGGATGAGGGCGAGAATAAATCTATTTTTAAAGCTTCTTTCTTCGAAAAAGTATCAAACAAGGAGATAGTTATTCTTTCCCGTCAGATTGCTACCCTGTTTGAGGCCCAGGTATCGGCCTTGAAAGCTTTCTCCATGCTTGCCGCAAATTCCGAGAATAAGCTCCTTGCCAGGAAGCTTACCCAGATCGGGGATGATCTTCAGGCCGGAGTTTCCATTTCCGGAGCCCTCGGCAAGCACGGCGATATGTTTTCCGATTTTTATATAAACATGGTGAAGGTAGGCGAAGAAACTGGCAAGCTCAACCAGGTGTTCCTGCATCTTTCCAGCTACCTTGATCGCCAGTACGCCATAAATTCAAAAACCCGAAACGCGCTTATCTATCCAGCCTTTGTGGTTTTCACTTTTTTCGTGGTTATGAGCCTGATGTTCGTGGTAGTCATACCCAAGCTTTCTGCTATTATCCTGGATGCGGGCCAGGACATACCTTTCTATACCAAAATCGTGATTGCTGCATCAAACTTTTTCGTCAGCTATGGATTTATTGTCTTGATATTTCTTGCTTTGCTAGGCGTGTGGCTCTGGAGGCTTTCTTCTACAGAGCACGGCAAAGTTTATTTGGACAAGTTCAAGCTGGGAGTGCCGGTAATAGGAGGCTTGTACAAGAAGCTCTACCTTTCCAGGATTTCCGACAATATGGATACTATGCTTTCCTCTGGAGTGCCCATAGTAAAGTCTATAGATATAACTTCTGATGTTGTAGGGAGCTATGTTTATCGGCAAGTGCTAAGGGATGCTGCCGACGCAGTTAAATCCGGCCTTGCCCTTTCAGCTGCGTTTGAGCGCCACGGCGAACAGATGCCGGGAATTATGGTGCAAATGGTAAAAGTGGGCGAAGAAACCGGCGCTCTGGGAAGTATTCTGAAGAATTTGACTGAATTTTATAAAAGAGAAGTAGATGACGCGGTCGATACTCTGGTGGGCTTGATTGAGCCGGTAATGATCGTGGTTTTAGGCCTGGGAGTAGGGCTTTTACTCGTATCAGTCCTTATGCCTATTTACAATCTGGCCGGAGGAATTGGGTAGCTTCTAGTGGCTAGCTTCTAGAACCTAGAACCTAGAACCTAGAACCTGATTCCACTGGGGATAACCCATTTGTTGACAGATTAGGGGGTGTTATAATGAATGTATTAAAACTAAGTCGAAATATTAACATTAAATTAATTACAAAAATGAACTTTAACAGAAAGAATTTGGGTTTCACTTTGATTGAGCTTTTGGTGGTGGTTGCCATCATCGGCATCTTGGCGTCCGTGGTGCTTTCTTCTCTAAACACTGCCAGGGCAAAAGGAGCTGACGCGGCCATCAAGGCCAACTTGGCCAACATCCGCGCTCAGGCTGAGATTCTTTACGATTCAAATAGCCCAAACAGCTATGCTGGTATATGCACTGGCTCTACTGCAACCGGACCAGCTCTCGTAGTTTACAACCAAATGAAAGCGGCAGCGGATTCTCTAGGTGGAACAGTCGCAGCCGTAAATCTTGTCGGCACTGCTTCTACGGTTGTTTGCCATGTCGATGGAAACAACGCGAACTGGGCAGTAAGCTCTGGCACAAAAGTTACCCCGGCTGACTCCTGGTGCGTGGATTCAACCGGTGCGTCTATGAAAATAGTCACCGGGTTTTTACCAGCCAACGACACTACTTGCAATTAGTATAAACTCATAAAGACTTAACAAAAACCACTCCGACTCGAGTCGGACTGGTTTTTGTTTTGCAGTTCTATAATATATAATGTATGTGTAATCAATATTTATGGCTGCGCTTATCACAATTTTATTCTTTATGCTCGGACTCATCATCGGAAGCTTTCTCAATGTGGTTATCTTGAGGTGGAACACCCGCAAGAACCTCGCTGGCCGGAGCGCCTGCATGTCCTGCCAGAACAAGCTGTCTTGGTATGAGCTCATACCGCTTGTGAGCTTTCTTGCCTTAGGCGGAAGGTGCAGGACATGCAAGACAAAAATTTCTAGGATGTATCCGGCGGTGGAGCTTTTGACCGGCATTATTTTTTTGAGCCTTTTCTTGAAGTTCCAGGAGCTTCTTTTTATAAATTTTCCAGTTTTTCTTATCACCTATGCTTACTACGCGGCTGTCTTTTCTTTTCTTGTCGTCATCGCTTTTTACGATCTTCGCCACAAGATTATCCCGGATTTTATGTCCTTTGGCCTAGGCGCTCTTACTCTCTCTGGCCTTTTCTTTTTCGATCAACATGGCTTTAATCCGCATATCCCTCCTTTTTGGGATTTTCTTTCAGGTCCTTTACTTGCCGCTCCTTTTGCTCTGTTTTGGCTCATATCCAAAGGCATGTGGATGGGCTTGGGCGATGCCAAGCTTGCCGTCTCGCTTGGCTGGTTTTTGGGACTTTCCCGATCTTTTTCCGGAGCGGCGATATCTTTTTGGATAGGGGCTGTTTTCGGCATCTTTCTCTTGTTGTTCTCCCGCGGGCATAGCATGAGAAGCGAAGTTCCGTTTGCTCCGTTCCTTGCCCTTGGAGCAGTGCTAGCGTTCTTTTTCGAGCTCTACCTGTTTCCCATTCTTTAGATTGCCTTGAAACAAAAATGATTTTATTGAGATTAAATAGCTATAAGTTAAACAGAGGGATGAGTTATATCGAGCTTATTGTGGTTTTGAGCATTTTTGCAGCTATGACTTCAGTGGTCTTGTTTAACTACGGAGATTTTCAGGCAAAAGTGGATATAAAAAATCTGGCAAGCGATATTGCGCTCAAGGGAGTTGAGGCGCAAAAACTTTCCTTGGCGGGCAAACTCCCTCCGCCCGCCCAGCAGGCCCTCATCTCTTCTCCTTTGACCTGGAAGCCTTCTTATGGAATTTATTTCAACCAATCGACCGACGATAAAAGCTTCATATTTTTTACCGATGCCAATCAAAATGAGCTTCTTGATGATACTATCTGTGCCGGCACAGGGGAGTGCCTTGATAAAATTCTTATTACTAGAAACAACAGGTTTTCCCGCCTAGATGTATTTTACCAGGGAGATTCTGACCCTCATCTTTTAAACGACCTTCTGGTAATTTTTAAGCGCCCAAATGCCGGGGCAATCATCAAATCCTCCACTTCGTTTACTTCTACGGTTTCTTATGTTCAGATCACGGTCGTTTCTCCAAAACCAGTTTCTGCTCTGATAAAAATCTATCCTTCCGGCAGGATTCAGATTAATTAAAATGTCAGCCAGAGGCTGATCCGCCTTTGGCAGAAAAATATGAAAAATTCAAAAATTAAAAATCTGAATACCGGTTATACCATCATAGAGACAATGATCTCTGTTTCCCTTTTTATTATCGTCATGATGGCTGGCATGGGAGCGCTTTTAAACGCAAATCTCCTTCACCAAAAATCACAGGATATGCGCTCCATTATGGATAACCTAAGCTTTATTATGGAAGACATGTCTAGGAATTTGAGAACCGGGTACAATTATCGCTGTCTTACCGGCGAAGACACTCTTTCTTCAGTCGTGTCTCCGCTCTCCTGCGCGAGCGGGTGGGGCATAGCTTTTGAAACTGCCGATGGGTCTACTTCAAATGCCAATGATCAATGGGTCTATTATATTGACGGCAATGGCAAGATCTTAAAATCCGTGCAAGGCCCCTACATAGCTTCGGCTTTCGTACAGCTTACTCCAAACGAAGTGATAATCGACCAGCTTTCCGCTTTTTCTGTCTTGGGTGCGGAAGGAATTGCCAACAATGCGGAACAGCCTCTGGTGAGCATCAGGCTGGTGGGCCGGATAATACTAAGGAATGACGTCATCACTCCTTTTTCTCTGCAAACCTCGGTGTCTCAAAGACTGGTAGATATTTAATTTATGAAAAATTTACTGACAAAATTTGATAATCGGGCATTCACACTGGTGGAAACACTGGTAGCTGTTTCAATATTTTCGATTGCTATTCTTGCCCTTCTGGTGGTCCTTACCCAAAGTATCTCAAACACTAATTATGCCAAATCAAAAATTATTGCCACATATCTGGCCCAAGAGGGCATTGAATATATTAGGAATATGCGCGATTCTTTCGTACTTTTCGATCCCGTAAGCACTCAAGATGGCTGGAATGCTTTTTTTGCGAAACTTACCGGCGCATCCTGCCATGTTGCAAATGGATGCTATTTCGACGATGCGGACTTAGATTATTCTGACGGCTCTCAAGCCATCACCGAAATAGATTTTACTGCCTGCGGAGCGTCTTGCCCGATGATGCTTTATGATTCTGTGTCAGGGAAGTATGGTTATGAGTCTTCTGGCGTGAACTCGGGCTTTACCAGAAAAATTGCCGTTAGCCAGATCAGCGCAAATGAAATAAAGGTCCTGTCTACTGTCTTCTGGACCCAAGGATCCGGCACATATAGCATGGTTTTATCTGAAAGCGTATTTAATTGGGCGGAATAATATGATTTTTTTAATATCAAAAAAGAATAAAGCCCGCCCCAAGAAGCAATCGCGAAAGAGTGGTTTTGTGATACTCTTTGCTGTGACTATCGCGAGCATTCTTCTTGCCATTGCTTTGGGCGTATCAAATATTGCATACAAAGAGGTGAGCTTCGGAACCTCCGGTAAAAACGCCAATGACGCATTTTTCGCGGCTGATACCGGAGCCGAGTGCGCGCTATTTTATGATAAATTGATCGGAACCTCTTTTCCTGTCGGCGGTCCGGCCACGGCCATAAATTGCGCATCCACCAGCATAACTCCCAGCTTTTCTTTATCAGGATCGGTTAGTTCTTATGATTTTGTAATTCCAAGATTGGGGAGCGCGGAGTTAAGTTGTGCCAAAGTTAATGTTTCGAAAAATAGCGCCTCCAGTCCTCCTTCAGTGGTCATCACCTCAAGCGGATATAATATCGGAGATACAAGCTGCAATTCTACCAGCCTAAACCGCACCGAGCGTGAATTGGTGGTCAGATCTGTATTACCTATCTACCCTACGCCTTACCCTACTCCCTCTGTAAGCTTTTCTGTTGAGTACTTGATCGTTGGCGGCGGTGGCGGCGGTGGCGCCTATGATTCTAGCAGTTCAAATTCAGCTGGGGGAGGAGGAGGTGGTCGCGTTGCGGCAGGTTCCGTGGCTGTAAATTCTGGGCAAATATATGCTATTACGGTAGGCGGTGGAGGCGGTGGAGGTTCAAGTCCGGGTCAGAATGGTCAAAGTGGGGGAGCAAGCTCTGTCGGAACCCTCGTCTCGACTTCAGGGGGTACGGGTGGTCAAGCTGCGCAGAATAGTTCGGGTGGTGGAAATGGAGGTAATAGTGCTTTCAGTGGATCTGCAGGATTAGATTTCGGCGTCGGCGGCGGCGGTGGTGGGGCCTGTGCTCCGGGTGTTACAAATTTTCCTACAGGTTGGTATGGCGGTAATGGCTGTTCGAGTAGTCTTTCTGGATCGACCGCACACTATGGCGGCGGCGGCGGTGGTGGTCCTTGCACCGACAATTGCGCTCCAGGAGCGCAGGGCCAGGGAAGTTCTGGTCTTGGTTCGCTTGGTCGCGGTGCTGTTATTGGTATCTCAGGCGGTGGTAGCCAACCACCGGGCGGAGGTGGAGTCAATAATGGCGGTGGTGGCGGTGGCGGCGTGCGTGGCGCAGAAGGCATATTGCATAACGGTGGGGCCGGGGGTTCGGGCATCGTAATCATCAGATATGCAGGCGCCCAGCGGGCTACGGGCGGCACGGTAACTTCTATAGGAGGAAACACTATCCATACATTCACAAGCTCCGGCACTTTCAGTCCTTAGGTGTTTTTTGGTATAAATTTCTAATGGATAAATTGGTTGCTCAAAAAAGAATAAAAAGTCTTCGAGCAGAAATTGCTCGGTTGCGCGAGGAATATCATGTGAAAAATGCGCCTGGCAGTACAGACGATGTTTACGAATCTCTCCAAAGAGAACTAAAAAAGCTCTTGGCTGAATATCCGGAATTTAATGACCCAAATGCTCCTGAAAATCGGGTGGCTGGCAAGCCCTTGCCAAAATTCACAAAAGTTCGCCACCAAAACCGCATGCTTTCCTTGAATGATGTTTTTGGGAGGGTTGAATTAGAAGATTGGGAAAAAAGAACAAAAAAGCTTTTAGCCGGGAATTCTTTTCATTATTTTTCCGAAGTAAAATTCGACGGGCTGGCTGTATCGCTTATTTATGAGAATGGCAGGCTTAAAACGGGGGCCACTCGGGGTGATGGATTTATCGGCGAGGATATAACTGAGAACTTAAAAACCATAAATTCTATTCCGCTTGCGCTTTCTTCCCCATATCCAAATTATTTAGAAGTGCGGGGCGAGGTACTGATGTCAAAAAAAACCCTCAAGGCGCTGAATAAAAAGAACGAAAAAGAAGGCAAGGTGCTATTTGCTAATACCAGAAATGCCGCGGCAGGGAGCATGCGCCAGCTTGATCCAAAGCTTGCCGCCGAAAGAAACTTGGATTTCTATGCTTATGATATTGCAGAAATATCTGAATCAAAATTAAAAACACATTCTGAGAAACATGAACTTCTAAGAAAATTAGGATTTAAGGTTGATGATCATGAAGCGGTAACTAAAAATCTGGAAGGAGCCACTTCTTTCATCGATAAATTCGAGAAAATCAGGCCTTCTTTTCCTTACGGCACGGACGGCGTGGTGGTCTCCATAGACGAGCTTCGCTTAGAGGAGCTTCTAGGCGTAGTGGGCAAGGCTCCTAGATATATGGCTGCTTATAAATACCCAGCTGAACGGGCTACCACGGTAGTAAAAGATGTGAAAATAAATGTAGGGCGCACCGGCGTGCTTACCCCGCTTGCTATATTCGAGCCTACATCCGTAGCGGGGTCTACGGTTTCCAAGGCCACTCTTCACAATATGGATCAGATCGAAAGGCTGGGTCTCCGGATAGGAGACACCGTGGTTATAGAAAAGGCCGGAGATGTTATCCCAAAAGTAGTGGAAGTTTTGACAAAAATGCGCACAGGCAAGGAGAAAAAAGTAAAAATGCCGGACAAATGCCCGGTTTGTAGCGGGACAGTGCAGAAGAAAATTACCACCCCTAGCCCCCTCCTTATTAAGGAGGGGAGGAATTCCTCTCCCCCTGGGAAGGGGGAGTCCCGAAGGGGAGGGGGTATTTCAGTAGCATATTATTGCTCAAATCCAAAATGTCCAGCCAAAAACGAAAGATACATGCAGCATTTCGTTTCAGCTTTTGAAATATACGAGCTCGGGCCAAAGATACTCCGCCGTTTCAAGGACGAAGGTCTTATCACCGACGCCGCTGATATTTTCACCCTGGCCAAAGAAGATATTGCCCCGCTGGAGCGGTTTGGAGAAAAGTCTGCCAAGAATATAGTCGAAGAAATAAAAAATAAAAAGAAAATTTCACTTGCAAAATTTTTATGGGCGCTTGGAATCATCCATGTGGGGGAAGAGACCGCGCGGGATTTGGCGGAGCACTTCGGCAGCCTAGAAGGAATAATCTCTTCTGCTAGGCAAGACCTAGCGGAAATAAATAGTATCGAAAATATCGGGCCAGCTGTTTCAAAAAGTCTCTATGAATTTTTTCAGGATAAAAATAATCTTAATTTCATAAAAAAGCTTGAGCAGAATGGAGTGATCATCGAAAAAGCAGGCAAAAAAAGGGCTGGGAAATTCTCTGGCATGTCTTTCGTGCTCACTGGCACTCTTTCAGGGATGTCCCGCGATATTGCCAAGGAGAAAATTTTGGCGCTCGGGGGCAAAGTATCCGGGTCCGTCTCAAAAAATACTTCTTTTGTGGTAGCTGGGGAGGAACCTGGTTCTAAGCTCAACTTGGCCAAAAAGTTAGGCGTAAAAGTGCTCACAGAAGGCGACTTTTTGAAAATTCTCTCTGGCGGTTATTAACTTTCTAGTATTTTCCCTGCCTTAGGCATGGTACAATGGGCTCATGTCATTTTTATATGCTCCGCGCCCTTTTAGGGAAGAACACAAGCGCGAAGCAGTTGCGGAGCTGCTGGACCGGATCGTTCCTGACCGGGATTTTTATGTTCTCCTCGTCGGAGGGATCTTGATTGCCGTCTTGGCAATTTTTCTAGACAGCATAGCTGTTTTAATAGCCAGCATGATCATAGCCCCTCTCTCGTATCCGATATTGGGCCTAAGTCTCGGCATTGTCTCGATGGATTTGCGTTTAACTTTTAGATCTTTCTTATTATTACTTGTCTCGCTTTTTACCTCTCTTGCAGGAGCTGTTGTACTAACTCTTTGTTTTGGAAATGTCAGTGTTGACCCTGTTTTCATTACTTTTGAGTCTAATTTGTATATAGCCACCGCCATAGCGGTGATTGCCGGATTTATCGCGGCTTATGGTCTCGTCCGCCCCAAGGTCGGCGGAGCAGCAACGGGTGTGGGTATAGCCGTGTCTCTCATGCCGCCCTTGGTCGCTACCGGTATCGCAATTGCTAGCCCAGGCAGTTTCCCTGCCGAGATCACTTGGATAGTGTTTTTGCTAAATGTCTTTGGCATAATAATCGGCAGCGCTCTGATGTTCATGATTCTCCGCATCCATTCCAAAAAACAATAATGCTAAAAGAACTTCTAAAAGAATTTGCCCAGTTTTTGAGGGAGTATAAAATTGTGTCTCTGGCCATAGCTTTCGTCATGGGCACGGCTTCGACCAGCCTGGTCAATTCTTTTGTGAAGGATTTATTTTTTCCTATTATAGATCAGTTCATTCCTGGAGAAGGCTGGAGGGAAGCCGCTTTCAGCTTGGGCTCGGTCCAAATAACCTACGGCGCATTTTTGGCGGAGCTTTTCAATTTCATAATTCTCGCCGCCATTATTTTCATCCTAGCCAAGAAAATCTTAAAAATAGATAAAGAAAAATAATCCTATAATGAAAAAAATACTAGCTTTTGGACTTATTGTTTCTGTTGTGTCTTTTCAGGGATCTTTAGTACTTGCTCAGTTGGATGCTCCCGTCATGGAAGAACCGGCCATGGAGGAACCCTCCACAAAAGAACCAGAGGCCGAACCGGTAATGGAGACAGTGGCTCCTTCGGACACCACACCGCCGGTCATTTCCGATGTTATGCAGGCTTCCGTGGAGCCGACCATGGCCACATTTGTTTGGACCACGGATGAACTTGCCTCTTCAACTTTAAAATACGGTACTACTAAAAGCTATGGTAATACAGCAGCTCTCGATGCCAGTCAGACTACGATGCATACGGTAATGCTCACCGAACTTACCCCAGATACTTTGTACTATTACTGCATCACCGCGACAGATTCTTCCGGCAATACCGCAGATTATTGTGGTCATTCTTTTACCACCGAGGCTGAAGAGACTCCCGCCGATTCAAATCCGCCCACCATAGAGAGTGTTTCCGTATCAAATATTACTGAAGATGGAGCCGAGATCTCTTGGACTACCGATGAGGTGTCCGACGGTTACGTGGAATACGGCCCGACTCCGGATTATGGATCCCAAACGCCATTGGTTACAGACTACACTACAGACCACACAGCCACTCTCTCCGGCCTTGACCCTGATACCGTTTATTTCTATCGGGTTGTTTCCAGCGACGGAGTGGGTAATACTGCGAAATCTTCGGAAAATAATTTCAGTACCGAGACTCTATCGGGAGAGCCCGCAACGGAAGAAAACCAGGAAACCGAGCCCGAACCAGAACCTACTCCGCCCGCAAATCCTACCCCAGAAGAATCTCCAGAACCAAAACAAGTTGTGATTTCCGGCGTGGAAGTGGTGAATGTCACCAAAGACTCCGCCACGATAGTTTGGACCACCGATGCACCAGCTGATTCAGAGCTCAATTACGGCGACAGTACTGCGTTGGGGACTTTAACCCCAAAGGACAGCACGCTAAAGACTTCCCACTCTGTTACCCTAAACGGCCTTACCGAAAATACAGCTTATTATTTCAAAGCTAGGTCCGCATCTTCCGGTGCGAATGTCGCCACCAAGTCTGACTTACATGATTTTGCCACGTTGGAAGTGCCGAAAGAGACCGTGGCCCCTGCGGAGATTTTGAAGATCACCGAAGGCACTCTCACTTCTAGCACTTTTGCAATTTCCGCCGAGACCGACAAAAAAGCCCGCTCATATATCGAGTACGGCCTCAAAACCGACTATGGGGAAATTACTGCCGAAAATGCCCTTCGCACCAGCCATACCTTCAACCTCTCCGGTCTTGTAGAAAATACGAAGTATCATTACCGCCTGGTGATGACCGACGAAGCCGGCAACATCACCTACTCTCTAGATAGTTCTTTCACCACTTTAAAAGAACCAGTTAGCGAGCAAATTAGCGGGACGGCTGCATCCTCAGGCCCGATCACTTCCGGCCCTGAGGAGACCGAGCCCACGGATATACCCGAAGTCAAATCAAAAACTCTTTCCCCGCCGACCCTGATCGAAGCGAAAGGGCTCGAGAATCAAAATTTCTTTATCTGGGAGAATCCGGGCGATGATTCTTTTGCCGGGGTCAAGATCGTTCGAAAATCCGGTGCGTATCCGGCCTCTATCTCTGACGGGTTCCTTATTTATAAAGGTGATAAAGAGACCTTTACCGATACTCAAGTGCAGAACGATACTCCTTATTACTACGCAATATATTCTTACGACAAGATAGGGGAGTATTCAAAACCGATACATGTAAAGCTTGTCCCAAAGGCAAGCATGTCAGAGACATCTTCTTCTAGCGGATCGGGCATAGCTGGCGGCCCTATCATAAGTTCGGGAAAGGCTGTATCTCTTCCAAGCATTTCAATAATCAAAGCGCCAGTGATAGTAGAAGAATCTCCCCGCGAGCATTTTGTGGCTGAGCTTGAAAAGGGAGACCGAGGTTTGGAAGTCAGGCACTTGCAAAGGCTCCTCGAGGCTGAAGGGCATTTTGCTAGAGAAAATCAGATCGACGGGATTTTTGGCCAGAGGACGGAGAGAGCTCTTCTGAGATTCCAGGAAGTTCATAATCTGCCTGAAACCAAAAAAACTACGCCGTTTACTCGCGAGAAGCTCAATTTAATTTCTCAAAACGAAGTGGTGCTCTCTTTGCCGGACGACATCACTCTCTTTGAAACAAGCCTGAAATCCGGTTCTTCCGGCGAAGAAGTAGAAGCCTTGCAGAAATTTCTACTGCATGAGGGCAGTCTGGAAAATGGTGTAGTCGACGGCAAGTATGGTTCAAGAACCAGGGCCGGGGTAAGGAATTTTCAGATAAAGCACAAAATCACTCCCGTAGACGGACACTTTGGACCCATTACTAGGCACAGGGCAGAGGTCATAAGCGGTATATAAAAAATAATTTTTTGCGGAGGCGGTGAGATTTGAACTCACGATGGGAGTAACCCCATGCCACCTTTCCAAGGTGGTGCACTAGACCGCTATGCGACGCCTCCAATTTCTCTAATTTACACTATTTTTACCAAAAAGGAAGCTATTATGTTATAATTTTGGCATTACAAGCTATAAATTTTTATTCAATTTATGGAAATTCCTATAAACTATTGGGCGGTTTTGGTTGCTGGTGTGGCAAATATGGTGGTGGGTTTTCTTTGGTACGGCCCGGTTTTCGGCAATATGTGGAAAAGGCTAATGGGGCTTACCGACGAGTCTATGAAGAATATGCCTCTTACTGCCACGCAGGCAATAGTTGGGGGGTTTATCACTGCTTTAATCATGGCCTATGTGCTTGCGAATTTTGCCTTTATGGCAGGAGCAATGGGCGTATCTGGCGCTTTTGAGCTTGCCTTCTGGGTATGGCTCGGTTTTTTCCTTACCAATACTGCCGGCAGTTTCCTCTGGGAGGGCAGGCCTTTCAAGCTTTTTGTTTTGAACGCAACAGAACAGCTAGTTGCTCTGTTTGCAATGGCGCTCATTTTAGTGCTGTGGTAGTAGGATAATGAAAAAAATTATTCTCCTTAATAAAAAAGAAGGAGAGACTCCGCTTCAGGCCTTGGAGAGTTTTCGGGCGAAAAATAAAAAGTATAAAGTTGTGAAAATGACCTATGCCGGCCGGTTGGACCCGATGGCCAGCGGGCTTCTCTTGGTTTTGGCAGGAGAGGAGACAAAAAATAAGGAAAAATACTTGGGTTTGGATAAAGAATATGAATTTGAAGTTCTCTTTGGCTTTGCCACTGACACATATGACATTTTAGGCAAAGTAAACTATTCTCATACTCTCAAGAATATTAGAATAACAGAATTAGAGAAAAGCATAAAAAAGAATTTAAGGCATTTTGCCGGCAAGTTTAGGCAAAAGTATCCGGCCTATTCGTCAAAGACGGTCAGGGGCAAGCCTCTTTTTTCCTATGCCCGAAGCGGAAAAGACATAGAAGCGCCAGAGAGGGAAGTTTATGTAAAAAGCTTGAAAGTTTTAAGGTTACGCACCACAAGCAGCCAGAATCTTTTAGCAAATATTGAAAAAAGGATAAAAAAAGTTAAAGGCGACTTCCGGCAGGCAGAGATTATTAAAATTTGGCGTAAATACCTGCTTGGACATTCAATGTCCAAGTCAAAATTTTTTATCGCGAAGCTTAAAATAAAATGCGGGAGCGGAACATACGTGAGGTCTATATCAAACAGCCTGGGAGAGAAAATGGGCATGCCCGCTCTGGCCTTGAAGATTAAAAGGACAAAAATTGGCAAATATGCCAATGCGCGGTAAAATATAAGGATGATATTTACCGCCTTGCTTACCATTATGGGCCTCTCCCTTTTTGAGGCCATTTCTTCCATAGACAACGCAATAATCAACGCCGAAGTGCTCTCTACTATGGGCGCGCGGGCTCGCAGGTGGTTTCTCACTTGGGGCATGTTCATAGCCGTATTTTTGGTGCGCGGCCTTTTGCCATTCTTAATAATCTGGGCTTTCAACACCTCGCTTTCTCCTCTTCAAGTCCTATCCGCAGCTTGGACAAGCGATCCGCTGGTCCACGAGTCGATTGAAAAATCTGCACCTATATTACTAGTTGCCGGCGGAGTTTTCCTTCTGTTCCTATTCCTTCACTGGCTTTTCCTCGAGGACAAGAGATACGGCTTGCCGAGAGCAGAGAAATTTTTTATGGCAAAAGGAGTGTGGTTTTACGCAGTGGTTTCTATTTTGCTTTCCGTTATTTGCTGGTTTGCTCTAAAGGAAAGCAATTTAATGGGGTTCGGCGCGGTGGTAGGCTCTACTTTGTTTTTCATAACCCATGGTTTCAAGCAAAATGCTGAAGAGCAGGAGAAAAAATTGCTTGGAAATTCTCACTCGGATTTGAGCAAGCTTTTCTTCCTTGAGATTATTGATACTACTTTCTCGATCGACGGTGTCTTAGGAGCATTTGCGTTTACTTTATCTGTACCCTTAATCCTTTTAGGAAACGGCCTCGGCGCATTTTTGGTACGGGAGCTCACGCTTCGAAACATCGAACATATCAAAAAATATGTTTATCTCAAGCACGGCGCGATGTATTCTATTTTAGTGCTTGGAGTTATTATGATATTGCATAGCTTCGGCTTCCATATACCGGAATATCTTTCTCCGGTCCTTACCATAGCCATCATCGCTTTCTTTTTCTTCAAATCAAAAAATGAGCTTTTGAAAGCCATCTAACATAGAAGAAAAATGATCAAGACCAACAAAGTCTTTGAAGCCGAATATAAGAACTTAAATAAGGAGCAGAGAGAGGCAGTTGATAAAATAGACGGGCCATTAATGGTAGTGGCTGGCCCTGGCACTGGAAAGACGCAGATACTCGCTATTCGAATCGGAAACATTCTTCGAAAGACAGATACCCAGGCTGACGGAATCCTATGCCTAACATTTACTAATTCTGCCGTAGAGGCTATGAAAAAGCGCCTGTCGGAATATATCGGCGAGACAGCCGAAAAAATAAACATTTCCACCTTCCACAGCTTCGGCATGAAAATTATTGAAAGTTATTATTCGGAGCTAGGCTTAGAGACAGCGCCAAAGCTTCTTGATGATGCGGATACAGCGATTTTGTTTGATGAAATATTAAACGGGAATGATTGGAAATATCTTCACCCGCGCTCAGATGCTTCCAGATATTTTTCCGATCTTCGTTCGCTCATTTCCGTCCTAAAGCGCGAGATGATCGATTCGGAAAGCTTTTTGGCTGAAATCGAAAAGGAAATAAAATCTTTCAAGTCTGATCCAGAAAATATCTCAAGCCGGGGCGAGAGCAAAGGAGAGCTCAAAAGAGAGGCATTACAGAAAATCGATGGCTTAGAGCGGAGCAAGGAAGCTGGTAAATTTTTTAAATTGTATGAAGAAGCTAAAAAAACCAAGAATGCTCTTGATTATGACGATGTGCTAGAGAATTTGGTAAAAATATCGGAAGTTTCTGATAGCGCTCGCGCCGATATCCAGGAAAAATATTTATATGTATTAGTAGACGAACACCAAGACTCAAGCAGAGTGCAAAATGAGTTTCTGCGGACGGTGTGGGGCGAGGTGGAAAAGCCAAATATCATGGTTGTGGGGGATGACCGCCAGCTCATTTATGGCTTTAGCGGAGCATCTATTGCTCATTTTCAAGGTTTTAAAAAGTTTTTTAAGGATGCGGAGCTTATAACTCTTGTAGACAATTATCGCTCTACGCAGGTGATTTTGGATGTATCCCACGAGCTTTTAAAGAGCGTAATGACGGACAAAAAACTTAAAAGCCAGAATAAAGAGCATCACCCGATAAGGATTTTTGAAGCAAAGTACCCCGAAGATGAGATAAAGATTTGCGGGATAGAAATACAAAAAAAAATAAAAGAGGGCATAAAGTCGGAGGACTGCGCAGTGTTGGTTCCAAAAAACTCACAAGTTCGCGAGGCTCTTAAAATTTTGCATTCTATGGGTCTTCCGGTTTCATCCGCTGATGCCCTTCATCTTTTTGACCAAGAAGGAGTAGACGCTTTATTTAGGGCGCTTAAAATAATTAACGATCCGACTGACTCCGTAAGCCTTTCTCTCTCTTTTTTTGACAAGACATCTCGCATTTCGCCCATAGTAGCCCATAAATATCTTTCTGCTCAAAATATGCGGGATTTCTCTTTAAATAAATTAAGAGGGTCCCAAACAACACTTTTTGGCGACGGCAATGCGGTAGAGGCCTGGGTAAGCCGGCTCATAAAATGGCAAAATGATTTAAAAAATAAAAGTCTAAAAGAACTAGTTGAGGTTGTGGGAAAAGATTTACTTGGAGAAGGCCAGGCAGGAAGCTTGGTTCTTCCGGAAGAGATTCTAAAAACAGTATTAGATTTAATTGAAAAGGAAACAGAGAAAAACCAAGATATAAACCTGGGCCAGTTTTTGTCGTTTATCGACAGGCTCGATTCGTATGGCGAGCACATTCCTGTACTTACGAATTCTAAAGAAGGCGTGAAAGTTTTGACCCTGCATTCTTCGAAAGGCCTTGAGTTTGAATTTGTCTGGATTGCCCATATGGACGAGCGGTCATTGAATTCCGGCAAGAGATCCGGGTTTGCTATGCCCGAGAGCATAAAAGAAAGAATTGAAGACGGGGATGCCGATAAAATAAAGCGGAAGCTTTTCGTGGCTATAACTAGGGCAAAGAGATTTTGCACTCTTTCGTACGCAAATTATTCAGCCAAAGATTCCGAGCAGGAGATAGCAAAAGTCATTGCAGATCTGCCTGAGGAAGTTTTTTCCCGGCATAAAGCCGAGGATGCGCAAACATCAGAACCAGAAGAGAGAATCAAAGATATAAAAGAGCTCACAAGGCTTGTCGCAGAAAAGTACAAAGACAAGTATGTATCAGTATCTCTCCTAAATAACTTTTTTGAATGCCCTTGGAAATGGTACTGGAGAAACTTGCTTAGCATACCAGAACCTACCGCTGAAATACTGGAGTTTGGGATAGTAGTGCATGCCTCTGTAGATAAAATTTTGAAAATGAGCCATGCTCCTAGCGCTGAAGAGCTCGACCAGATAATAATCGAATCTGTTTTAGAAAGGAGACTTGCTGACGAAAGGATGCGCATGCGAATTGGCAGAGAGGCGAAAGCAGTCCTATCCCGCTTTGTAGAAAAAAGGCTCAGAGAGATAAAATCGAGCCGTAAAACTGAAGAGGCGATATCAACAAAGGATGACCACTTTCCTCATTTGAAATTTTTCGGCAAGATCGACTTGATTGAGAATTTAGGGCCTAAAGAAGTTCGAGTGACGGATTTCAAGACCGGCTCTGTAAAAAGAAAAAGCGAAATAGAAAAAATAGACGAGGAGGGCAGAATGGGCGGGCTCCTCCGCCAGCTTGCGATGTATTCGTATCTACTTCAAAGGAATCCGAAATGGGCCGGGGTAGATGTGCGCGAGAGTCGGCTGGAGTTTTTAGAGTCTACTGGAAAAGAAACTATGTATGACCGAGTTATAACTTCTGAAGAAATAGATCTGTTAGTTAAAGATATCGCTGATTATGACGATTTAGTAAAAAGCGGAGGGTGGGTGGATAGAGAATGCCACTATAATTCTTACGGTAAGAACGAAGAATGTCCATATTGCAAAATGAGCGAGGTTTACAAATAAATTATATAATTAAGTTGTGGCAATGGAAGATAATAATTTAACTAACAGAAAGATTACAGATGAAGGCTGGGATGAGCATGCTGAAGATTGGGTGTACAAAGGAAAGCGGGATGCCATACCAGTCCCAGCCTTTGAACAATTTTACCAAACACATAGGGTAGATTTTAAAACTGCATTAGATATTGGCTGCGGTGATGGCCGTTTCTTGATACCTATGGTGCAAGATGGTTTGAATGTTATAGGAGTTGAACCATCTCCAAAAAGAAAAGCTGCAACCGAGGAAAATTTAGGAAGAGCTGAATTGGCAGGCAAGGCAACAATAATCCAAGGAGACAGTAAGGACCTTGGTTTTGCAAAAGACGAGAGTATTGATTGGGTATTCTCAAAAGGCGCCATTCACCATAATACTTGGGCTGGCATACAACAGTCTTTTAAAGAAGTAGAGAGAGTTCTGCGCTCGGGAGGATTTTTCCTTTTTCAATGCAGGTCTACTAACGATTCCGCACTAAAACGCTCAGAAATGGTTCCCGATTTTGGCCAAACAGCGAAAGAACTGACTGGATGGAAAAAGGGAATGATTCAGCATTATTTTACGAAAGAAGAACTCGAAAAACTCGCCAGAGAAAATGGATTTGAAATAGCTTTAGGTCCGGAGGAAAGAATAAGTGAGAAGAAAGCAGCCCGCTGGTGGGTGGTCTATCGAAAGCCCGAATAACCCTTGTATTTCCGCCTTTTTGGCTATAATATGGCCATATGGCAGATAGAAACAGCGTAATTCTCCTTTTTTATAAATATGTGCATATTAATGACCCTGAGGCTGTTATGGAGCGGGAGGTGGAGGTGTGTGAGCGGCTAGGACTCACCGGCAGGTGCATAATTGCAAGCGAGGGCATAAACGCCACTTATGAAGGGAGCAAAGAAAATATTGAAGAATATATAAAGGAGCTTCAAAAAGACGAGAGGTTTTTAAATATTCATTTCAAGAAAAGCATAGGCACTGGCAGTGCTTTTCCCAAGCTTTCTATTAAAGTGAGAAGCGAGATTGTTTCTCTTAATCTTGGGACTTGTGATATAAATCCAAACGAAATCACTGGCGTGCACCTAAAGCCCGAAGAGCTTCATGAATGGATAAAGACAGGACGCGAATTTTATATCGTGGATATGCGAAACGCATACGAGCACAAGGTGGGCCATTTTGAAGGCTCCATACTTCCACCGATAGAGAACTTTAGGGATTTGCCGAAAGTTGTGAAGCAAATTTCTCACTTGAAAAATAAAACTGTCCTCACGGTTTGCACCGGGGGAGTGCGCTGTGAAAAAGCTTCCGGGTTTTTGATTACCCAAGGCTTTACAGATGTGTATCAGCTAGATGGCGGGATAGTAAGCTACATGGAAAAATATCCGAACGAGGATTTTAAAGGCAAGCTTTATGTTTTTGACGGCAGGGTCACCATGGGTTTTTATACTGACGACACGAGACATGAAATTGTCGGCAAGTGCGATGAGTGCGGGGACAAGTCAGAAAATTATGTAAATTGCGATAATCCCGTATGCCACCGGCATTTTATAAACTGCGCTGATTGCATAACCAAAAACGGCGGAAAATCCTTCTGCCCTGGCGGATGCGTGCTTTCTCGCCATGGGAGGAAGATTAGCCCGGTACAGGCTCCTGCCCGTACCGAGGTACATTCGGGCGGGGATTTGGTATAATAAGGTATTATAAGTT
>CAYGDR010000003.1:0-27326 GCA_964348775.1 uncultured Candidatus Saccharibacteria bacterium | reverse complement strand
CTGCTTGATGATAGGATTCTTGCACCTGGCCAGCTTCATATCCCGAAATTCTTTGTCTCCGAGCACTCGAGTAATTTCAAGAAGCGTTGAGCCTGAATCCGGGTCCTCCATCACCAAGAAAGCGCTGTTTCTAAAATACTGCTCAAACATTGCTCCGCCGCCCACTTTCATATCGAAAAGCTTGTTGAATATGCCCATGAGCTCGTTTACCACGAAAGTTTTCTGCTCCGGATACTTTGGGTCGTACTCGAGCATGTTGAGCCCCATCGGGCGAGCAGTGTAAGCAGGGTCAAAATATATGACATCGTCAATGCGCTCCTTTGGAATGCGGGAAAGTATCGTTTGTATGTCTGTGCCATGGGGATCTATATAACAGCATCCATCGCCATTTTTGATATCTTGGGTGATCATGTTGAGCATGATATTGGTCTTTCCGGTGCCCGTCTGGCCGATAACATAAAAATGCCTCATGCGGTCCTCGCGGGCCATATGGATCATAGTGTCTTTCCCACGGTAGCTGTTTACGCCGAGGATAATGCCTTCATTCCCCATTTCTATCGGAGCGGGAGCAATGCCGGACTTTGCCTCTTTGAGCTGAGGCTGGCTGCCTATGCCTACCGGGAAATGGAAGACAGAGGAAAGTTCTTTTAGATTTAGGGGCAATACTTTGCCCCCGTCAAAAGACCGATAAGAAAAATCATGGAAGAATTTTTTCAAATCACCGGCATCTTCTTCCTGAAAACGGATAGAATTGCTGGCCGCTTCAGAAAATTGATTGAAAGAAGATTCTATTTCTCGAAGTATCGCCTTGGCGCGATCTTTGCTTTCCGCCGAGGCTATGACCCGGATATTCGCTTTCATGATAGTGCTTTTGATCTTGTTGCCGATTTTTTCCGCGGCTCCTTCGTCCACCGCCCGCCGGCCCTTCATATATTTTTCCTTATTCTGATCTTCTGTCTTCTTTTTTGCGCCAAAGACAAGCTCTTTGCCTGCTTTGTAAAGCGCATGATTGAATTTGTAAAAGTTGTCCGCCGCATGCTTTACCGAAATGCCGTCTTTCACATCATCTAAGATCATATGGAATTCGTTTATAAACTTATCCCCTGCTGGAGCCACAAGGAGCTGGATAGCCGCACCCTCGCCTTCGGTCTTTAGCTTTGAGAATACATTTAATATTGTGTTCATCGGATCATGATCTATATTGTCATAGGTCTTGATCGGCATCACGCCTTTCTCCGTAAGCTCCGCATAAGCTCCCACGGAGCCTCCGCCCTGGTTAAACACATTGTAATCATCTGGTGCTTCGCGAATCTTTGCATTGTGATAAAAAGCCAGAACCTGTTTTTCAAAAAGCGATAAATGCTTGTTTGGCACTCCGGCATAAACCACAACCTCATCCGTGTTGGATGATAGCGCCACTTCTAGGGTAAAATAATTTTCTCGCTCGTTATTCTTGCCTTCGGAGATAGACTGCATGCCGGCGTAAAACTGCTCCATGGCCCCAATGAATTCTTTGAAGCCTTTCTGCTTTTCGGCATCATCCTCGCCGGGCGGAAGAGTGATCTCAAATAGAGTCATATTGAGCGCCCGCCACATCGGCGTGCTTTCTTTGAAATCGGAGATCGGAGAATTTTTTAAGTACTGGATAAGTATGCGGTGAAAATCATCTTCTATGTGCGGATCATTCATGGCTTCTGCCACTGAAAAAGCATTCTTGATTCCTTTTGTGATGACTAGGCCTAAAAGCTCTTCCATCACGGAGTCGTGAGATTCGGGCTTGAGCTTTAGCACTATGCCCTCTTCTTCTTTTTTGGTTATCTGGTTGCCTTTATGGAGTGCTTCGTCTTTGGGAACTTCTTTATATTGACCTATAACATCGGAAATGGCATTCTCCTGCGCCTTTTCAAAATGGCCCCTTTGCATAAGCTCTTCTTCCCGCTTGGCAACATGCTCGCGCAGAAATTTAAGCTCCTCTTCGGGAGTTTTAAATTTAGGCATTTCGCTAAAACCTTTTCCTTCCATTATTTTAAGTATACAACAAAATCCTGAAATTTTTGACTTATATTTTGGTCAAAACCTCTGGGTCGCCGTCGGTAATTAGGACCGTGTGCTCGAAATGGGCACTTTTTTTGCCGTCCGCGGTGCGCACGGTGTAGCCGTCATCATCTAGGGTCACATGCTTGGTGCCATTATTTAGCATCGGCTCTATGGCAATGACCATGCCAGGCACCAGCTTTGCTCCTGTACCCTTTTTGCCGAAATTTGGCACAAAAGGGTCCTCGTGTATTTTCCGCCCGACTCCGTGACCAGAGAGGACTTCTACTATGCCGTACTGGCTCTTGGCTTTCACAAATGCCTCTATAGCGTAGCCTATATCTCCCACGGTATTACCGGGATGGGCGGCCTCTATGCCTATGTTCATTGCCCTCTCTGCTGTCTCTATCAGCTTTAAAACGCCCGGCCCTGGATTGCCTACAGGCACGGTTATAGCGTGGTCTGTAAAAAGGCCTTCATGGCGAAGCCCAAGGTCGATAGAAACAATATCGCCTTCTTTTAAGATTTTATCTTTGTGTGGTATGCCATGCACTACTTCATCATTTATCGAAACACAGAGAGATGCGGGAAATGGCAAAGTCGCGCCCTCTGGCGTGTAGTTTAAAAACGCAGGAGCATCGCCCAGCTCTTTTATCAGCTTAAGCGCATAATCATCAAGCTCTTTTGCGGAAACACCCGGCCTCACCTTTGCTTTTACTTTTTGTAAAATCGAAGCAAGTCTCTTTCCTCCTTCTCGGAGTAAAGATATTTCTTTAGAAGTTTTTATTATTATCATATGCTATGAGATTACAGTCCCTAAAAAGGGCTCATTGTTGAGGCAGTTTGCAAAATTCAAGATCGGCCTGCCGTTCATTATTATTACTGGGAGTTTTGCTTCCATCGCCAGCCTGGAAGCTATAGGGTCAAACGGCGTATTCATGCCCGGGGTCCACTCTTGTGGAATTATTTTCAGATAATCTTCCCAGGATATTTTTTCAATTTTCTTCGCATTCGGGTTTATTCTTGGATCCGCTTCGTACACATATGTAGCATTTGTAAGGTTAATAGCTCTCTTGGCGCCAACCTGCTTTGCAAGCATTACGACATCATGATCCGTGCTAAAGCCAGGCCTCCAGCCCCCGCCCACAACAATCGGCTTTTCAAATTTCACCGGCAGATTAGGATCGGTGATAATTTCACTTTCAGCCTTGTCGCCAAACAAAAGCCTTACAAACTGAGCATTTAGGCGAGTAGAGTGAATGCCGAGCCAGTCCAGCTCGTCATTTGAAGGGCTCGCGGTGCCCTGAAGCGCATTTTGGTATTTTCGGCAGATATCCCCGCCCCCGGTAATGATTATGAATTTCTTGCCGTGGCTTACCTGGGAAAGAATCAGTTCTTTGAACTCTTTTACAAAGCCTATATCTATTTCGCCCGGCACCATGACCGAGCCTCCTAATGAAATTACAATTGTTTCCGGTACCATTTTATAAATTTAAAGCCTTAATAATATCTTTGTGCACATCTTCTATGCCCTGCTCTCCGTTTATTTCATAAATATCATACCCTGGCTTGCCTTTAAAATATTCCATTGAAGGCACAACCTTGTTCATATATTCTTCAAATCTTTTTTCTATGCTTTCTTTTGTGTCATCTTTCCTGCCCCGCAAAAGGTTTCGCTTCATTGCTTCGTCATGGTTGATCTTGATATAAATTATCTTTACATCCTCTCTTTTATAAAACTTCATGGCTTCTTCGAGGCATGCGGACTGACTTAGGGTGCGAGGATAGCCATCGGCAATGAGGTGTTTTTCTAGCGAAATGTCATTTAGGAGCATGTTTATAAACACAGCATTGGTCAAAAAGTCCGGCTGGAGGTGCCCGGCATTTATTGTGGCTCTTACAAACTCTGCCGTTTCGGTATAAGACTCGATTATTTTTCTGTACTCATTGCCCGGATACGCATAAACCATTTCTCGTCCATCGCGAGCTTTTAGAAGATCCATGAGGAGCTTTATCTGGGTGCCTTTGCCAGAGCCCACAATGCCGAAAAATACGAATGTTTTAGCCTGCATAATCTCTAGAATACAAGATTTAGCTTGAAAAATCAAGGTTTTTATACTAGAATGGCCTTACATATGAAAAAACTTCCGTTTAACATTGTGCTCCTCGGGATGATCGCTTCCGGCAAAGACACACAGGCCGGCATTCTAAAGAAAAAATATCCTCTAAAACTCGTGGAAACAGGCACATACTCTCGAAAGCTTCTAAAAGAGAAGAGCAAAGACGGGGATCTTGCCAGAAAGACTGTGGGCAAGGGCCACCCCCTGCCCACCAAATTGCTTCAGCAATTCTTAGTGGACGAAATAAAAAAGAAGCCAAAAAACAAAAGCCTCCTTTTCTTGGGAGGCAGATTAAAACCGGAAGCCCAGCTTATAAAAAAGACTATGGACAAGAATAGAGAAAAAATACTAGCCTTTTATATCACTCTTCCGGACAAAGAAGTGTACAAAAGATCGCACGCGCGAAAGCACGGAGCGATGAAGGAAATGTATAAAGTGCTCGATAAGAAGAAACTAATTGCCCGCAGAATAGCCTGGCACAAGGATCAAGTCGGCAAAACTGTAAAATACTACCAAAAGCTCGGAATACTAAAAAAGATAAACGGCAACCAGCCTATACCAAAAGTCACAAAAGATATTTTGAAAACTATTCAAGGTTATCAAAAATAAAAATACACTACCCACCACGAAGTAGTGAATAGTGCATGTGATTTTTACCTCTGCTGGGCCTCCGCGTCCATACCCCAACGCGGAGGCTTAGTGCATCTGTCTAGTCTTGGCCAACGAAGATCAACCCGAGGAATCGACTATGCCCACACCCTACTGAGGCCACGGAAACATGCATAAGGTCTTCCGCAACCTTGAATTCCAGCTGCCAAGCAGTCCTGGGTATTCTATGTTCAAAGTAACCTTGGGCCAGGAGCTGGTTGAGAAATTTCTGGATTTCTCCCACTTTAGGCCTCGGGATGTTGAGCACGATCTCGGAGTCACTGCAGATACTAATGGTATCTGCCCCTCCCGAAAAAACCCTCCTTTGTGGGAAACTTCCTTTACCAACGGACCTTTCGCAAGAATACCGAAGGTAAGATACCAACCCCAAACTATCCACAGGCTGAACTTCTCCGTTTCTACTTGTCCAACCATAGAGACGAGGCCAGTCTCTCTTGGCTGCCAGATATCTCCATGGATTTTTCTTGAAATCATCAAGTGTGGCCCAGCCGGTGATTTCCTGCTCGGTGAGGCGAATTTCAAGATTAGCCCAGCTCACATCTCCGAGCTTACCGAAAGACGGCTCTTTGTGTGTGATCCTGAGTTGGAAGAACCCTGGGCCGTTGTACTTGTACTTGATCTCAGCCCAGCCTTTAAACCAGTAAGGAATGATGATGTCGAGAATGACAAGCCCGTTGGCGTCAAACTGCTTCACCCACTTCTGGTACGCAGCGTAGGCATTTAGGACCTTGAGCGCGCTTTTGAAGTCCACGGCTCGACCATCACCCTTTTTGAGCCAGGACCTGTCCAAGTCGTCCGCGCCGCGCCCGATCAATCCGGTCTCGCCCCGACCCTTTTGAATCAAGCCGTGCCTCATGTATTCCTCGAAAAGCAGTCGGTCTCCCTCAAGTTTTCTCCTTTCAACCTGAGAGAGTCGCAGATACCGCCGTCGCGTATCTGCGGACACATCCAGACGGGTCAACCACTCACCGTCCAAATTCGAAGGATCAGGAAAGAAACAATGTGGATCCAAGCGTCGCATCTAATCTCCTTTGGCGGCTACCACCGCTCTGTGTACATTCTGGCAAAATATATCATATTTTATTTAATTGTCAATAGATTTTACCAATTTAATTTATTTTAAGCCTTATAAAATAAGCTTAGAAAGTTATTCACATAATTTTGTTATATTTTATTGACATAAAATGGGCATTGGTATATAATGCTTAAATATGAAAGATCAATTGATCAAAATCGAGGAATTGCTTAAAAATAGCGGTTTTTTGGACAAAGAAATAAAGGTTTATTTGACTATATTGGAGCTAGGCCGAGGCACCGTGGCCGAGATATCTCGAAAAGCAGGCATAAATCGCTCAACTGGGTATGTCATTTTAGATAGTCTGGCTGGGAAAAACCTGGTAAACGTATCTGGTAAGGAACCAAAGCAGGAATATGCTGCTTTGTCCCCTGCCAACCTAGTAGCGTACCTAGATGCCAAAGCTTCCAATCAAAAAAAGCTCGCGGAAGATGCCAAAGAAATTCTTCCGGAGCTTACTTCTATATATAATGTAGGCGATAGGCCAAAAATATCTTTTTATGAAGGCCTTGCAGGGCTGGAGCATGTGTATGAAGACACACTTACATCAAACGGAGATATTTATTCTACCTCCACTTATGAAGAAATGCATGGGGCACTGCCAAAGTATTTCTCAACCTATTATGAGCGCCGAGCAAAGAAGAAAATTTTCATTCATACCTTTGTGGCAGATACGCCGCTCGCCCGGGAAAGAAAAGCAAATGACAAATTAGAGCACCGAGATACTTCGCTCATACCTAAAGATCAATTCCCGGTGCCTACCGATATAGAAATCTATAATGACAAAGTCATGCTCGCCTCTTGGAAAGAAAAATTGGGCATCATTATTGAATCAAAAGAAATCGCTACCACCCTACGGAGTGTCTTCAAGCTCGCTCTAACAGAAGCAAAGCGACATGACAAAGCTAGAAACTAGAACCTAGTCCCTAGAAACTAGAACCTGATTTTTAGTACTCCCTCATTGAGACTTGGGCGTCTACTTTTTTGATGAGATCAAGCACTACGGAAACCACGATAAGGATGGTGGTACCGCCGAGCGCGAGCGAAGCAATGCCGGTAAAGTACTGCATGATGAGCGGAAGCACTGCGATAAAACCAAGGAAGGCTGCCCCCAAGAGAGTGATACGGCTCAAAACTTTTGAAATGTAATCGGAAGTAGAAGCTCCTGGACGAATGCCTGGGATAAAAGCGCCGTTCTTTTGAAGATTGGTAGACAAAGACTCCGGATCAAATGTAACTGCGGTGTAGAAGTAAGTGAAAAGGAATACGAAGATGAAGTAAAGCACTGCGTAAAGCACGGTGCCTTGTGAAAAGGCAAGCAATATGTCGGAAATCTTGGAAGCTACCGCGCCGTCAAGCCTTTGGAGAAAAGTTCCGATCATCTGCGGGAAAAGAAGTATGGAAAGGGCAAAGATTATCGGGATAACTCCAGCCTGATTCACTCGAAGTGGCAAGTAAGTTGACCCTCCACCGTACATCTTCATGCCTCGCACTTGTTTGGCATATGTTACCGGTATAGGCCTCTCCGCCTCCGTGGCTAAAACCACGCCAGCCACAATCAATATGCCCGCAACTGCAAAACCCAAGTAAAGCGGAATCTGAGAAGGGTCGAAAGAAAATGCAAGCTGTGCAATAGTCGAAGGAAGAGAGGAAACGATACCGGCAAATATGATGAGCGATACGCCGTTTGAAATCCCAAACTCGGTGACGAGTTCTCCAAGCCACATAAGGAGTATAGATCCGGCTATCACGATGATAAGGTTCAGAATGCGGTCAAAAGCAGTGAGCTCTAGCAGAATCCCCTGATTCTCTAAGATTGCCAAAAGGCTGAAGCCTTGGATAGCGGCAAGAGGCACGGTGAGGAGCCTGGAGTACTGAGTAAACTTTCTGCGCCCAGCCTCGCCCTCTTCCTGGTACATCTTTTTAAGAGCCGGCACCATGATGGTAAGGAGCTGCATGATAATAGAGCCCGTGATGTATGGACCCACGCCGAGCATTATTATAGAAAGATTTGAAAGTCCGCCTCCGGAGAAAATGTTTAGAATGCCGAAAAATTGGTTGCCATTTAGAAATCTATCTAGGGCGACAGAATCAATTCCGGGAATTGGTATGGCAGACAGGAGCCTAAATATGACCAAAGAAAACAAGACGAAGATGACCTTCTTGCGGAGGCTTGCGTCTGTCCAAATCAATTTTATTTTGCTCCAAAAGTTTTGCATGTTGTTTAGTTTTTTAGCTAACTAGCTATGAGTTAGTAAGCTATTTAATTCTAATCTTCTTGCCTTTTATGTTCAAGCGCTTTCTTATGTCGGAGAATTTTTCGCCTTTCTGGGCTAGCTTTTCCTTTTCTATCACTAGAGGGCGGTGCACAGAGTTAAACCTATACCCGCGGTTTTTCGGAAGTTTCTTTATTATATCGCGAAGTTCCGGGCGTCTCTTGTTTCCGGCGCGAGCTGTCTGGCCCTTGCCTCCTCGGCCCGAAGTTTTGGCATGCTTGCCTCCTCGGCCCACAATACGGTCTTTTTTATTCTTATGGGTCCTTTTTAAGTCGTGTATCTGCATAAATTTATTTTGATTTAACCCCTTCTTCTGCCGGAACTTCTTTGTTATTTAAAACCACAGTCTCCGACGGCTTTGAATATTTTTCGGAAATTACAGAAAGAGCTCCCATTACTGCTTTGGCATTATTGAGCTTGTTCTTGGTACCGGCAAGGATCTTTCCGGTTACATCATGCACTCCGGCTAGCTTGATAATGTCGCGGACCACTGATCCTGCCACCAATCCTCGTCCTTTGTTTGGCATTAGCACCACTTTTGCGCTGCCAAATTTGGAAGAAACTTCGTAAGGCAAAGACATGGTCTTGGTAAGCTTTAGCCTTACCATGTTCTTCTTCGCGTTTCGGAGAGCCTTGTTGATGGCTAGAGATGTGTCTCCTGCCTTGCCGAGCCCTAGGCCTATCGCACCCTTTCTATCTCCGGCAACAAGGGATACACTGAAAGAAAACCTTCGTCCTCCGGCCACCACGCGGGTAACTCTGCGAATGCTCAAGATTTTCTGGTCAAATTCCGGCTTTGGCCTCATAAATGATGACGGCCTTCTGCTGCTATTTCTCCCGCCGCCAGTCGAGGATCCGCGACTTGCCTGACTCGGGATTTTTTCTTTTGTTTTTGTTGTGTCTGTATCCATAAATTTTTTATTAAAACTTAAGCCCATTCTCCCTTGCAACATCAGCGACCAATTTGATTCTGCCGGTGTATTTGAATCCGTTTCTGTCAAAAACAACTTTTGTGATGTTTGCCTTTGTGCAAGCTTCTGCAATAGCCTTTCCTACAAGCTTTGCTCTTTCGGTCTTGGTGCCTTTGGTAATCTTTACATCGCTCGCAGAAGCCAGAGTACGCCCCTTGGAGTCGTCCACTACCTGGGCATAAACAAATTTGTTTGATCTGAAAACAGAAAGCCGAGGCTTCTCTATGGAGCCGGATATCCTGGCCCGGATTTTTTTCTTCAGTCTTCTTCTTTTGTCGGTTTTGTTTTGCATTTTGTTTTTTCTACTACTATCTACTTACTACTAACTAATTTAGGCTGTCTTCTTGCCCTGCTTTCTCCTCAACACTTCCGTGTCGTACCTCATACCCTTGCCTTTATAAGGCTCTGGCTTCTTCAATGCGCGCAATGAAGCGGCAAAGCTTCCGACAAGTTCCTTGTCTATGCCTGTTATGGTTATATTATTCTTTTCCGCGGTAGCAGTGATGCCTTCAGGGAGCTTCACAACTACAGGGTGAGAGAAGCCGAGCGCAAAATGCATTTCCTTGCCTTTGACTTCTGATTTGAATCCCACGCCTTCAAGGATAAGCTTTTTCTGGTACGGAGTCTCTGCTCCTTTGATCATATTTTTGATGTGAGAAGCATAAGTGCCCCAGAGAGCTTTTGAAAACTTGTCGTTTCGCTTGATATTTAAAGTTATAGTTTTATCCCCGATGGTTATGGTTATGTCATCTCGGAAAGTTTTGGTCAGAGTTCCTTTTGGGCCGGCCACAGTCAAAACTCCGCCTGACTGAGACACTTTTACATTTGCTGGTATTTGAATTTCTTGTTTTCCAATTCTTGACATGATTTTTATTTCTTCAAGGCAAGACCTAACATGTTAGGTCTTGCCTTTTTTGGCTTTACCATAATCTAAACAAAGCTTCTCCTCCGACCTGCTCCTTACGCGCGGACTTCCCAGAAAGTATTCCCTTCGGGGTAGAAAGCACTAAAAGCCCGCTTCCACCCTTTACAGAATGAATATCTTTCATGCCAAAATACACGCGGCGGGATTGTTTTGAGATTCTCTCCACTTCAGTTATTCTCGGCTTCTTGTCTGCATAAGAAAGTTCTATCTCGATCACTGGCTGGTCTTTCTTTACCTTCTTTACTGCGCTTTTGATGTATCCTTCTTTTGCCAAACATTCTAAAATCGCGAGCTTAAGCTTGGAATATGGCAAAACAGCGGAGCTTTTTCCGGCAAGGGAGGCATTCTTTATCATTATGAGCATGTTTGAAATTGGATCCATCCCGTTTAGAAGCAGGTCGCGATCGTGTTTCGCGTCTGATAACTTATTCTATTAATTTTATCCGAATTTATTTTCATAATTTTACTTTATATATTGCGATCGCGGCTTCTAACGGGATCCATGTCCTTAATCTACCAAGAAGATTTTCTCACTCCCGGCAGCATGCCTTCGTTTGCAAGCTCCCTAAAGCAGATTCGGCAGATGCCGAAATCCCTCATAAACGCGTTACCGCGCCCACAACGAAAACATCGATTTTTTGCTCGAGTAGAAAACTTCGGCTTCTTTTTTGATCTTGCTACTACTGATGTTTTTGCCATAAATAAACTACCTTTTTTATGGGTGATTTCGTGTGTTTTTTCTCAAAATCGAAGGAAACATTAAGCAATCTTGAGGAGAAACACAGATCAGCCGATAATCTTAAGGCATGCTTATGTTAGCAAATATAGCCGAAATAGTCAAACTTATTTACCAGCAAGCACCCCCAGAAGAAGAAACTTTCCAGGACCAGAAGGTGTCGCCGTCAAGAATGCATGGATTACCGGACGATGGTGGTTGTTTATCCCTGGTGGGATCGAGAAAGGTGGGCATAGTAAGATAACTAAAGTTTAAATCCCTTACATCATGATCAAGTACAGAGTAGTCGGTTCCATCAGAAATATAAAGATAACAACTCGTGTTAGCTACCTTATCCATAGTTGGGTCAGCTGGTAAACTAGGCAAGTATGTAGGAACAAGACCTGGGATGACATTTTCAGGTGCAAGTCCTCCCCAACCATTACATTCACCGCGATGACCAAAACCTGGGTTGGGATAAAACCCATTGTCTGTATGAAATAATTCTAGTGCTATCTGAATCTGTCGTAAATCCGAAATACGCTTTGCGTCGCGAGCCTTAGCCCTGGCACTATTTAAACTGACCATTACTACGCTAGCCAACAAACCGATAATGGCAACCACTACCAATAGTTCTATTAGAGTGAAGCCTAGTTGTGAATTTTTGCTTTGTTTATAGAAACGCATGATACTAAGCAAAGTTAGCGAAATTTTTCTAATGTGTCGTTCATTACTTTATTCATAACCTCTTGAGACGGGGCAGAGTTATTCTCTCCTCCGCTAAAAAACAAAAATGTCGAAATTAAAATAAATATAAGCGCAAGTCCTAGAAGCACATACTCTGCCTGCTTTTGCTCTTTAATTGCTCCGCCTGAAAGCCTGATAACCATGCGCGCCATTTTGGGCATTTCAGAATTTTGGCCTATAGATTTTTTTGGGGGTTGAGTTTGAACATTTTCTTGTTCAAACTGCTTCAGCGCCTGCTCGATTTCCACATCGCTAGTTGGCTTTATTGGTTCAACCATACAAGCATTATACCAGCTAAAAAAGGCTTGGCAACAATGATGGAGGCTAGAAATTACTTCTTCTTAGAGTCTTCTTCCTTCTTGAAAGGCACGCCTACGAGCTCAAAGAAAGCAGTGCCTTCTTTTTTGTTCTTGGCGCTTGAGACTATGGTGATGGAAAGGCCGAACACATCGCGAATGTCCTCATCGGCAGTTTCTGGGAAAATAGTGTGCTCTTTTACGCCAATGGTAAGGTTGCCGATATTGTCCACTCCGCCTCTTGAAATCCCGCGGAAGTCTTTGGTTCTAGGCAGGGCTACATTGAAGAATTTTTCTAGGAATGCGTACATTCTCTTTCCGCGCATGGTGACCATGGCGCCGATTGGGTCGCCCTGGCGGACCTTGAACGAAGAGATGGACTGCTTTGCTCCTCGAAGTGATGCTTTTTGTCCAGTTATCTTTGAAAGGCGCAAGGTTATAGCATCATTCTTATTCTTGTCCTTCTTCATGTAGGTGCCAGTGCCGACATTGATTACCACCTTTTTTAGGCGCGGAGCTGCAAGCGCGTTTTTGTACCCAAAAACATCCTGTATGGTTTTAAAAACTTCTGTTTCTTTTTGTTTTACTGTTTTGTTTTTCATGGATTTAGCTTTCTAGCTATTAGCTAACTAGCTAGTTAGCTGTAAGTTGATTTTATTCTGCTTTCTTTACATTCGAAGAATTTATCGGCATGGGAACGGATAGCATCATGCCCTTCTCGTTTGACCTTCGCGGCCGCTGGTGCTTCTTTACCATATTAAGGCCCTCAAGGACAACCTTGTTTTCTTTTGGCAGAGCTTTCAAAACGGTGCTCTTTTTGCCCTTTTCCTTGCCTGCTATTACGATAACCTTATCTCCTTTTTTTAATTTCATTGTATTTGCTTTATGAACTTTATAACTTTTTACTTTATAACTACCTATATTACCTCTGGTGCCAAAGAGATTATCTTCTGAAATCCTTTTTCAGCAAGCTCTCTCGGCATCGGGCCGAATACACGCCCTGCCTTTGGATCGAGTTTGCCTTTTTCCAGGATAACCACTGCGTTATCATCAAAGCGTATGTACGAGCCGTCTTTTCGGCGAAAAGCGTTGCGGGTCCTTACTACCACAGCCTGGTGCACATCTTTCTTCTTTACCGCCTTTCGAGGCTGAGCGGACTTTACGGAAATGACTACGATATCTCCGAGCTTTGCGTATCTCTTCTTGGAAGAGCCGAGCACTTTGAAAACTGCCCCTAGAGTGCCTCCTGTGTTGTCTGTTATTTTTACTAAGCTTCTTGGCTGTATCATAAAATTATTTTACTACTCTAAATCTCTTGTCTTTAGACAAAGGACGGGTAGAAACGATTTCCACCTTGTCCCCTACTTTGTGCGCATTGTCCTCATCATGAGCCTTGTATTTCTTGCTCACCTTGTAAAATTTGCCATACAAAGGATGCTTCACAAATCTGGAAACCGACACGACTACTGTCTTGTCCATCTTGTCTGAAACCACGACGCCCGAAAGCACCTTTGCTCCGACGCTTGCGCTTTTCCCATTTTTGATTTTCTTGTTATTTTCAGCCATATGATTATGCATTTATATTGCTTTTATTCATTTGTGTCAACACGCGGGCGATTTGCTTCCTTAGTCCGTATCCCTCTTTTACATTCTTTGATTTTGCTCCCTCGCTCTTCCAGTGGAGAACTCGCAAGCTCTCGCGCAAAGAAACCAAATTCTTTTTGAGTTCTTCCGCTTTCATTCCCGCAAAATTGTTCTTTTTCTTTGGCATTTTTATTTTATAACTATGCTGCAATTAAACATTATGCGCTCTTGCTACGATCCTGGTCTTTACCGGAAGCTTAGTACCAGCCTTTCTTAGGGCTTCCCGCGCTACTTTGTCTTCTGCGCCGTCGACTTCAAAAATTATCCTGCCTGGAAGCACATCAAAACAATATCCCTGCGGATCTCCCTTTCCTTTTCCCATGCCCACCTCTGCAGCTTTTGCCGTGTAAGGCCGGTCTGGGAAAATTCGCACCCAGTACTTTCCTGATTTGGTCAACGTCCTAGAGATAACCTTTCGAGCAGATTCGATCTGGGTAGACTTGATGCGGGCCTGGGACTCTGACTTCAGTCCAAAAGAACCGAAGGCGAGCTTTGTGCCTCTGGTGTCCGGAGAAATCCCCTTCGGGTTCCGGCGCTCAGTCTGCCATTTTCTAAATTTTACTTTTTTTGGTAATAACATTGTTTTTTCAAGGCAAGACCTAACATGTTAGGTCTTGCCTTTGATTATTTTATTTTTTGTTTCTCGGCAAATATTTTCCCTCGATAGATCCAAACTTTGACGCCAACGGTTCCATAAGACATGACTGCTCTCTCTCTCTTGAAATCTATATCAGCTCGGAAAGTTTGAAGAGGAATAGAGCCTCGCTTGAGCTCCTCGGTGCGGGCAATTTCCGCTCCGCCCAAGCGGCCAGAGAGCACTACGCGCGCTCCTTCCACCCCTCGAGCTGACATGACCTTTTCTATGATTTGCTTTATCACTCGTCGATATGGCATTCGCTTCTCCAAGCCTTCGGCAATCATATAGGCCACGATAGCAGCATCAGCTTCAGGATTGGCAACCTCTACTATTTCGAGCTTGAAGTCTTCCGGCTTTGGAAGCTTCAATTTTTCCATTTTCTTTAGAATTTCTTCCTTGATCTTGGTAGCGCCTTCGCCGTTTCGGCCGATGATAAGGCCCGGGCGGGAAGTTTTTATGATAAAGCGGGTAGATTTCTGGCTTCGCTCAATCTCAATAGTAGACACATACATCCCCCGGAGCTTCTTTTCCAAATACTCGCGCAACAGTACATCGCCTTTTAGGTAAGCTACATATTTTTTCGTGTCGGCAAACCAGCGAGACTTCCAGTCTCGGAGCATTACCAATCTATGCGCATATGGATGTACTATTTTTGACATAATTTATTTTTTACCTCCCCTTCTCTTCCCCTCCTTAGTTAAGGAGGGGAGGGGGTGGTTGATTTTTTCTCCCAATACAAGAGATACATTGCTGGTCCTCTTGTTTATCCTGTGTCCGGTGCCCATGGCCGCAGGCATCATTCTTTTCATGGTTACGCCCTTATCTACTCGAAATTCTTTTATGAAAAGATTATCCGCTGAGGCGCCCATGTTCTTTGCGTTTGCTACCGCAGAAAGAAGCATTTTTCGTAGAGGAGTGCTGGCTCTTTTTGCAAGAAAATCAAGCTGAGCCATTGCCTCAGGAACTCTCTTCCCCTTTACCAAGCCGGCCACTATGCGGACTTTGCGCGGAGATTGTCTGTAATTTTTTAAAAATGCTTTCATACCGTTAGTAATAGGACGCGTACGCTTACGCTATATTCCTATTTTTATTATTAATAATGTTTTTTCTGATTTTCATATTTTTGTTTATTTTATGCGTCCGCGATTACTAACGGGATTCATTGTTTTAATTATTTTTGAGCCCCTTTTGCATCGGTGGCCGCAGCCGTAGCGCCCTTTGCGGCAGCAATTTCAGCTTCTTTCTTTTTCATCTCAAGCTCTTTCTGCATTTTTCCGCCGTGCTTGATGAACTTCCTGGTCAAAGAAAACTCTCCCAGCCTGTGGCCCACCATGTCTTCGGTCACAAGGACTTCAATGTGATTTTTGCCATTATGAACGCCGAAAATAAACCCGAGCATTTCAGGAGAAATGACAGCTGCCCGGCTCCAAGTCTTGATAACTCCACTCTGGAGCGGGTTCTTGCCGGCTATCTTTTTGAGAAGCCTTTCATCGACATTTATGCCTTTTTTGAGCGATCTGGTCATGTATTTTTGCCTTTTCTAGCAATAAAAAAGCTCGAAGCGAGCTTGGCATGATACTAACAAATATAACCCAAAAAAACAAGGGCCCGGAACTGCGTCGTCCGGGCCATAAATTCTTGATAACGACTGAGAGGGACCCCAGCCGAACTAATACTTTCGAGCTGCCATCTTCCGCTTCTTGCGTGCAGAGAGGGCCTTCTTCTTCTTAGAGCGCTTTATGATGCGCTCGCGACGATGTTCAATCCGAACGAGCCGGCTCTCCTTACACATCCGAACGACCTCCACAGGAATGAACCTGCCCTTGAACAGCTGGGCGTGGACAAGAACAGGTTCACCTATATCTATAGCACGAATATTGAAAATATTGCAAACAAAAATCCCCCTTCGGGGATTTTTACAAATTTATTTTTAGCTATTTATTCTTTCCGGTCTTTCTTCGGGAAACTATGAACACATTTGAGTATTTTTTCGGTGTGCGGGTCTTGCGTCCGCCGGTCACCTTGCCCCACATGGTCTTTGGCCTCTTGGTGCCTCGGCCCTGCCTCCCCTCGCCTCCTCCGTATGGATGGTCTACAGGGTTCATAGCAGTACCTCGGACTGTCGGGCGGATTCCTTTCCATCGGCTCCTGCCCGCCTTGCCGAAATTCTGTAGATGATATTCTTCGTTTGAAACTGTGCCGATTGATGCGTAGCATTCTTCGCTCACTTTTCTGATCTCGGTAGAAGGCATCTTGATGTTCGTATAGCCTTCCGCGTTTGCCACAACTTGGGCAAATATCCCAGCAGATCGGGCGATTTTTGCTCCGCCTCTCGGCTTTATTTCAATATTATATACAAAAGTTCCTACTGGGATATTTCTAAGAGGAAGGCGGTTTCCTGGCTTCAGTTCTGCTTTTGGAGAAACTATAAATGAGTCTCCGGGTTTTACAGACTTAGGCAAGACCACATATCTCTTCTCTCCATCTTTATAGACTGCCAAGCCTATGAACGCAGAACGGTTTGGATCGTATTCTACAGACTTGATTACCGCAGGAATTTCCTTCTTGTCGTAGAAAAAGTCCACATCTCGGAAAAGGCGCTTGTGTCCGCCCCCTTTGTGGCGCATGGTAATTCTTCCCTGGCTGTTTCGGCCAACTGCTCGTTTGAAGCCGTAGGTAAGGGATTTTTCCGGCGAGGTCTTGGTCAAAACACCCCTGTAGGATACATGGGTCATCTGTCTTCGTGATTTGCTTGTAGGTTTATATGATTTCATAAGTCTCTTAAGGCAAGACCTAACATGTTAGGTCTTGCCTTTTGTTAAATAAATTCTATCTTGTCACCTTTCTTTAAATAAACAAAAGCCTTCTTGCCTCCGCCTTTGGTACCCGGCTTACCTTTGTAAGAAGCGCTTTTCTTTGGCACTGCTAAAATATTTACTCGCAGTGGCTTCACTTTATAAATAGCAAAAATCGCTTTTTTAATCTCGGTCTTGTTTGCATCTGCCACAACATCAAAAGAATAGACATTCTGCTCTGCTTGCATGCTGCCCTTCTCGGTGATTCTTGGATTTTTGATTATCTGTGAATTCATATATTTAAATTAGCCTCGCTTGGAAAGAAATTCTACGCTTTCAGCGGGATTTTCTATCAAAAGGTATTGGTGATTAAGTACATCCAAAGGATTCAGATTTTTTACAAAAACAATTTCAAGCGCTGCCAAATTGCGCAGGCTCTTTTCGGTATTTACATTGCGAGCGAATAAAGCAGCCAGCGCTCTCGGCTTTTTTGAAGTGGCAAGATTTTTAGCGCCGGCTGCTTTGGCGACATTTTTCAGGACTTCTGCGCCAGCTTTAGTGCTTGGCTTAGCTATTGATAGCGTTTCCACAAAAATTATTTCTCCATCTTTGAGCTTTTTGGAAAGAACGGAAAAAAGGGCCTGTGCTCGCATAGACTTTGTAATCTTGCGCTTGTAGTTTTTCTCTGCTAGCGGTCCGTGGGTGACGCCTCCGCCCACCCAGATAGGGCTTCTGCTTGATCCGTGCCTAGCTCGGCCGGTGCCCTTCTGCTTCCAAGGCTTCTTGCCTCCTCCGCGCACTTCTCCGCGGTCTTTCGTGTCCGCAGTGCCGGATCTTTTATTTGAGCGCATGCTCTCTACAACCTGGTGCACCAAATCAGCTCTCCACTTCGCCCCGAAAACCTTTAATGGAAGGTCAATGGAACCAGCTTCGGCCCCTTTTTGGTCATATATTTTGCTTTGTATTTTTGCTTCCATATTATGCGATTATTTCTATCAATGTGCCTCGCTTGCCAGTAAGAGCTCCTTTAATGAGCATCGTATTCGTACCTAGATCTACAAAGACAACCTTCAAATTCTTTTGAGTTATCCTGTCGCCTCCCATTCGGCCTGCCATCCTCATGCCTTTCGGCACATGGGTGCGGAGGCCTCCGCCGATAGATCCAGGCTCTCTTTCAGAGTGCTTCTGGCCGTGAGTCCGGGGCCCACCAGCAAATCCATGGCGCTTTACCACGCCCTGAAAGCCTTTACCTTTAGAAACTGAGCTTACTCGGACCTTGTCACCCGGAGCAAAAGCGCTCACATTGATGACATCGCCTTTCTTTAGCTCGGAGCTTGCGCCTTTTAGGCGAAATTCTTTTACGGTCTTAAAATTGTTGCCTGCGCCTTTCTGGGCTTTGTTTATCCTCTGATCTTTTTTGGTGCCAAATCCTACCTGCACTGCGTCATAGCCGTCTTTTTCTTTCTCAAAAACGCGAGTAACAGTGACCGGACCCGCAGAAACAACCGTCACCGGAATAACTTCTCCGGCTTCAGAAAAAAATTCGGTCATATTTACTTTTGTTCCCAATAAAAATTTCATTGATTTGTTTTTGGTTTCCTATTAGCTATAAGTTAACACCTATAAGCTAGTTCTCTACATCATCTTCACATCGATATCCACGCCGGAAGGCAAAGACAAATTGGTCAGAGCCTCGATGGTCTTTGCATTTGGATTTATGATATCGATCAATCTCTTGTGCACTCTGATCTCAAACTGCTCTCTGGTGTTCTTGTAGATAAAAGCGGAACGGTTGACCGTATATTTTTTGATTTCAGTAGGCAGAGGAACAGGACCCACGATCTTCGCATCGTATCTGCCGGCAGTATCCATGATCTGTTTTACGGACGCATCCAAGATCTTGCTCTCGTAGGCGCGAACTCGAATGCGAAGCACGACTTCAGAATCTCCCTTCTTTTCTTTTTTGGAAGGAATGGAAATCTTTTTCTTGCCGGAAGCCTCTGTTTTGGCTTTCTTTGTTTTTGTAGATCCTGTTGTCATAGAACTGCTTTATGAGCGAATAATTAGTGAAGAATCTTTGTCACAACTCCTGCGCCTACGGTCTTGCCTCCTTCGCGGATAGCAAATCTCTGCTGTTCTTCAAGAGCAACTGGGGTAACCAATTTAACAGTGATTTTTACAGTATCTCCAGGCATCACCATTTCTACTCCTTCTGCTAAGGTAACATCTCCTGTAACGTCAGTAGTTCGGATATAGAATTGAGGTTTGTAGCCTTTGAAGAATGGTGTGTGTCGGCCTCCTTCCTCTTTCTTTAGGACATAGATTTCACAAGTAAATTCATCGTGAGGGGTAGTAGTCCCTGGCTTTGAAAGCACCTGCCCTCGAGTGATGTCTTCTTTCTTAAGACCTCTTAGAAGGATACCGGCGTTGTCGCCAGCCATGCCCTCTTGGAGGTTTTTGTTGAACATTTCGATGCCTGTAACTGTAGACTTCTGGGTAGGCTTGATACCGACGATTTCAATATCTTCACCTACTTTTACTACTCCTCTTTCGATCTTTCCAGTAACCACTGTGCCTCTACCTTCGATAGAAAAGATGTCTTCTACTGGCATAAGGAACGGTTTGGTAATATCTCGCTCTGGGATTGGGATATATGTATCGAGAGCGTTTACAAGCTCAAGAATTTTCTTTGCCCACTCATCGTCTACAGACTTTGATTCAAGTGCCTTTAGTGCAGAGCCTCGGATAACCGGAGCGCCTGCGCCGTCAAAACCCTGCTTGGTCAAAAGTTCGCGTATTTCTTCTTCAACAAGGTCGATCATGTCTTTATCGTCAACCATGTCGCACTTGTTTAGGAAAACGATGATCTTTGGCACGCCCACCTGCTTTGCAAGGAGCACATGCTCTCGAGTCTGAGGCATCGCGCCGTCAGTAGCTGCAACCACGAGGATAGAGCCGTCCATTTGAGCGGCACCTGTGATCATGTTCTTTATGTAGTCAGCGTGGCCAGGAGCATCGATGTGCGCATAGTGGCGCGCATCGGTAGCGTACTCGTTGTGAGAAATGTTAATAGTAATACCTCGAGCTTTTTCTTCCGGAGCGTTGTCGATCTGATCAACGCCTCGAAGCCTAACTGTCTTTCCTGCCATGTTTAGAACATGGAGGATAGCTGCGGTAAGAGTAGTCTTGCCGTGGTCAACATGGCCAATAGTACCTACATTGACATGCGGCTTATCTCTTTTAAATTCTTCTGCCATATATACTTTTTGAGCTAATAATTAAGACCCAGCGTACGAGAACCAGTCGCTAAGGCTTGATTACTAACGCTATTATTAATAATTTGCCAATACAAAAGACCCGAAAGGGCCTAAAATCATAGTAGCAAATTTTATAAGTCTTTGTCAAACCTGATTATTTCCTCAACAAGAGCCCGAAAGGTAAGACCGCCTTAGCCTTAACCTCGCGCTTTAACTTGTGGCTTTGGGCTTCCGCCACCTTCCTCTCCTCTGCCTTTATTTTTTCAGGATCTAAATTAATATTTTCAATGCCAGAAAACCCTAAATTTCTGGCTAAACTGCCAACCACCCTGCCATCAATCATTTCGTCTTCCGTGAAATCATTATTATGATAAAGCTTTTCACCGTCTGTAAATTCATAATAACCAAAACTGCTTAAAATCAAAAAACCTCCTGGTTTTAATACTCGGTGTATTTCCATAAGGATTTCAACTGCCTGTTCAGTAGTTTTTGCAATGTTTAGTGTATTAATACTAACTCCCCCGTCAAAAGAATCGTCCTTAAAAGGGAGCTTGAACATATCACCCTGCACCGGCCTAACCATGGTTTGTCCAGGGCTGGGTTCAGTAGGATTTGCCAAGTGCCAGCTTTTTGCTCGCAATTCATTAATGTCTACTGGTACTAGGGTAAGGCCTTTCGCTGGCAGCCCTTTTGTATAAGGCGCCGCTTGAGAGCTAATAGGAATAAAGCCCGATCCAACATCTATAATTTTTTTTCCTTTTAGATCAAATCTGGAGAAAATCGAATGATAGGTTGCAACTGAAATAAAATCTGAATTGCTGCCTATCTTTCCCGAGATTTCTCTTACAAGATCTTTTTGATACTGTACGGAATTAACTTTTTGAGGTGCTCCTTCAGGCATTTTTATATTTTCTTATCTCTTCACAGAGCTTTCGCGCTTCTTCTTTTGGATTTTCGGAGAAAATAATAGCTTTGGAGGAATTTATAATCAGGCCGAGGCCTTCGCTATTTAGCCCCGCTTTCATCACTTCCTCCACGCTTCCTCCCTGCGTACCCACTCCCGGCACCAGCATAGTCATATCCCCTACTATTTTCCTAACCTCAGCCAATTCCTTTGGGTATGTTGCTCCAACAACCAGCATGCAATTTTTGTTGTAATTCCAATCTTTAGAAACTTTTTCTGCGACAATCTGCCACATCTTTTTACCACCGGATTCTAAATCTTGCAGTTCTCCTGCCCCCGGATTTGATGTCCGGCACAAAATTATTGAAACTTTGTCTTTTCGATCCAAGAACGGCTTAATAGCATCTTGGCCAAGATATGGATGGAGTGTTATTGCATCAAAGCCTAAGTTGTCTAGTATTGCTTTCGCATAAAGTTCGCTTGTGTAGCCAATGTCAGCTCGCTTTGCATCGCAGATAGTAAAAATATCCGGGTGGTAAATCCTTATATATTCCATCGTCTCTGAAAGCTCTTTTAGGCCTTTTTCTCCTTGCACCTCATACGAAGCAATGTTCGGCTTAAAAGCGGCGGCATACTCATGGGTCTGGTCGATAATCCATTTATTGAATTCAAATTGGGGCATCCCCATAATTTTGAATCGGTCTGGGATTTTATCAAAATCAGGATCAAGCCCGACGCAAAGAAGCGAATTTATTGCTTTGGCTCTTTTATTGTATTTATCAATAGCATTCATTTTATTTAGTATGTTTTTTAAACCAATCTTCTACTTTTTTTAGATTGTCGCCTTTTATTATTCCGAGCTTTTTAGCTTCTTCTAAAATAACCGGAAAAGAAGTAATAGTATGAAGTTTAACTTTGGCTTTATGAAAAGCATCCTCTGCGCTAGGAAAACCGTAGCTGACGATGACTAGGCAACTGTTCACCTTTCCGCCTTCTTTCCTTAAATTTTCTACGGCATCCAGGCTGCTCCCTCCCGTGGTCACCAGGTCTTCAATAAGCAAAACATGCTTATTTAAAACGGTTCCCCCTTCTACCATTCTCTTTGTCCCATGGTCTTTCGCTTTCTTTCGCACAAATAGAGAGGGCTTGCCCGTAAAAAATCCCAGACCTGCACTGTGAGGAATACCGGCCGCCTCTACTCCCGCAATCGCATCAAATTTAATTTTTTCTTTCTTAATAACTTGAGCGAAACTTTCAATAATAATTTTCCATTCCTTTGGATGAAATGGCAACTTCCTATTGTCTATATATACTGGGGAAACTATGCCGGATTTAAAGGTAATAGGATTGTCAGGCACAAAGCCGACAGCGCCTATTTTAAGAAGTGCGTGGGCCACTTTTTGCTCGGTAGTCATATTTTTATCCTAACCTTTCTTCGGATTTAAGTCGAGAATCCTCGGCAGAAAGCCGGGATTTTATCTCTTTCGCAAGGTAAGGGTTCCACATGGCTCCGGTGGCAGACATCACTGCATCCGCACCTGCATCTCTGTATTCAAAGAAATCATCTGCGGTCGTGCACCCGCCTACTCCAATGATTGTGTATGAGAGGCCTAATTCTTCCCGCAGTTTTTTCAACTTTTTCACCATATCAAGCCCAGCCCATTTGATGGCATGTCCGCAAATCCCGCTTCTAGACCTGCCTTCTCCGGGAAGCGCCTGCTTACCGCTCTCATCAACCACGGCACTATTCATGCCATTGATAGGTGAAATCGCTTGTACCATTGGTCCAATCTCTTTTACAAAATCTTTTAAAGCTTCAAAATCCTTATAGTAAGCTATTTTTACAATTAGCGGAATTTCTCCAATTGTCTTTTTTATTAATTTAGTTATTTTTGCACTCTTCTCTATGTCAAAGCAGATAAAATTACTCGTTCCTTCGTTTGGACAACTTAAATTAATTTCAAAAATTTTCACTCCGGTTGCTTTTAGCATTTCTGCACATATTTTGTAATCATTTATATAATCTTCTGTGGTTTGCCCTTCTCGTTTCGTACCCTGGAAAGAACCAATTACGATTTGTCCTGATTCAGCATATCTCACTACTTCAGCCATATCTTTCTGCCAAAATTCTGGGTCCTTAGAAGGAACACCAAAAGAATTCGTAATAGACAAAGGTTCTTGATAATTTCTATCAGCCACCAAAGCATTCTCAGGTCTGTCTATATTTAGATCTCCTTCAACTTTTACAGACAAAACATTCGGCCAGGGATGAGATGGATATTTTCCACTGCGAACGGTTTTATAAGTAACGATATCAAAACCTTTATCAAGCGCAGCTTTCACAAATTTTCCATTTATTAATGGCCCTGCCGCTATACCAAAAAGCGAATTTACTTTAAAACCTAGGAAATCATACCGCGGCAAAGGTACGGAGGCGTTGCCTCCGTAATCTTTAATAACTTCCCCGTCGGCAAAAGCGCCAAAAGGGCCTTGTGCAAAGTTTTCTTCATAGGTTTTCTCCGGGTCGTAGAATGGCGTGTGAAGCATATTTGTATGTTAGCAAAAACTCTATGGAACATCTACATGCTTTTCTTTAAAGCTTTTTAGGAGCATAAAGTATACAAAAATGCCTCCGACAATGATCAAAAGATTTATATGGTTTAGGAGAGCCGAGCCAAAGTAGTAAAACAAGACAGTCCACAAGCTATTCCAAAAAATAATTGAAGCTAGGGAGTATAGGGCAAACTTATAAAAATCGAGCTTCAAAATTCCGGCGGCCGTAGCCGCCAATGCTCCAAAGTTTGGATGAATATAAGTGCTGAGTAGTATTTGGAGCCCCTTGTCCGCCACTTTCAACTGAATCTGCTCAAGCGGGGCTTTCAACCCAAATTTCAAAAGCACATGATGCCAGCCATAACGGCCCAAGAAATAATTGAGTACTGCTGTAAGGAAAAATCCGAGGACGACCAAAGAAAGCATAAGTAAAACGCTCAATCCTGCTTCTTTGGCAAAAACCACTCCGAGGGCAACTACAATCGAACCGGGTAGGTACCAATTAATTAGGAGCGCGCCCTCGGCTATGGCTCCTACTAGGACCACCCAATATCCGTAAGTTTCGTAATACCTTGTGGTAAAAGCGATGATTTCTTCCGGCGATGGAAGTCCGAAATATCTATATAAGGAGACGAGGCATACATACACTGCCAAAACTATCAAAGGCAAAGCTACATACTGAAAGATTTTTCCTTTGAAGATTTCATTCACTTCTTCAGTCTAGCATACAAAGGCAAAAGGCCCTTTCGGGGCCCTTGTGGTTATTTTCTAGCTGCAATAATCGTATCTGCGACATTTTGCGGGACAATATCGTAGCGGACGAATTCCATGGTAAATGAAGCTCGGCCTTCTGTCATAGAGCGGAGGCCGGTCATGTAGCCGAACATTTCAGAAAGCGGAACGATGGCCTTGAGCACTTTGTTGAGTCCTCGGTCTTCCATGCCTTCGATAAGTCCGCGCTTTGAAGAAAGATTGCCGGTGACATCTCCCATGAATTTTTCCGGGGTGACGACTTCCACTTTCATCATCGGCTCAAGTATGACAGGATTTGCTCTTCGGCATGCATCCTGTACTGCCATGCTTGCTGCAATTTTGAAAGCCATTTCGTTTGAGTCCACATCGTGATAAGAACCGTCCCAAAGCTCTACTGAAACATTGACCATCTTAAATCCTGCAAGAATTCCTCGATCAAGACCTTCCTTAAATCCTTTTTCACAAGGAGCAATGTACTCCTGCGGAATAACGCCTCCTTTGATGGAGTTTATAAATTCAAATCCTTCAGAGCGCTTGGTATTCTTTGGCAGATCTTCAAGCTCCTCTTGATTAAGAGCTTCCATGCGCTTGACCCTGATCTTCACATGGCCGTAGTTTCCTCGGCCCCCGGATTGCTTGATATATTTGCCTTCTGCTTCGGAGCTTCCATTGATAGTTTCTCGGTATGCTACCTGAGGCTTGCCCACATTCGCTTCCACTGCAAATTCTCTTTTCATTCGGTCTACGATGATTTCAAGATGAAGCTCTCCCATGCCCGCGATGATGGTTTCGCCAGTTTCCTGGTCAGTAGAAACTTTGAAAGTAGGGTCCTCCTGCGCGAGGCGGTTTAGAGCCATACCCATTTTTTCTTGGTCAGCCTTGGTCTTTGGCTCGATGCGAAGAGAGATGACAGGTTCTGGGAATACTATCCTGTTTAGCTCGATTGGATGCGCTTCGTCGCAAAGAGTGTCAGAAGTGATAGTGTCTTTTAGGCCCACCGCTGCCGCGATCTCTCCAGCGTAAACTTTTTTAACTTCCTCTCTATCGTTTGCATGCATGCGGAGGATTCGGCCGATTCTTTCTTTATTTCTAGTACGAGGATTGTATACATATGATCCGGCAGTCAAAGTTCCTGAATATACGCGGAAGAAAATAATCTGGCCCACGAAAGGGTCAGTCGCCACCTTGAAAGCAAGGGCCGAAAAAGGTTCTGTGTCCGAAGCGCTTCTTTCTGCATGGTCTTCGGTATTGCTATCAATGCCTGGGATAGGCGGGATGTCTGTAGGCGCAGGCAGGTAATCTACCACAGCATCGAGCACGAGCTGTACACCTTTGTTTTTTAGCGCAGATCCTGCAAATACCGGGAATATAATATTTCCAATCACGGCCTTACGGAGAGTCTTTTTTAGAGTTTCAACATTTGGCACCATACCTTCAAGGTATTCGGTCATGAGTGCATCATCGGTCTCTACGATTTTTTCAATCAAAACATGCCTGTATTTTTCTGCATCCGCTTTCATGTCCTCTGGAATATCTTTCTCGATGACTGTGTTGCCCATATCCCCTTCAAAGTAATATGCCTTCATGCGAAGGAGGTCCACTACGCCTTCAAATTTCTCTTCCAAGCCGATAGGTATCTGCATGCGCACAGCGTTTCTGTTTAGTCTGTCTAAAATTGTCGCAAAAGAATGCTCGAAGGATGCTCCGGTTCGGTCGAGCTTGTTTATGAAGCAAATTCGAGGAACCTTTGCTTCGTCGGCGTATCTCCAGTTGGTCTCGGATTGAGGCTCCACTCCGGCTACGCCGTCAAACACCACCACTGCGCCGTCAAGCACGCGGAGAGACCGCTTCACTTCTACTGTAAAGTCGATGTGCCCTGGGGTGTCGATAATGTTGAAGCGGTGCTTGAGGTCTTTATTCTTTACATCGTAGGTAGGCGTCCAGAAGCATGTCACTGCCGCAGAAGTAATAGTGATGCCGCGCTCGCGCTCCTGCTCCATCCAGTCGGTCGTGGTCTCTCCATCATGCACCTCGCCGATCTTGTGGGAAACGCCAGTGTAGTAAAGCACGCGCTCGGTCGTGGTAGTCTTACCCGCATCAATGTGGGCAATAATTCCAAAATTTCTAACTTTTTCTAGTGGATAATCTCTTTCCATATTTTAAAATTTACCAGGCGAAATGAGCGAAAGCTTTGTTAGCCTCGGCCATTTTGTGAATATCGTCTTTCTTCTTGATAGCAGAACCTTCGTTGTTTGAAGCAGATATGAGCTCATCAGCGAGCTTTAGGTGCATTGGTCTTCCCTTTCCGCCTCGAGCTGCATCTCGAATATTTCGCATCGCAAGAGCTAGCCTTCGCTCTGGGCGGACTTCTCTTGGTACCTGATAGTTTGCGCCTCCGATTCTCTTTGATCGGACTTCGGTGAGGGGGCCTGCATTTCGCATAGCCGCATCGAAGACTTCAAGAGGGTTTGGGTTGCCGGTTTTCTCTTTGATCACATCAAAGGCCGCATACATGACCTTGCGGGCAGTTTCCTTTTTGCCGGACCACATGATGTAATTGATGAATTTCTCCAATTTCTCGGAGTTGTAGACGAAGTCGGGAGAGACTATATTTCTATTTTTAACTTTTCTGCGCATAATTATTTTGCCTTATTTTCCTTGGGCTTCTTGTTTCCATATAAAGAGCGTGCTTGTCGCCTCTTCTCCACGCCTTGGGTGTCAAGCACTCCACGCACGATGTGGTATCGTACTCCGATCAAGTCCTTCACGCGCCCTCCACGGAGCATAACCACAGAGTGTTCCTGTAAATTGTGGCCTTCGCCGGGGATATAAGCGGTCACTTCCATGCCATTGGTCAAGCGTACTCGGGCAATCTTTCGCAGTGCCGAGTTCGGCTTTTTAGGAGTAGTTGTTGAAACCTTCGTGCAAACTCCACGCTTGAAAGGCGCCGGGAAA
>CAYGDR010000002.1:0-28423 GCA_964348775.1 uncultured Candidatus Saccharibacteria bacterium | reverse complement strand
AAAGGGCAATTCTGACTCCGTCTACAAAACACGATGAGCATGACCGAAACATCACTCCAGAAGAAATTGTTTCCGAAGGCCTGATGACCGAAGAAGATTGGGGGAAAGTTTCCGAATATGCCTTGAAGCTTTTTGCCTTTGGCCAAGAAGAGGCGGCAAAACATAATCTGATTTTAGAATCTACTAAATACGAGTTTGGCAAGACAAATGACGGCGAAATTATTATTGCCGATGAAATGCATACTCCAGATTCATCTCGCTATTGGCTTGCGGATACATTTGAAGAGAGGATTGCTGAAGGAAAAGAGCCTGAAAATATAGATAAGGAGTTTTTGCGCCTTTGGTTTAAAGATCATTGTGACCCATACAAAGACAAAGTCCTGCCGGAAGCGCCCGTGGAATTAGTAGCAGAGCTTTCCCGCCGTTATATCATGCTTTACGAAATGATCACTGGGCAAAAATTTGAGCATGATTTCTCGCAAAGCACCCATGATCGCATTAAAAATAATCTGGCAAAATTATAATGCCCTTAAATTCAATTTCTCCTATAGACGGACGGTATGAAAAATATACGACACAGCTCGCTCCTTACTTCAGTGAAGCTGGCTTTATGCGCTATAGAGTGGCAGTAGAAGGAGAGTATTTGATCGCTCTTTCTGAACTAGATATAAAACTAAGAAAAATAACTGCCGAAGAAAAGAAAATCATTAGAAGTCTTTATGATTTGACGGAAGCAGATGCGCAGATGATTTCGGATATTGAAATAAAGGGATATAAAAGCATCAAGGCAACTGATCATGATACTAAAGCAGTAGAGTACTTTATAAAAGAAAGGCTTACAGAAACCTCGCTCAAGGATGTCTTAGAGTGGATTCATTTCGGCCTAACAAGCGAAGACACGATCAATATCGCCTATGCGCTCATGATTTCGGATTCTTTGGACAAAGTTTTCGTGCCAAAAATCAATGATGTCTTGACTGAATTGGAATCTTTTGCAAAAAAATATAAGGATCTGCCCATGCTGGCCCGCACTCACGGACAAAGCGCGAGCCCTACAACTTTTGGCAAGGAAATCAGTGTTTTCACGGTACGCTTAAAAAGGCGACTAGAGAGCCTTGCGAGTATAAAAATTCAAGCAAAATTAAATGGCGCCACCGGCAATTACAACGCTCATGTGGTTGCTTTTCCAGAGGCAGACTGGATCAAATTCAGCGAAAAATTTATTGAAAGTTTTAATAAGGACCGCTCACAAAAACTCGAAGTCAACCTGATTACAACCCAAATAGAGTGCCATGACAGCTATGTGGCAGTATTTGACACAATACGCGGGATAAACACTATTCTGTTGGATCTAAATCAGGATATTTGGCGTTATATCAGCGATGATTGGATAGTCCAGAAACCTATCGGAGATGTAGGCTCTTCCACCATGCCCCACAAGATAAATCCTATAAAATTTGAAAATAGCGAAGGTAATTTAGGGCTGGCCAACGCATTGTTCGAATTTTTCGGCAGAAAACTGCCTATCTCCAGGCTACAGAGAGATTTGTCAGACTCTACTGTGTCTCGTAATATTGGCACAGCCTTTGCGCATTCACTTATTGCCTACGAATATCTCTTAAAGGGGCTGGGAAGCATTAAAGTAAATGAAGGTAAGGTTCGCGAGGCATTAGAAGACCATATAGAAGTTATAGCTGAAGCAATTCAGACAATTTTGCGTCGAGAAGGGGCTGAATTCCCTTACGAGCAGTTAAAGACGCTTACCAGAGGTAAAAAAGTGACCAGAGAAGACTTTGATACCTTCATAAACAGTCTTTCGGTAAGCGATGAGGTTAAAAAAGAGCTTATAAGAATCACCCCGTTAAACTATACCGGTCTTGCTTCAAAACTGGTAAAATAAATATAAGATGACACGAAGGAAGATTTTTATAGCTTTTCTCGCCGTGCTCTTTTTTCTGCCTTTCGGATCTGCTTTCGCCCAAAGTCCGGGTGCGGGGTTTATAGAGAGCAGTATTTGGTACTCCAAAGACCCGTTTTTTGAAGGCGACAAGGTAAAAATTTTCACTGCCATATTTAATCCGGATCAGAGAGAGCTCTCCGGCACTGTAAGGTTTTTCGACGGCGAGGTTTTGCTCGGCAAAAAGGATTTTAAGGTTCCAGGAAACGGAGTGCGCGAAGTTTCCATAGATTGGACAGTCTCCGCCGGCGCCCACAACATATTCGCAAAGATTGAAAACGCTAAATTCCTGGTATCAGCAGGGAAGTATGAGAACGCTTCTATCTTGGAAACTGAGAGCGAAGAAAGCAAGCGCACGGTCAGCAAAAAAATAATTGTGAAGGAAGATGATGAGAGCGGAGAAGCTAATGGCCCGACCATAGAAAGCATCGAGCGCTTTATTGCAGAGGGTACGCCGGATATCATTAAAAAGCCAGTAGTGGGCACAGCCACAGCCATAGAATCTTTCCGCTCTAGCGCGGGCGAGTCTGTAAAAAAAGAGAAGGAGGAAGTAAAGATAGAGCTAAGTGCTACAGCGCCCGAAGGCGAAGAGGCAGAGAGCCAGAGCAGGCTGAAAAGGCCCTTGCAGAATTTAAAGCTCTTCTTTCTGTCTATTTTGTCTATAATTTTAAATAGTAAAGCCATTTTTTACGGCCTATCAGCGGTAATCCTATTCTTGGCGTTAAAGTATCTGTGGAGGCTCGTGTTTTAGAATTTGAGTTCTACTAGAAAAAGCGGTAATATATGGGCATGCCTACCCGCCTTCTCGTCTTCTTTGTTCTCTTGGTTGCTCTTATAGCCCTGCCTTTTTGGGTGCTCGCCGTGCTCGTATTTTTGTGCATGCTTTATTTCAAGCTTTTTATTGAGGGTGTTGTGATTCTTCTAATTTCTGATCTGCTTTATGGCCTTGCGGAACCAAAATTCGGCAATATGCTTTTTATCTCTGCCCTCGCTTCGGCGCTTGTACTTGCCCTAATAGAATATTTAAGAACGAAGCTTCGGCTCGACGAACTCAAATGACTTGGAAAGGATGGCGCAGAAACAAACATAGGCACCTCGTGGACCCGGATGAAATTTTTCTCGATTCAAAAAACCTGGAAAACTTCGATCGCCAGCAATTCGAGGGGCGCATAGAAAAGCCCATCTCAAAGAAGACCGTTGCTCTAGTCGGAGCTTTCTTTTTTTTAGGAGCCATTATTTTTGCCGGCAGGCTGGGCTATCTCCAGATAAATAAAGGTGAGGCAATGCTTCTGCGGAGCGAGAATAATATCCTCGAAAAAGTCATTATCTTTGCTGACCGCGGGATAATCTATGACCGAAACGGCAAGGAAATAGTCTGGAATAAAGACGGTGATGGCGGAGAGGATTTTGGCGTCCGAGCCTACTTGCCGGAAGGTTTTTCACATCTTTCCGGCTATGTGAGCTACCCGGCAAAAGATAAAAGAGGCTATTATTGGCAGGGCGAATTCAAAGGCTTGGACGGCCTCGAAAAGCAGTATGATGAGCGGCTAAAGGGCGACAATGGGGCTAAAATAGTCGAAATAAACGCCATGGGCGTGGTGCAGTCGGAAAACATCCTAAATGCTCCAAAAAGAGGGGAAGACCTTTACACCTCCATTGATGCTGTGCTTCAAAAAGAGATGTTTAGGCTGATCAAAGATGCTTCACAGAGGAGCGCTTTTACCGGGGGAGCCGGAATTATTATGGATATTCGAAATGGCGAAATAATAACTTCAACCAGCTACCCGGAATACAATGCGGAAACTCTTTCTCTGGGCAAAGATGCGAAAGCCATCAAAAACTACTTTTCTGACAAAAGGAAAGTATTTTTAGATAGAACCATATCTGGTCTCTATGCTCCCGGCTCCATAGTAAAGCCGATCTTCGCATTAGGAGCTCTCACGGAAAATATTATCGATAAAAACAAAGAGATACTTTCCACTGGATCTATTTCTGTACCAAACCCTTACTTTAAAGACCAGGAAACAGTTTTTAAAGATTGGAAAGCTCACGGCTGGACAAATATGGCCGAAGCTCTTGCTGTTTCTTCAGACACTTACTTCTACAGCATCGGAGGTGGGTACAAGGATCAGAAAGGGCTTGGCATCGCAAATTTGGAAAAGTATGCCAAGCTTTTCGGCTTAGGCATTAAAACTGGAGTTGACCTGCCGGACGAAAAGTCCGGAAATATTCCCAGTCCGGAGTGGAAAGCGAAGGCTTTTGATAATGATCCATGGCGCATCGGAGATACTTACAACACTTCGATCGGCCAGTATGGCTTTCAGGTGACGCCGATAGAAATGGCCCGAGCAGTATCTGCTATCGCAAACGGAGGCAGCTTGCCTACTCCGCACTTTATAAAAGGAGATAAGGAAAAAGAAGAAATAGTTTCAGCGGTCAACCTGTCGGAAGTATATTTTGAAGTGATTCATGAGGGCATGCGCCAGGCGGTTTCTTATGGCACTGCTGTGGCCTTAAATGTGCCTTTTGTAACCGTAGCGGCAAAAACCGGTACTGCCGAGCTCGGAGCCGCAAAAAACCGCATCAATTCCTGGGTCATCGGATTTTTCCCCTACGAAGAACCAAAATACGCCTTTGCACTTATTATGGAGTCTGGGCCAGCCGAAGGCTCTATCGGCGCTGCCTCCATTATGCGGGGCTTGTTTGACTACATGTCCGTATATGCGCCCTTGTATTTCGAATAATCGTCTAATATAATATCTACTATGCGCAAAACAAAAATACTTCTGGTCTTGGGCCTTTTTATCAGCATTCTGCCTTACTTAGGATTTCCTTACGCAATGAAGAACCTTCTGATTTCCGCATCGGGCCTCGCAGTTCTTTATGTAAGCTTTATGATTTATATGAGAGACCGCGAAGGAGTAAAAGAAAAGCAAGTGTTCGAAAATTTCTCGGAGAATAATGACTTCGTAGAAGTAGAAAAAGAGCTTCTTGAAGTTAAGGCGGAATAGAAAAATAAGATTATATGAGTGAATTTTCAAATTCAAAACGGATAATATCGGGAATTTTAGTGTTTGCCGCAATTTTCCTTTTCGGCATTTATGTCGGCGTTTCGCAGCGCTCAGATATAGAAAAGATCGCGGGCATTACCGGCAAAGAAACAGCCGTAGATACATCGGCTGATTTTTCGCCCTTCTGGAAGGCATGGAATCTTATCAATGAAAAGTCCCCAGACGCAGGCAAAATAACCGACCAAGAGAGAGTTTATGGCGCTATTTCAGGCTTGGTTGGCTCTTTAAACGACCCATACAGCGTATTTTTTAACCCGGAAGACTCAAAATCCTTTCAAGAGGAAATAGCCGGCAATTTTACCGGGGTAGGAATGGAGGTGGGCATTAAGGACGGCACCCTCACGGTGATCGCTCCCTTGAAAAATACTCCCGCTGAAAAAGCCGGCATAAGGTCCGGAGACCAGATCTTGAAGATAGGGGACGTTAACACCGCAGGCATGGCAACAGATGAGGCCATCAAGCTCATCCGCGGAGAAAAAGGCACGACTGTTGCCCTCACTATATTTCGAACCAGCTACAAAGAGCCAAAAGAGCTAAAAATTGTCCGAGATATCATAAACATACCGACTCTTGATGCAGAGCTCCGTCCTGACGGAGTATTTGTGATCAAACTGTACAGCTTTTCCGCAAATGCTACTGGCTTGTTTAGCGAGGCAATCGGCCAATTTGTAAATTCAGGCTCGGACAAGCTTATTCTCGATTTGAGGGGCAATCCTGGAGGATACCTGGAGGCAGCGGTAGATATTTCTAGCTGGTTTCTGCCGGGAGGTAAAGTTGTGGTGAGCGAGGATTATGGCGATGAGGAAAAGCCTAAAGTTTTCCGAAGCTACGGCCGAAATGTTTTTGATGATAGACTAAAATTTGTAATTCTTATAAACGGAGGCTCCGCTTCTGCCTCAGAAATCGTGGCTGGCGCCATGCAAGACCATGGCAAGGCAAAACTTGTGGGAGAACAGAGCTTTGGCAAGGGGTCGGTGCAGGAGGTGGTAGATATAACCAAGGACACGATACTAAAGATTACCGTGGCAAAGTGGCTCACTCCAAACGGCAACCTTATCCATGAGAAAGGCCTTACTCCGGACTACAAAGTCCCGCTTACCCAGAAAGACGCTGATAATAAAAAGGACCCGCAGATGGATAAGGCTGTGGAGCTTCTCCTTGGCGGAAAAATATAAACATGAAGGTAATATTTCTAAAAGATGTTCCCAGAGTCGGTAAAAGGCATGATGTCAAAGAAACGAATGACGGATATGCCGTAAATTTTCTTTTTCCGAGAGGCCTAGCAGAGCTAGCCACCCCAAAAGCTGTTGCAGATCTTGAAAGAAGAAAGCAGAACATAGAGATTGAAAAAGAGGTGCAGATGGATCTGCTGCTAAAAAACTTAGGGGAGATAAAAGGCAAAGTACTTCATATAAAAGGCAGGACTGATGAAAAAGGCCATTTGTTTTCCGGCATACGGGCCAGAGATATCGTGGAAGCCATGAAAGCCGAGCATCATGCGGATGTGAGCGAGGGCTCTATAAAGCTCGACAGGCCTATCAAAGGAGTAGGGGAGTATGAGATCCCCATTGAAATCCAAGGCAAAAGCTCTTGGTTTAAATTGGTAGTAGAAAAAATCTAATAAATATGGGACTAATTGCGCTCGTGGTGGGAATAATGATCGGCTTGGGCCTGAATAGATTTTTTCGTTCGGCTTTTCCTAGAAATTTGCGCAGTGATGCTGGGCCTTCAACAGAAAACTTTGCAACAAAAGATGAGCTCCAAAAATTAAGAGAAGAGGTTGAACATGTGAAGAAGTCTCATAGTACTGACCAAGATGGTTCGTCGGTAGCTCTAGAAGAGTTTTATAACGAAGAATTTGAGTAATTTATGAAAATAATTTTAAAAGATGGAGGTCGGTTCGTACTTCGGCTCGTGCAATTTGAAGGAAAGATGGGCCGAAAATTAGACGAAAGCATTGGGCTAAATCTCCTAGATTAGTATGCAAAGAATATTAATAATTGGCCTAAATGGCTCAGGTAAATCCACTTTAGCCAACAAACTGGGTAAGATATTAGGCCTGGATGTTTTTCACTTGGATAAGTTTTATTACAAACCAGGCTGGCAAGCCGTAGAAAAAGAGGAGTGGTCCAGTATAGTTAAAACCCTTCTGGAAAAAGAGCGGTGGATTATCGATGGTACTTACCCAAGCTCGCTCGATAGGAGAATTGCTCGGTCGGACACCATTATTTTCCTAAATTTTAATAAATACCGCTGCCTTTATAGGATCATAGCCAGGTCATTCGATAAAGTTCAACCTTTTGATAGGCCAGATGGGGACTTTCATAAAATTTCTTGGCACTTAGTAAAAAAAGTTATTTTATATCCGAAAAGAAAAATGCTAGAAAAATTAGAGAATCTTGGGGAATCCAAAAAGATAATAATTTTAAATAACGATAGGGAAGTGAGTGCTTACTTGGCTACTTTAGTTAAGTAAAGTAATTTAAAAGGTGAGGCCCTGCCACTATAAAGGTGGCAGGGCTTTCTGTTGGACTACTAAGACCCAGGTGGCGCGAAGGAGACCCTAGCGGAAACGATGTTCGGTTTGTCCAGGTTGCGCCGGAAGGAGGAACAGGTCTTTGAGACTAAATTAGCATAAAACCACGCAAACTAAAAGCCCCTTGCGGGGCCGTTAGTTTTTATGAATTATTAGGAGACTACATTTACCACCTTATTTACCTTTGTCTTGCCGTTAAAAGAAACTTTTCTCTTTGAGCTAAATTTTACGATTCCTTCTTTGAGTGCAAAAAGGGTATGATCCTTGCCCATGGATACATTGGTGCCTGGAAGGATGGGCGTGCCTCGCTGTCTGACTATGATATTTCCAGGATATGCGCGCTCACCGTCAGCAAGCTTTGTGCCTAGATATTTTGGGTTTGAATCTCTTAAGTTTTTGGCGGTACCGCCGGCTTTTCTATGTGCCATATTGGGTTAGGTTCTAGGGACTAGGTTCTAGTTGCTAGATATAATATAATTTAATAACAAAATTGAGTATATAGGATAATATGGAAAAAATCAAGTCAAAACTAGCATATTGGGTAGCGTCGGACGGGGGTAAGGACATTTTGACCGTGGCTATCATGGCCTTAGTCGGTTTAGGCTCTTTTGGGCTAGGCAGACTGTCAAAAAATATCCCAAATGACGGCCTTCGCATAGAGTATGACGGCGAAACTATTAAAAACGAAGCTACAGTGCTCGAGGCCCTAAAAAGCCCCGAAATCGGCCAAATAAAGGCCCCAGGAGCATTCTTTGCCTCAAGCAAGGGGAGTAAATACTATTCTTTGGGCTGTTCTGCCGGCAAAACCATCAAGCTAGAAAATCGGGTCTATTTCGACACCCGCGAACAGGCCGAATCTGCGGGTTATGAACTATCAGCTTCGTGTAGGTAAAAAATATGAAAGAAAAATTATTAGTACCGAAAAATATTCCGGAAAAAGGATTTTACTATCATTACAAGCACGATCCGGCAGGACCCTTAAATAATTATGCATACGAGGTCATCGGGGTAGGGCATCATACCGAACAAGACGGCACCTATTTTGTGGTCTACAGGCCGATATACGAATCATCAGTATATCTGGAAGGCAAATTTTTTGATGTCCGGCCTTTAGAGATGTTTATGGAAGACAAAGAAATAGAGGGAAAGATGGTCGAAAGATTTAAAAAGATCACTGACGAATCTGCTATTTCAGAGCTCACAAAGATTGCGCAGAAAATGTACGGGGAATAGTATAGATAGACATTACGGCTCTGTATGTTAAGATATTGGCAATTCAGCCGTTCTTCTAACTCTGAGATTGGAGGCCTGCCGTGGCGTGGCGTCAGATAACTCCGTTTTGCGATATCTGCGGTAAATTAACAAAACCGAAGATCGAGTTTTATGTCAACATGAGTGGCATGATCATGTTGAAAGGCAAGTGTCCTGACTGCAAGACATTCACGACACTGGAAGTTCGGCCGGAACAGCTGATCGATGATTGTCGAGCCACCGAAAATCCGAGATCGCCCAGCTTTGACATCTCAGATTTCGTACCGCCCAAAGGTAAGCCTCACTAAGCCTGCGACTTAACTGCAGGCACAAAAATCGTATTGTATAAAGGCCTGTAGCGTTCTCGCAACTGGCCTTTTTACATTAGGGGAGGGCTTTTTTGGCCTATATATTTTATATGCTCGTGTCGCACAATATATGTTGTATGTCCTTATAGAGGGCACAATAGGGCTATTCCGAAGACCTTGTACTAGTGTTCACTTTGAGGTTTTCAGCAGCTTCATCAAAGTCTGTGGGCTCACCGTCACGGATCCGCTCCATATTCTCTATGAAGCCTCGCCAAAATATATTTACCCAAACATCTTTCCAGAGATAGGTCGCTGGAGCTTTGAGATAATTGTCCCAGAGGCTTCGAATCGCTCCGCCGACATAAGTTATGTTTTCCTGGCCTGTAGGGCTCTCTACGGCGCCTTTGATGCTTATATTGAAATAGCTGAGTACTAAGATTAGCAGAAAACCCAATATAACAATTCCTAATATGCTGATGCCTTTTTGGGTATTAAAGTGCGCCATAAAATAAATCTCTGACCCAATTAAACATGCTGGTGAGACTTAGCCCGAAGAAATTTATGAGCCACAAAGCGATGATGATGACTACGATGAGCTGTATTATTCCACCTTGCCTGTTTTTATGCATCCCGTACGAAATTTTATTTTTCATATTTTTATAATAACTGTCCGCTTGCTGAATTTCTAACGGGACAGGTAAATTTATTTTACCACGATTTAATATAGGGTGGCAATGATTATGGCTTTTTATAAGGAGGCAGATAATACATCGGGTCAAGATATCCATTTGTGGCCGCAAGAGGCTGAGTCAAAGTTCTTCCTGGGCATGATTTGCTGGGAAAAGTTCTAATCTCGGCGGCATTCGGTGCATAGACAGTAACATGAAGATGCGGGCCGGTAGAATATCCCGTATTTCCGCTATAAGCCACCACCTCTCCCCTGTTTACCCTCTGGCCAGCAGTTGCCCGTATTAAAGATAGATGGCCAAAAGCGCTGGAAAGGCCGTTGTCATATTTTATGAAAACAAATTTGCCAAAAGATGCGCCTGGGCACATCGTATCCGTGTCTCCCACGCCTGCTACCACCCCTCCTCCCATAGCTTTTACCGGCGTGCCTACAGCAGCCCTAAAGTCTACTCCGCTGTGAGATCCTGAGGCATACAATCGTTTCGAAGACACAGTTTTCCCAAACAGCTGGGTGACATAAACATAATCAAGAGGCCAGGAAAGCACTCCGGCAGAAGGCAGTTTGGAAGGATCAAGAATGTAGGTAAGCTGTGATTCGTATTCCCGGAGCTCCTTTTCAAGCGCGTCTTTTTGGGCCAGCCTGTCTAAGAGAATTTTTTGATAGTTCGCTTCGTTATTTTTTGTCTGCGAAAGAAGCTTCTGTTTTTCCTTGGTATTCTGCTCTACTATTTTTTTCTGGTCTGCGAGCTCTGATTTTAGGCCCACTAGCTCATTTTTGGCATCGATAGTCTCATCTCGCGTGTCCTCAAGCTCGCCTTTGACCTCGCGAAGCTGTGCTATCTGGTCAATCAGCTTTTCTCTTAAGGTAATGCGGTTGTCGAGATCATTCCATATATTGGTAAAATTTTCTGCTCCAAGTATGGACTCTACCAGGCTAGCATCTTCATTTTCGCTCGTTTTCTTAATATCCGAGGCTATAGCATCGGTATTATTCGTAATAGAGTTTTGCTTGGTGGTGATGTCATTGCTCAAGCTTTGAATCTTTAGATTGGTCTTGGCTATTTTGCTTTCGGTTATCCTTATGTTAGCTATGAGCTTCTTTTTAGTGAGGTCGAGCGACTTTATGGAACCGTTTAAAGAGCTTTTTTGCTTAGAAAGGCCGTCTAGTTCTCGTTGGTAAGCCTGAATCTCCTGCTCCAGCCTGGAAATATCACTGTTTTTTTCGGCAATTTTATTCTGCAATTCTTGGGTGTTCTGCGCAAAAGAAAAATACCCAGGCGCCAAGACCGCAAGCACTAAAACCCCAGAAATAACTACATGAGCTACATAGGAAACTCCTGTGTTTTTACATAGGAGTTTCCTATGTTTTAACTGCCTTTTGTAATCTCGATAAAGTTTCATTTTTCCCTAATATTGATGCGATGGTAAACGGATCCGGCGATTTGTCTTTGCCGGAAAGCGCAAATCGGACCGGGTGGAGAATCTCGCCCTTGGACGGAAGCGTGCTGGCCGTCTGCATCAAAGCATTTTTTATATTTTCCATAGTAAAATCCGCCTCGCTGATGTCTTCGAGGGTTTTGATAGCGAGCTTTATGTTTTCAGTTATTTTTTCCGGCTTTGTGTTCTTGAAAACAAGCTTGGCTTTGTCGTAGCTCGGCTCCTTCAGCAAGAAATCAAACTCCCCCGCTAAAGCAATTTCTTTTACATCGCTCCACTTTGAAATCCTGTCTGCTAAGATAGGCACAAACCTTTGGTCCTTATACTTTTCCGGTAAATTTTCTAAAATATTTTTCTCTACTTCCTCTTTTGGAAGCTTTTTTATGTGTTCTTTATTTATCCAGTCGAGCTTTTCAATATTGAACACTCCCCCGCTTTTTTGCACGCGGTCGAGGCTAAACGCTTTGCCGAGCTCATCAAGAGTAAAAACCTCCTGATCATTGCCTGGGTTCCAGCCTATCAGCGCTACGAAGTTTAAAAGAGCTTCCGGCAGATATCCCAGCTCTCGATATTCGAGCGCAGAAAGAGCGCCGTGTCTTTTTGATAGCTTGGTCTTGTCCGCAGAAAGAATAAGTGGTATGTGGGCATATTCCGGCCGAGCTCCGCCCAAGGCTTCTAAAATGAGTATCTGCCTCGGCGTATTTGAGATATGGTCCTGCCCGCGAATCACATGGCTCACGCCCATCTCCATGTCGTCCACCACCACGGCAAAATGATAGAGAGCGTTGTCTAAATCTTTGGCAATTATAAAATCCTTCAAATCGCTCGTATCAAATTCTATTTCACCCAGTACCAAGTCGTTCCACTTTATTTTTGCGTTTGGATTTCTAAATCGGATAACTTCGCTCCTTTGGCCTTCTTCTTTTGTTTCTTCTTTAGAAAGATAGGCTAAATCTTTTGAAATAAGATCTTGCAAGTATTTTTTATATGTTTCTGCTCTCTCGGATTGACGATAAAATTCATCATGGGGCATCTTGAGCCAAGACAAAGATTCTACGATATTATCTTCAAACTCTTTCTTTGACCGCTCTTTATCTGTGTCCTCGATGCGGAGGATAAATTTGCCCTTATTTTGCTTAGCAAATAGGTAGTTGTATAAAGCCGTGCGAACAGACCCTATATGAAACAGGCCTGTCGGCGATGGCGGCATTCTGGTGACTATATTGCCCATTTAGCCATTTTAGCATTATTCCCAAAAATGAGAAATTCTTTACTTTTCGTGGGTTAAGGCCGTATCTACGAGCGCCCGGGCAATTTTCATCGCCGCATCGGGCTTGCCGAATGCTTTGGCGCTTCGAGACATTTCGTCCCACAAATTTTTGCTCTCTACTATCTGCTCAATTTCCGAGCTGAAAATATTCGCGGTCATATTCGCTTCTTCTATCACCGTGCAGGCGCCTTCGCGAGCGTAGTTGAAGGCATTTTTTCTCTGATGATCATTGTTGGTCTTTGTGATCGGCACCAATATAGATGGCACGCCCCAAAGCGCAATTTCAAACAGCGTAGAGCCTGCTCGCGAGACTACCACGCTCGCCACCCCTGAAGCCATTTTTATTTCTAGTTCATTCAAAAAAGGCTTGGATATGTATCTGGTCTTGTTTGAATTGTTAGTAAGGACCACATCAGCGCGCCCTTTTACTATCTTCCAATTATTTACTCCCGTCTGGTGAATCACCTGATATTTTTCTATCAAGCGAGGCAAGGCGTCCAGCACGGTATTGTTTATGAGCTCAGCCCCTTGTGATCCGCCGAGGATCAATATGGTCGAGATTGAAGATTCAAATTTAAAATATTCCAAAGCTTCGTTTCGGAGCGCGGGCTTTTCCACGCCTACTCGCACTGGCTGGCCAGTCCAAGCCACTTTTTCTTTTGGGAAAAATTCAGCAGTCTCTTTAAAAGAAACAGCCACTTTCTTGGCAAACTTTCCGGCCCATTTGTTTACTCTCCCAGGAGAAGAGTCCGACTCGTGGATGATCACAGGTATGCCCAAGAGCCTCGCCGCAAAAATAGTTGGAAATGAAGCATATCCGCCTTTACCGAAAACAACATCCGGATAAATAGAAAACATTTTAAAAAGCGCGCCTGCTATCCCAGCAAATAATTTGAAAATATGCGTGAGCTTCATTTTCGCCACGCTTATCTCTTCAAAGGCTATGCCATTCTGAAAAAGAATCTCCTTGTCATAGGGATTGTCGGAAATATAATAGAGTTTGGCGCCAATTATATTTTCTCGGTCGATTATTTGGTTTACCTTTTCAGCTACTGCAATGATCGGGTAGAAATGCCCGCCTGTTCCCCCTCCGGCAAAAACTATTTTCATAAATTTAAATTATTAGGCATAATCGCGCTTAAACTTCGACACCTGAAGCACTATCCCCATCATTGCTAGATAAACCATGAGTGAAGTGCCTCCATGGCTCATAAACACCAAGGGCACCCCGGTAAGCGGGAAAACCCCCGTAGTCGAAGCAATGTGCATAAAAGACTGAAGCACTATTAGTATAACAATTCCCGATACTAGTAGTCCACTGAATAGATCTGGCGACCTGTTGGCTATCCGCATGCCCCGCAGGAAGAAAAGGATATACAAAAATATGGTAAAAAATGCCCCGGCAAAGCCAAGCTCCTCGCCTAAAACAGAAAATATCGAGTCTCCCTGCGGTTCGGGTAGGTAACTGAATTTTTGGATGCTCTGGCCAAATCCCCTGCCGAAAATTCCTCCGGAGCCAAAAGCAATGAGGGACTGCTGTATCTGGTATGAAGAACCTCTAGGGTCCCTTGAGGGGTCGATAAAGGTTTTTGCCCGTTCTTGGAGGTATGGCTTAAAAAGGACCAGGACCGAAACCGCGATAACGGCAAGGACTCCAAGGCCAAGAAGGTAGCGGACCGGCACACCAGAGATAAAAAGCATCGAGCACCCGGTCAAAGTGATCAGGATAAAGCTTTTTGTGTCAGGTTGCTGAAATAAAATAAATGCGATAAGGGAAAGCATGCCAAGCAAGGGTAAAATTCCGAATTTAAAATCAGATACTTTGTCCTTCGCCCAGGCGAGCCAGGCTGCAAAATAGATCACAAAGCCGAACTTCAAAAATTCCACCGGCTGAAAAGATATGGGCCCGAGCTTAATCCATCTCTGGGCGCCTCCATGACTCCAGCCAAGATGAGGGATAAACACCGCGGCGGTTATGAGAATGGAAAATAGAAAAATATAGAAAGCGTATTTCCGCCAGAATTTGTAATTTATCTTCATGGCAAGGTACATGCCGAAAAGGCCTAAGCCTAAGCCAAGCACCAGCTGATTGAAAAGTACGGAGTAAAAAGTCTTTTCGTTCTTTACCAGAATTCCAAGAGATGCGGAGATAAACATCGCCGTGCCCAGAGCAATCAAAATGAATAAGATTATTAAGAAAAATTTGTCTACTTTTTTTTCGCGCATGACTAGAGCCTAGGGCCTAATGCCTACTCACCTACTGATAATCGCAAAAATAATTCCTATAATCGCAAAAACAGCCGAAAACACCCAGTACCTCATTACGACTTTATCTTTGGGCCAGCCAATAGCTTCAAAGTGGTGGTGGAGCGGTGCCAGCCTAAACAGCCTCTTCCCTTTTCGAAGCATCTTTGAAAAAGCCTGCAGGATAACTGACAAAGAAGTGATGACGAGAGGCATCGCCACGACTGGGAGTATCAAAACAGAGTCAGTAAGAAAAGCGATAGTCGCCAAAGTAATTGTGAGCCCCATCATGCCGGTTTCTCCCATGTAAAATCTGGCAGGCGGAATATTAAACCACAAAAATGCCAGTATGCCTCCGGTGATGACTCCAGACAGCGTCGCCAAGTCTATTTGGTTGTTTGCGAAAGCAATGGCAGAATAGGCGCCAAATACGGAAGCAAGAACTCCGCCAGAGAGCCCGTCTATGCCGTCTATCACTCCTCCCGAAAATGTGCCAAGAGCTACCAGCATGAAAAACGGTATGATCAGGGCGCCAAAATATATTTCCCCAAAAAATGGCACGAAAACTCCATCCACCCCAAGCTTATAGAAAAACCAAACTCCGATTAAAAGAGCAATAAAAGCTATGATACCAGCCTTCCATTTGCGCCAAGAAGAATCATCTCTAGCGAGCCTGCCGGTGCCGTATATCTGGATCAAGTCTTCCCACAATCCTATGAGCGAGCCGAGCAATAAAGTAAAAAGCGGAATAAAAGTCTGATTCCTGCTCAAAAAGCTTAATTTTTCTGTTCCTGCTCCTGGAAAAGCTATAGAAGCTAGATAAAACAACAGAGTTGTAAAAAGCACTGACACCCAGATTATTATTCCACCCACTCGAGGCGTGTTTAGCTCCTTGTCCTCATTATGAATAGAGTGAAAGTCCGTTGCAGAAGTCTCCAGCCTTCTGGAATACTTTTTCCACATTTTGTATTTATAGAAATAATGAGTGGCAAACGGGGTGATCAAAATGCCGAGAAAAAAGGCAACTGCGGTAGGCACGAATATTTTCACCAGGTCCAAATACATAAATCGATTATAGCAGATAATTACCACCCCTTCTATTCCCCTCCTTGCTAAGGAGGGGCCTGGGGTGGTTAATACACCTCTGCCTGATAGCACTTTTCACAATAGACGATTTCCGGCCGTTCCGGCGAAAAACTCGTTTCAAACGTACTTGGACATCCGATGTCCAAGTGGTGCAAATGAGTGCTTTTATCGCACATACAGGAGCGATTCCATAGCCTGCGCGAGTTGCGAAGCTTAAAGCGCGCCGTACGACGGCAAGGAAAACAGTACTCGGGTATTGGAACTCCAACCTTTCTATATAGAGCAAGCTCAAGAGCGGTTATGCGAAATGCAGTAGTACAGAGCGGCCGGTCTTTTTTCAATGTTTCGATTTCCTGTGTTTTGCAAGCTATCGTTTCTTCCAAAATCTTGTCAGAAGTCTCTTGTATAGTTTTTGGCAAATCATTCGGCTTTACTGTTGTCTCGTAATTAGATGCCGGCTTGTCATACCAAGCAAAGCCTTTGGCTATTGCCTCGTCCTTGGTAAGCGGGAAATAATCTTGCGCCATAGATTCGTTGTAAGCAAAAGGAGAAACTTCCGATGGAAAATATTCTCCCCATTCGCCGGTTTTCCGCATGTGCTCAATTATTTGTTCTTTTAGCTTAGAATATTCTTCTTTTGAATACTGCTTATTGAGTATTAGGTACTGGCCCTTTTTTAATCCAAAACAACCAAAACAGTCGCTTACTCCAAAGCACATATCGCAGTAGCATGAATCTGTAATCGTATTTAGGCAGCTCCTCGCAACTATTGTTCGCGTAGGCTTTTCTATGCCCTGAACCTGGTATGATGCCTCTCCGCTATCAATCTCCGTGCAATCCATGCAGTCATCCACCCGGTACCAGGCGTCCTGCATATAAGCAGTGTCCTTATTATTTCTGCAATTAAACGAATACCTGCACCGTTCGACATTCTCAAGATAATCTCCAGATGAATTCTGGGCTTGAAATCCATGATAGTGCTTGTATGGAAACTTCAATCTAAACTCTGCTAGCTTCCCTTTTATCTCAGAAATTGATTTATTATCCCAAGAAAAACTTTTCATCCTTCTTTGATATTCTTCCTTGCCGATATTTTCGTTGAACCAATAATAGTGCTTGCTTCTTAGCCCTACGCATCCAAAACAATCGGAACAATCCCGGCAATCGCTCGAGAAATAAACATTTACGCAGTCAGAGGAATCATAAAGCCAGGCGCAATTTGAGCATTTGCTGATGTTCATGCTCTCGTAGCAAAATTCGCTTTTGCCAGCCATATAACAGTCTCCAGAGAAAAAAGTATGTCCGCACCAGGATCCGTAAATGCATTTATCGCAGTCTCCGCTGGTGACCAGCATGTAGCAATCCCGATTGTTGTTTGCCTGGTTTGTATATTCGCTGTTTGGGCTGTTCGAATTTACTAGTGCCAAATGGGGGACTTCCCTTCGAAGCTCTTCGTATTGCTCGAAAAACGGCCGGGTGAAATCAAAATCCCTGCCGTACTTCTTTGCATCGAAAGCATCTGACTTCCAATATTCCTGGCTATAGACCGGAAAGGGCTGGCTGGCATGATAAATTGAAATTATATCCTTGCCTGTCGCATCGCATTTCCTTTTATAAAAATTATATTCATTGCGATCCAGCAGCCTTCTAATATATCTGCATTCCGGGCAAAGCGAAGGCGGCGGCACTTTTATCTTTTCATAAAAGCCAAAATCATCCGGCTCAATGGTGAAATCTTTTTTACAATTTTTACAATTTCTTGTTTCCATTTTTGTATCATGTACTAGTGCACGATAGCACGGCCTAATACACCTCGGCTTGGTAGCACTTTCGGCAGTAGATTGCCTCTTTGCTGTCCGGGGGGTATATGGTCTGAAATTTTGCTTCGCACTTCCCTTTTTCGTGGGTATGATTATCCTGCTTGCACATGCAGGATCTTGGCCAAATTTTGAAGGGTTTCCGAGTTTTGATGCGATCATTGTGTCTGCAAAAAAAGCATTTGCGGGCAACGGGCACGCCCATCTTCCTGTAAAATATCAGTTCGTTTGGCACAATTTTATAATTCCTTTTGCATTCAATGCAGGCCAGGACTTCATTTAATATCGAATCGCTTACATCATTTATGGAATCAGGTATCTGCTCTGCCGCCATTGTCTCTTTTCCGACAGTTTTCTGGATATTGTCTTGCCACTTGTATCCTTTCATTAGGGCCTCCTTCTTTGAGATGGGCGTAATTTCTTGCGCATTCGTCTCGTTGTATCCGAATGGGGAAAGCTCCGTCGGAAAAAATTCTCCATACTTGTATTTATTGCCTTGCTTATCCACATAAGGCATTTCATTCATGTGGCTTATTATTTTTGGCACAAGAGTCTCATATTCTTCTTTCGTATATTCCCGGTTTAAAATTGAGTGCTTCCCCTTTTTCATTCCAACGCATCCAAAAAGATCCTTGCTGGCATGACAGTGCTGTGTATATCGCACATCCTGGCTTTTCACGGAAAAAATGCCAAAAAGGTTCGCCTGAGACTGGTCTACAGTGACCGAATCATAGCATTCCGAGCTTTCTCCGGTCATAGTGAGGTCATAGCACTCCTTGTTGGCGGACATATAATCGCAATGCCGGCAATTTTCGGATTTTTTTACTATGTAGCAATCCTTGCAATTCTTGGAATAAGAAATCACATCGCCGGTACATCTTTCGCTTTTTAAAACGTGCGCATAGCGATGCGTTTGATTCTCTACCAGGAACTCTTGGAACTCTTTTTTGGCTTTTTCTAATCCGGAATAAGTATCAAGCCTGTAGCTTTGAAGTATCTTCTCGTAATCTTCTTTTGAATATTGCTTATTTTTAAAGAAATATTTTTTATCTTTTATATTCACGCACATAAAGCAATCCTGGCAATTGCCCGCATATTTTACAAATTGGCAGTCAATGCAGGCAATGGCATAGTTCCCATATTTAAACCGATAAGAATTTGCCACAATGTTGCATTCATAGAGCCATTCATTTTTAGAGCGGATATTCATGGAGTCCATTATGTCCTTGCCGGCAATAATGAAAAAACTGTATAGAACATTATCTACGTACCAGCCCGATAGGCACATGTAGCAGTTTTTTGAAAACCACCAGTCGTGGGTATATTCGCAGTTTAGGCTCGCAATGCCGTCATCGTTCACAATTGCCATGTGGGGCACTTCTTTCGCCAACTCCGCCATCTGCGTGAAAAAAGGCCTTGAGAAATCGTATTCCCTGCCGTAGCTTTTTGGATCCCACTTATCGCTCCACCAGCACTTGTTGCAATATATAGTAAGCCCGGAATCCGGAGAGTAAATAGAAAGCATGGATTTCTTGCACATGTCGCATTCGCGGGAGTAGAGAGACATATTATTTCTCCAGGCCCACCGCCTTTGACGCCTGCAATCAGGGCAAAAGGTCGGCAAGGGCACTTTGATTTTTTCGTAAAAGCCGAAATCATCCGGCGCGATGACAAAATCGGCCTTGCAGTTCTGACAAACGATAGTTTTTGCCTCCATTTTTAGGATTATACCTTAATTTTTTTGATTAAAACAGCTTTTCGTGGTATGGTTTTGTGCATGAATCGAGGATTTATAAAGTTTATTTTTATGCTAGTCGGGTTCACCTTGATGATAGTTCCCTATCTTCTTTTGGCGCCTCAAGTGCATAAAGAGCAAATCGAAAAAGAAAGGCTCGAAGAAGAGGCCAGAAAAAAATTTATCGAAGAAAGAAGGACTTACCTTTTGGGCAAATTCGACCAGTCTGTCCATCCGGAATTCGTTAAAGTATCTGCGGATCTTAATATGGGCCAGGGTGCAATGTACTTGCGCAAAGAAACTTACAACGCCTTCTTAAAAATGCGCGAAGCAGCACTCAAAGAAGGGATCACATTGAATGTGGCGTCCGCAACAAGAAATTTTGATTATCAAAAAACTCTTTGGGAGAAAAAATGGAATGGCATCACTCTTGTAGAAGGCAAAAGCCTGCCGGAGAGCATCCCAAACAGCCTGGAGCGCTTCAGAAAGATTCTGGAATACTCCGCAGCTCCCGGCACATCCCGGCATCATTGGGGCACGGACATAGATATAAACGGAGCGGATGTCTCCTACTTTAATACCGAAAGAGGAATCAAAGAATATGCTTGGCTAACGCAGAATGCCCCATTGTTCGGATTTTGCCAGACTTATAATGAGAGAGGCTTAAATCGCCCAAACGGCTACAACGAAGAAAAGTGGCACTGGTCTTATCTGCCCGTATCACGCCTGCTCACGATAGAATATAAAAACCTGATAGCAGAAAAAGATATCACTGGTTTTGCCGGAGACAGCTTCGTAAAAAATTTAGACTTAGTAAACAATTATATTCTGGCCCTAAACCCCAATTGCCTATAGTGCTTATAGAGGAGTCTCAGCACTTTCTGCCTCCGCTTCTTTTTCCATTTCCATTCCGGACTCGGAAATATTTTTGCTAACTTCAGCATAGTCCGGCAGTTCTTCCACGGATTTTACGCCCATAAATTGCAAAAGTTCAAAGCTTGGCTTGTATAAATATCTCCTCTGGTCTTTTGGGTCGGCGATCCTCTCCACTAATCCGCGCACAGAAAGCGCCCGGAGCGTAAAGCTAGAATTTACTCCCCTGATGTAATCAATAAGAGACCTGCTCGCCCCGTTGTTGTATAAGACTATAGAAAGCGTCTCGAGAGCTGCCTTAGAAAGCTCTTTATTTAGCTCTTCTTTCTGGAGATTTTCTATAAGCGAGGAAAGCTCTGGGGCTGTACCGAGCATAAGGTCATTTTCTTTTTCTAAAAGCACTATGCCCCTATGCGCAAGATTTTGCTTTAACGCCTCGATTGCTTCGTTTATGTCCGTCTGCCCCGCCTTTAAAATGTCCGCAAGTTTTTTGCGCGAGACCGGCTCGCCTTTAAAGAAAAGTATTGCTTCAATTTTTGATTCTAAATTATTCTCCATTGCGCTCTATTATTAATTCTCTTTTTTCTATAAAAATATCCTGATCTGCTTCCTGAGTGGCGTCGATTATCCCCTGGCGCACAAGCTCAAGCATTGCCAGAAATCCCACTATCACTTCCACTTTTTCTGCCTTGCCTCCTTGGCCCAGCCCGGTGAATTCTCGGAAACTCATTTTGAGAGTATTTTTTACCCGATCCACCAGCCGATCCAGCATTTCCTCAATGCTTATCACCTTCTTCACCTCAACTTTCGGCAAGAATACTTTTTTCGGCATTGCGCCAAGCACTTCGCGAGCATAGCCCATCATAGACTGCCTGCTAATTCGCTCGTCCGGCAAAAAGACCAGCACTTCATTCTTTCTTTCAAGCGGGGCAAAAATAATTCTCTTGCCGAAGTTTGATTTTACCTTTCCTCCAAGCTCTATAAATATTTTATAAAGCCTTAGCCTCTCTTCCAAGCTTTTTATATCCCCTTTCTCTTCATCCGTAAGCTCCAGATTCGGCAAAAGCGATTTTGATTTTATAAGGATCAAAGTAGAAGCCACCACCAGAAAGCTCGAAGCCTCTTCGGGGCTGATTTTTCCGAGCTGGTTTATGTACTTTAAATAATCCTCCGTTACTTCTGACAAAGAAACATCGTTTATGAAAAGTTTTCGGTCCTCCACCAGCTGCAAAAGCACCCCAAACGGCCCCTCAAAAACAGAGGTTTTTATTTTATATATATTTTCTTGAAGCCCTGATGTCATCTTTATTTTTTTAGCAAATACACATTAGCAATCAAACCATCGGAAATAACTCCTATTTCCCCTTTTTCTTTTCCCAATTTCTCGACAATAGCGTCAATTTCCTCTTTTCTTAGAGAAATCATACCACAATCCTCATCAAGAAGATCGTATACCATTGCGCTCTCAGGGATATGTTCAAGCCATCCATGATGTGAGTTGGGTCGGATAGCTTTTGGGGTTATCTGAATCACATTGCCTTCAGCCAAAGCTCCTAAATATGTATTGTACCCTCCGGCATATTCTAGCCAGTGCATATCCATACCAGAATAGTTGCTATCATAGATTCCCACACCTAGTCCCTGGAAAACCGTTCTTTGCATCTGTTGAAATGCATTTTTTACATTTCCTTCATAACTTCTTCCACTAATTCTGTTGCCGATTTCATAAATATTACGCAATCTAGTTCCTAGTAGTTCAGGATAAGCCCGGCCACTAAATCTTGAGTTTGTTATAGCGCTTTGCGCAACCAATATTCCTTTTTCTTTTTCAAATCCACCTAGGCCGGTCACTACTTGATGTCTCATTTTTTGAGGACTCGGCCTTATTTGAACTAAATGAAATGTACCTGGTTCTTTAGGATCCACGACTAACTCCAATTGTACCCCAAAATCAATTCCTGTATCCTTGATTGCGGCAAAAATTGATTTAACGAATGAATTTGAGGATAGGTCATCTTTTTTAAATAGCGATTCGTCGTAATTAAATTGCCTAACGGGCAAAACAGAACTACCGTCTTCTGTGGTCCATACACCAACTGTTGCTTCAAAATCTTCGGTGGCAGAGGTGAGGCCAATTTCACGATCTAGACCAGAAGCAATTCTTGCAATTGTTTTGCCGCTAAGTTCGCTATGCCCTATGTCAACCACCAGCCCATACCCTTTTTTGAGTTCTTGGAAAACATATGGCGTTTCTGGAAGTTTAAAATCAAACTTTTCGTCTCGATGCCAAATAAAATCTCCAACATCTCCGGGAAACTTAAAGCTTCTATATGTGCCAGCTCGCGAATCCAGCCAGTCTTCTTTTAGGCCTGAACTTCGTAAAATTTTACCTTTGGTTTTATCTGGATCTATTCCTCGAGGGTCTTTAACAATTTCCCATGGAGGCACTAGAAGTCGATGCTCTGTATTCCGAAAGTTGTTGGCAATCTCCTGACAAATTTCTAGTCCAAAAGCTTTTCCGCCGCCTTCTCTTAAGGCTTCTTCAAGCCCTTCTCTTACGCTGGGATTTCTGTCTTTTGAAATGACATTAATTAGTTTCTTTATATCTGCTTCGGTATAGCCCCACTTATCCAAAGCAAAATCAGGCTTTTCTTTTTTCTCTATCCTTGATCCAGGATTTGATCCGTCAGGTGTTTTCATGTTTTATGCTTAATATATTAGCATTTTAGCCAAAAAAAGATATACTAAAAACCATGAAATCAAAATCCGTACGATTATCCAAATTCATAGTCCCAAAGAGGTATAACATCGAGCTCCGCCCGGACTTGAAAAACTTCACATTTTCGGGCGCTGAAACCATCCATTTGTCTGTCTTGAAAAAAACTGACTCCCTCACCCTCCACTCTAAAGAAATAGATATCGAAACTGCCAGTGTAATGGCTGGCAAAGAAAAAATATTTGCCAAAAAGATTTCCTATAATGAAAAAGCGGAAACAGCTACTTTTCATTTTTCTAATTACTTGCCTGCAGGAAACCTAAAATTAAATATTGTCTTTCAAGGCATCTTAAATGACAAAATGCGCGGATTTTACAGAAGCAAGTATGCGCACAATGGCAAGGAGCTTCATATGGCTACAACTCAATTTGAGGCCACAGATGCGAGGCGCGCTTTTCCTTGTTTTGACGAACCGGCGCAGAAAGCAGTATTCCATGTGTCCCTAGTCGTGCCTAAAGGCAAGACAGCGATCTCAAACACTTTGCCTGTATCCGTGGCCGAGCACGAGGCAGGATATGAAATTATAAAGTTCTCGCCGACTCCAAAAATGTCTACGTATCTCCTTGCGTTTATTGTCGGAGATTTTGAATTTATAAAAACCAAAACCAAGCGCGGAGTAGAGGTAAGGGTCTTCACCACTCCGGGCAAAAAGCACCAAGCAAAGTTTGCCCTCGACTGCGCGGCAAAAACTCTCGACTTTTTTGAAAAATATTTCGACATCAAATATCCTCTGCCGATTCTCGACATGGTAGCCATTCCAGATTTTGCTTCCGGCGCCATGGAAAACTGGGGCGCCATCACCTACCGCGAGTCTGCACTCTTGGTAGACGAAGAGCATTCTTCAGTCTCAAACAAGCAGTGGGTGGCGCTAGTAATAGCACACGAGCTTGCCCACCAATGGTTTGGCAATTTGGTAACCATGGAATGGTGGACGCATTTATGGCTCAACGAAGGGTTCGCTTCATATATAGAGTACCTCGCCATCGATAAGCTTTTCCCAAAATGGGACATTTGGACCCAGTTCTCCACAAACGACCTGGGTATTGCTCTCCGCCTTGATGCCCTCCTTCACACTCACCCCATAGAAGTGCCAGTACACCACCCGGACGAGATTGGAGAAATTTTCGACGAGGTTTCTTATTCCAAAGGCGCCTCGGTCATTCGCATGCTTGCTGGCTACTTGGGAGAGAAAAACTTCCGAAACGGCCTAAGGTATTATCTCAAAAAACACAGCTATAAAAACACTGAGACTATTCATCTCTGGGAAGCTTTTGAAAAAGTTTCCGGAAAGCCTGTCGCAAAGATGATGAAAAATTGGACCGGCAAGCCCGGCTACCCGGTGGTAAAAGCGAAAATGAAAGACGGCAAGCTCAGCTGGAGCCAAGAACGCTTTTTCTCATGTCCTGCATCCAAGAAAAAAGCAAACGATAAAACTAAATGGGAAATTCCAATAAACTTGGTAGTCGGAGTACCAAGTGGTACTCCGACTACCAAGCAGAATTGGCTAAAGGTAAACATCGGCGAGAGCGGATTTTTTAGAACCGCATACAGCAAGGAAATGCTTGAAAGGCTGGAACTACCTGTAAAAAACAAATTACTTTCACCCAGAGACAGACTCGGTATTATTAGAGATTTGTTTGCTCTGTCAGAATCAGGAGTGATCCCTACAACAGATGCCTTGGAATTTCTCAAAGCTTATAAGAACGAAGGCAATTATACTGTTTGGTTGGAGATTGCCACAGGCCTGGCTCGGTTAGAGCAAATTCTAGCGAAAACAAAACTAAAACCTGGCCTAAATAGACTTACCCTTTCACTATTTTCCCCTCTTGCAAAATCTCTCGGCTGGGAAGCCAAAAAAACTGATAGTCATGCAGATTCGTTACTCCGCCCGCTCGCGATATCTCGGGCCGGCAGATCCGGTGATAAAAAAATAATAACTGAAGCCGGAAAAAGATTTGCTTTAATGCAAAAAGGGAAGCGAATAAATCCAGACCTCCGCGGAGCGATATACTCCATCATCGCATCCTGGGGCGGAGAGAAAGAATATAAAATATTAATTGATAAATATAACGAGGAAACGCTTCACGAAGAAAAGAACAGAATAGGTGGAGCGCTCGGCGACTTCCCTTCTCCGCAAATACTAGAGATGTCCGCATCATTTGCATTATCCAACAATGTCAGAACTCAAGATACTGTGGGTATTTTGTCTTCTGTTGGAGCAAATCCCATCGGGCGAGACATATGGCTCAGATCTATAAAATCCAACTGGAATCTTTTACTTTCTCGCTATGGAGATGGGGGCCACACCCTAGGCAGACTTGTGAAGGCTATATCCGGATCCGCCGAAAACAAACATTTTAATCAATTTAAGGCCTTCTTTAATGTCCATGAGGCGCCTGGCGCCAAAAGGGCTATCCTCCAGGTATTAGAGCGCCTAGAAGGCAATGTCCTATGGCTCAAACGAGATCAGGGTATTATTAACAAATTGTTAAAATAATCTCTTGCTTGTCTAGATTTTCGTGGTAGAATAAGGGCGGACAGAACATCGTCCTTCACAAAAACATTGACCCTTTTACTGGGAGGTTAGTCATGACACGCGCTCCGCGCCTCGTCGTCATCACTGGGCTTCCTGGTGCAGGGAAGTCTTCTACAGCCAGGGAGTTGGTTAAGCTTCTTAAGTGGCTTAACGTTCTAGTTACTCGGATATTGCGTTTTATCACCCGGCCTTACCGGGACGACGAGGAAAAAGGCGAAGAGAACCTGAGAGTCAGCGTAAAATGGTTCTCGCGGATGGAAAAAGCTCGAAAACTCTTCCATCCTACCCATACTCCGGACCCGCTTCATGGGAGGTCGCACTCTCGCGCCTTCCCTCACATGGGCACATGGAGAGCAAGGCCGGGAACGGATATCATGCTAATCGTCACCGGACCACGCGCTGCGCTCGAAATCCTGGATAAGCGTCCGGACGCATCGGTGTTCTTCCTCACTGCCCCTCGCGATGTCCTTGTGCAAAGGATCATCGACCGAGGAAGCCTCTGGGGTACTACCTACCACCCAAAGAAGATCCATGAGTACGACACCATGTACGACGGACTCGGAATTGAGTGGGAGTACAGGCGCCGAGGCATCCCCATCATCGACACAAAATTGGTCGATACTGCGGTAGCCGTTGCTCGGCGGATTCTGGAAATGCTAGGGTACAATCCCCTTGCACTAAAAATGATCGATGGAGATAGTAATCAATCCTCCTCCTAGACTAAGCAACAGTCTAGGAGGTGCGATTAGTCCGAGGATGTATGTCCTCGCTGATGAGCTCAAAAGAGCGAAACTTAAAATATCTTATGGCTGATTTAAAAAAATACGAGAACCAAAGACCTTCAAATAAAGAAATCATAGATGTGGTGGACGAGGATGATAAAGTAATTGATACCAGATCAAGGGCTGATGTCCATAGGCTAGGGTTGCTCCATCGAGAAATCAATGTCTGGATGTTTGATAAAGACAACAACATAATATTTCAGAAAAGAGGTTTGCATACTTCGGGAGCGGGACTGCTAAATTCTACTGTCGGCGGGCATCTGGGCGCAGGCGAAAATTATCTAGAAGGCGCTGTGCGCGAAACACGCGAGGAAACCGACCTGCAGATAAATCCGGAGGATCTGGTTCTTTTAAGAATGTTTAGAGGGACGAAAACAAGCTCATCGGAAGATAATGTGTGGAAAAGGACCAATAATTTTATCAGGGCCATTTATATTTATAAGCACCCAGTCGATGAAGCACGGGTAAAAAAAGAGCTGAAAATTCCCGGAGGCGGGTTCCAAAAGCTCTCACCCAGCCTCTTGTTGAATCCAGACAGCGAATACGCTGACATGTTCCAAAAGTTCGTTCTTAATGAAGAACTGCCCCATGTGCTTAAATATTTAAAATTGAAATGAACACCCCGACTTCAAATAAAATTGATGCCATAAATAAGACCATCCTGCGCTCAATGGCTGAAGGAAATATAGATTATATTGTCAAAAATTTTACCGACGATAGTATAAAAATCTTTGGTGCGGACTTTGGCTTTATCAGAGGCAAATTTATGAACAACAGCAAGACCTCTATGATTTACCAAAGTTCAAATATGCCCTGTGAACCGGTGCTTCCCGTAAGAAAAAGGGGCGGCAATGCTTTATTTGACAGTCAAGTAAAAAAATCAAACTACGAAGGAGAGATCTGTCGGCACCTAAAAAGCTATTTGATAGTACCTATCAGATATGTCGATCATGTATATGGCAATCTGGTTTTAGGCTACAAAAAATATCATGATTTTGAAAAAGAAGAGCTTCTTCTCTCCGATACTATAGGAAATGCTTTGGCGCAGATTATTACAATCAACTGGCACGCAGAGAAAAGCCAGAAGGACCTGGCTTTGAATGCAAAACAGAGAGAAATCGAAGTTCTTCTTGAGCAAGAAAAACTGCGGACGGAGTTCATAGGAAATGCCACGCATGAGCTCCGTACTCCCCTTGCAATCATGAAAGGCAATGCTGAACTGGCTCAAATGGAAGGCAGTCCGAAATCCGCAAAAGAGGCTCTGGGGGTGGTAATCGAGGAGATAAATATTTTATCGAACATCTTAAACGATCTTACCCTTCTTACTTCCATCACAAAAGATCCGAAGGGTCTTATGCCTAAAACCAGAGTTAACATCAGCGATCTGATTGGCGAGAGCATCAGCAGGCTTAGCAATCTAGCGGAAAACAAGAAAATATCAATAAGAATCAAAGGTGGTGCTTCTCTTTTTGTTTTAGGAAACAAAAACCATTTAGAGAAATTATTTTTGAATATAATCAAAAATGCCATCGCTTACGGCAAAGAAAGCGGATATATTGATATTGATTTACTAAAGGAGAAAAATACCATTAAAGTAAAGATCAAAGATAACGGTATGGGAATTTCAAGGGAAGATCTGCCAAAAATATTCGAAAGGTTCTATCGCGCAGACAAAGCACATAGCGGTTCGGGCAATCACTCCGGCCTAGGGCTCGCCATAGCCAAGTGGGTCGCTGAAATCCATGGCGGAGAAATAAAGGTTGAAAGCGCAGAAGGCAAGGGGAGCACATTTACAGTGCTCCTGCCTCTGGCTTAGCTTTACTCAAACATATAAGCAGTTTCTGCTCGCAATGCATTCTGTGCAAGCGAATGCTCATCTATATATGATATGTAAGAATCCGAGCTCGATGTTAATTCAGTGCTTTCAAAGGCTCCAGTAGTCGTATAGCCGAGAATAAAGTAAAGAACTAATAGTATTATTATGGCTGCTATTCCGAAGGATAATGTTTTTGTCATGGTTTTGTTGGTGTTTTTGATTGCTAAGGCGACCTTTCTAT
>CAYGDR010000001.1:0-34337 GCA_964348775.1 uncultured Candidatus Saccharibacteria bacterium | reverse complement strand
GAATATATAAATTAAATTTATGCCTCATGTAATCAGCGCGAAAGATTTTACAAAAGAAGTTATCGAAAAAATATTGGTTCGTGCAGGCGAAATGGAAAAGCAGTGCTCAGAGGGAAAGGTTGAAAAACTTTTAGCCGACAAGATAGTGGCCTGCATATTTTTCGAACCATCCACCCGAACTAGGCTCTCATTTGAGACAGCAGCGCTTAAATTGGGCGCTCAGGTTATAACCGCCGAGAATGCCATGGAAAACACTTCCACTTATAAGGGTGAGACCATCGAGGATACCACAAAGATGCTTTGTGCTTATGCAGACATTGTAGTAATGCGCCACCCTACTCCAGGTATGCCTTTTAAGGCGTCCAAAGTTGCGACTGAGCCTATAATCAATGCGGGAGATGGCGCAAACGAGCATCCATCACAGGGATTTTTAGATCTTTACACCATCAAAAAAGAGCATGGCAAACTCGAAGGTTTAAATATTGGATTCGGCGGAGACCTTTTAAACAGCCGGACCCTCCATTCTTTCATGCCTCTCGTAAAGTTTTTCCCAGGCAATAAATTTTATTTTATGTCTCCGAAAGAACTTGAGCTTTCGGAAGATTTTTTAGCAGAACTTAAAAATAATAATATTTCTTTTGAAATATCGAACAGTTTGGAAGAAAAATTATCCGACCTTGATGTGCTTTACATGACTCGGGTGCAGAAAGAGCGGTTTGGAACCGCGGAAGAATACAATAAAGTAAAAGACCTTTTTATTCTAAAGAAAGAGCATTTAAATAGGCTAAAACCGAATGCGATTATCATGCACCCGCTCCCGAAGATAAATGAAATTGAGCCGGAAGTAGACAATGATTCCCGCGCCGCCTATTTCAAGCAAGCCCAAAACGGCCTGTATGTCCGCATGGCCATACTGCTTTACGCTCTTGGCCTCTGATTTTTCTTAGCGTATCATATATGATATATTAAGAACCCAGTTTAAACTTGAAATATGTTTTTCAGCTTTTTGTCTATTTGTTTCAAGATGTCTTGGGATAATTTGCCGATTATGCCGTGCAAAATTTCAAATGAAAACGACGCTATTTTGTCGGTTTTAACAAGCGAAGCGGTTTTTAGTCCAGTAAGGCTGAAATCTTTATGGTTTTCTTTTATTACGACATCAAAATCTCTGTCCATTTTTTCTAATCGGCTGCCGATAAAAGAAACTATCACTCGGCTGGCTTTTTTATTCACCACTAAGACTAAAGCAGGCCTGGCCTTGTAGCCGGATAAATCACTAAAAGGGAAAGGCACCAAGACGATGGCGCCTTTCTTAAGTGAATCGTATTTTGCAATCATTGATGTTATATAGGTCCGGTTCGTCTGCCAAAAAATCAAAAGAACCCGAAACCAAGTTGAAAAGAGTTAGTTCGTCCAGATTCTGATAATTGGATGGATATTTGATAACCATTACCTCCGGCTTTTCCCGTCTGCCTATAGCAAAAGCTTCGCCCCGATATTTTACTCGGTCGACAAGGACTTTTATATTTTTCCTGGCGTTGGTTATGCTTATCGTTTTCATATGTACATATTGTACAAAATGCCTTAAATATTTGCAACCTTGATATGTAGATCAAATCGTGGTTGAATTCGGAAGAACGCTCTAAAATAACCATTTTCTTGGGGGTGAAGTAGTGAAGTCAGCTTTTGTGACCGGTGCAAACCGGGGTTTCGGCTGGGCGCTGGCCGAGAACCTGCTCGAGCGGGGATACCGGGTATTCGGCGGGACGAGAGGCTTTGGCTCCAGTCTGCCGGAGCACGACAATCTCAGCTGGGTCGAGTGCGATGTCGAAGACGACTTCTCGATTGAGCAGGCTGCTCGGGAAGTGGAAGGACAGACGAAAAGTCTTTCACTTCTCATCAACAACGCCGGGGTCAACAAAGACACCTTTGCGGTGAGCAAGCGCGAAAAGGTGTCTAAGCTTGGGCATCTCGACCGCGATGCTCTCACAATGATGTTCGACGTGAACGCAATCGCACCGCTCTTGGTGCTCCAAGCCTTCCTGCCTCTCCTCGCCGAGGACCCGAGCTACGTGGTGAACATCGGTAGCTCACGCGGGACTGTCTACGGCATGGGAAGGGCGACCACCGCAAACTACGGTTACGCGGCGAGCAAGGCCGCCCTCCATCTGACGACCTACTGTGCGACGCGTGATTTGCCGCCAAATGTGCGCATCTTCGCGTTTAATCCCGGCCGTATGGCGACCGAGATGCGTACCGACGGAGAGGACCCGAAGGTCCGGGCAACCCAGTGCCTCGAGATCATCAAGTACTGGGGAAATAAGGATTACCAGCCGGAGGACTTCCATGGGCGACTCGTCCACTGGGACGGAACTCTTCATATCCCGTAGGAAAAAACTATCGAATCGACGCGGCGGTGCAGAGTATGCACCGCCCGTTTTATTTTTAGCAGGCAGTTTTAGACTTATATCCTAATAGCAACGGCCGTCTTTATTAAGAGATAAGATAATATTTATCATTTTTATTGATTTTCCAAAAACTGGAAAATTTTCTCATTTGTGAGCACATTTTCTGCATGCATCCGCGCTCGTTCCGGGTCGGCATCTTTATAATGCTCTAGGATTGCGGCTACTTCTTTTGCTACTTGTTCATCATCTGCTTTTATATTTTCAGATTTAGCAATTTCATTTAATGCGAGAGAAAGCCTTGCCTTCTTTTCTGCATCTCCATGGAAATCTTTTCTAAGATCTTCGACTGTCTTATTTAAATGCTTGAGATAATCTTCAAACTTGAGCCCCATCTGGGTAATATCGGATTCCATGCGGTATATGATCTTATCAAGCTCTAGATTTACAAGAAGCTCCGGCACATCTATTGTACTTTCTTCAATTATTTTTTCTATAATTTTGAGCCTCGTTTTTTCTTTCTGCGCGTTTTCTTTTTCAAGCTTTATATTTACCTTAAGCTTTTCTTTGAAATCTTCCACGCCCTCAAAAGGCCCTAGGCCCTTCACAAACTCATCATTAAGTTCTGGTATTTCTTGGGGGAGTTCGGGTTCTGGATGCTCATGCGGTACATTTTCGTCATGCACATGATCCGCCATGTGTATTTTTGGCGCGCGAGACTTCCTGATATCCATTATGGTGCTCTCCAGATCTTCGTCTGAAACGATGATGTCTTTTTCTTCCGGCTTGACCTCGCCCAAGGTTTTCTTTGCAAGCTTCTTGTAGTCAGCGAGCTTTATTTCCGGCAACACCGCGACTTTTACCTTGAATCCTAAAGGGTTCTTTCGCGCGAGTTTTGTTATTGCAATATCTGGCCTGCCTATGGCATCGATCTTCTCTTCTGCGATTATTTTAGGATAATGCTCTGAAAGGGCCATTTCTGCCATTTCTTCTAGAATATGCGCTTCTTTAATGTTAGAAAGGAGCACAGATTCCGGCGCTTTTCCTTTTCGAAAGCCGGGAAGCTCGATGTTTTCTCCTATTTTCTTTAGAGCTTTGGAAAAGTATGATTCGAATATATCCGCTTCGAGCTCGCCCTCTATTTCTACTTCGCTCTTAGGAAGTTTAGTTATTTTTGTTTTTAGCATCCAGGTATCTTATAGATAAATCCCTGCTTTGTCAAAATTAAAAAACCCCCGAAATGGGGGCTTTTTAATTCATCCTTTACTGAGTTGTGCCAGTGTTTGTAGTGGCAGAAGCATCCACTGAGACTGATGCTGTCGGGGTAGTGCTAGTTACCGCGGCTACTTTAGGAGCAGCCATAAGAGGCCTCATGGCCCTTTCCACTATTTTTCTAGCTTCCATAAAAAGCTTCCTTGCTTTTTCAAAGCCAGTTTTGTCGGTGGCAGCCAAAGCCGCAGCTTTAGCTTCAGCCAGTTTAGCCTGTGCTGAAATGAGCCCTGCTTCTGCTTCAGCTACAGCTTTAGCAAACCGCTCTTTTGCCTGCGCGAGGACAAAAGCCTCTCTCTGCTTTTTCAATTCTTCTTTCTTGGCTTTTGCTTCTGCTCCTGCGGCCTCCCTTTTCGCTTTTGCCTCAGCTTTGGCAGCTTCCATCTTTGCCTTATTTTCCGCTCTTTGCGCTTCTAGCTTTGCTTTGGCTTCAAGCCTAGCGTCTAAAACTGGGGTAGTAGAAGTAGCGCTTACCCCGGCGTCCTGCGCTGATACGCTTGAGGTAAAGGTTAAAGCTGTTAAAATTGCACCTGTCAAAATCACTCTTTTATATGGTTTCATAAGTTAAATTGGTTAAATATCTAATAAAAATACCATGACCTAGTATATAGACATTATAAACCTATATCTTTTTTAGGCAAATTATTCGAGTTTTCCGGCGTAATCAGTTTTGTATCTTTCTACACATTCTTCTACAATTTTCATTGCTTCATCGGTCCCTAAAAATCCTAATACCTTGCAAGTGCCTGGTTTTTTAAGATCCTTATAGTGTTCGAAATAATGCTCGGTTTCTTTTTTCCAATGCTCACCCAAATCTTCAAAAGAATTTATGTGGTCCATTCGCTTATCGTCGGACAAGACTGTAATAACCTTATCGTCTCTCTCTCCTCCGTCTTCAAATTTCATTATTCCTATCACGCGGACCTCCGCAAGAGATCCTGGAACCAGAGGCTCAGTCACATTTGCGATGATAAAATCTAGCATATCGTTGTCTTGGTCCCATGTCTGCGGAATGAGGCCGTAGGCGACTGGATAGGCAAGAGAGGAATATCCTACTCGGTCAAGCTTTAACTGCCCGGACTCAGTTATGAATTCATATTTATTTATAGAGTTGTGGTTTATTTCTACCAAACCGTTTAACACGCCCTTTTTATCTTCTACGAACGGGCTAAGCACATGCAGAAGGTTCAGCATGTATTTTGAGGGCTTATGATTTATATTTGCCATAAGGTAATTGTACCTTTACTCTTCTTTAGTTTCAACCTCCGGAGAAGCTTCTTCTTTGTCGGCAGGAGCTTCGTCTCCCTTGATGTCTATTTTCCAGCCTGTAAGCTTTGCCGCTAGGCGTACATTTTGTCCGCCCTTTCCTATAGCGAGAGACAATTGGTCATTTGCCACTTCCACAGTGGCTTTTCTTTCAGTTTCGTCGGTATCAATATTTAGGACTTTTGCCGGCGAAAGGGCATTGGTCACAAATGTTTTTGGATCTTCAGACCAAGGGATAATATCTATTTTTTCTCCGCGGAGTTCATTGGTAACGGTGTTTACCCTCGTCCCTTTTTGCCCCACGCAGGAGCCGACTGGGTCTATGTGATCGTCGCTTGAGTGCACGGCTATTTTTGACCTAGCTCCCGGCTCTCGAGCGATTGATTTGATTTCCACGATTCCATTTTGTATTTCCGGAGCCTCAAGCGCGAATAATTTTTCTATGAATTTAGGATGGGTGCGGGAAAGGCGCAGATTTATGCCTCTTGGCGTGTCTTCTACTGAGTATAGATATGAACGCACTCGCGCTCCGCGCTCCAGGTATTCGCCCGGGATTTGCTCTTCTACCGGCAAGATTCCCGTAGCTCTATTGAAGTCCACATACACATTGCCTCGTTCGATTTTTTGCACAATTCCGGTAACTACTTCTCCTTCTTTGGTTCCGTATTCGTCTATGATAGAAGTTCTTTCCGCTTCGCGTATTTTTTGGATTATGACTTGCTTTGCGGTCTGGGCTGCGATTCGTCCATAATCATCCTTCGCTTCCAGAGGGAAGACCACTTCGTCATTTAGCTCGACTCCTTTTTTCATTTTCTTTGCGTCTTCCCACATTATGTGATGCTCGCTGTTGAAGCGCACTCTTTCATCTCCATCTTCTTTGATGGAGTATTCTTCGTCGCCGGCTTCGGAATCAGTCTTTGCGATTGATTCGTCCACAACGATCTTTATCTGGTAGAAATCTGTCTTGCCGGTTTCCAAGTCGAACTTTGCCCGTATTATCTGCCCTTTTTTCCCATAGTCTTTCTTGTAAGCTGCAGCCATAGCCTGCTCAATGGCGTCTAGTATTTTTTCCTTTGGTATTTTTCTCTCCTCTTCAAGCTGTTCTAGGGCTGATTTGAATGTTTTTAGGTCTAACATGATCTTTTTATTAAATTTTGATAAAAATAAAAGCCCTGGGCCACAGGACTTTGTACGCTAAGTATGATATCATAGAGAGTATATTTAGGCAATACTTACCGAAAAATGACAAAAAATAACATTATTTTAATGGTTTTGGTATTGGGGCTTCTCTCTTTTGTCTTTTTTAAGAACAATTCTAAGGAGAACGGCTCTAGCTCCGAAAATCTCACTGTTTTCATAAATGACGAAGGATTTTTCCCAGATAAAATTATTACGACGGCAGGATCCACTATTGCCTGGGTAAACCAAGGAGAACGGCTTCACTGGCCGGCTTCGAATTTTCATCCCAGCCATACTCTTTATCCGGAGCCGGGAGGATGCTTGGGGAGCAAGTTTGATGCTTGCAAGGGCCTAGAGAAAGGCGAATCATTTTCTTTTAGGCTTGAGAAGCCCGGCATCTGGCCGATGCATGACCACCTTTTCCCGAGCCTGGTGATGACAGTTGAAGTTCTAAAGAAGGGCGAAGAGAGAAAAAGCAGTTTTTCTTTCAGTGAGAATACCTCTGTTTTGGATTTTAGAAATTTTGATTATGGCCGCCAGATCGAATTTGTAAAGCTTTTGAGCCAAGAGAATCCGAAGGACGGGTGGAATTATATAAAGGAAGCTTTTATCGTAAACGGCCAAGTGGTGGGGAACGCCCACGAGTTTGCGCATGTTGTAGGAAATTTGTCTTATAAAAAATCGGGCCTGGAAGGCATAAAAATCTGCGACACGGCCTTTGCTTTCGGCTGCTTCCATGGCGTTACCGAAGCGATGCTCTTAAATGAAGGCACCAATAAGATCAAAGACATAGAAATCGAATGTCTGAAACTTTTTCCATCCGAACTTACAGAGGGTTATACCGGGTGCATACATGGTACGGGACACGGCATATACACATGGGAAAATGGAAACCTTAATCAAGCCTTGTCTGATTGCGACATTTTAACCGAGCGTTACAGGCAATATTGCTATGACGGAGTTTTCATGGAGAATGTTTCATCTTCGTCAGGTGGTTTTTTTGAAGCAAAAAATCCCTGGAAATTCTGCACGGATCTTGACGAACGCTACCATCGTAATTGCGCCAGATACCAGAGTCAGGTATTTTTGGGCGGCGCTCTCAATGGGTCCCTGGTTTCAGTAGGTAAAAATTGTTCTCTGGGACCACATACGCTACTTCGGGAGACATGTTATGAATCTCTAGGATATTATGTGGCGCAGACTTCCCTCGGTAAAGCGTCTATCATCTTGGAACAATGTGGCCAAATGCCAAGCACGGAAGGAGTCGAAATATGCACTATTGGTGGAGCCGTAGAAAGCATATTTCAAAAATATGGTGATTTCAAAAATTCTGCTAATATGCTTTGTGAAAAATTAGGCGAGAGAAGGTTGGCTTGCCTTGAAAGAATAAAAATAATGTTAAAGCAATATGCTATCTAAGATCAAAACATCGCAATTACTCAACATTTTTATTTTCTTGCTGATCGTTCTGGCGGCTGTGAGCCTCAGAGATCGTCTTAATAAATCTGCGAGTTCAAAAGACCAAGGATCTTTTTATAAAATCGCGGCTGAAGTTTCAGACTACTGCGTGAAAAATGTCGCTCTCTACAAGGGTAAAGAAAATTGCTACGCGGAAGAATTTAAAAAGCTGGGAGAGAAAAATAGCTATGAGCTTAGCTTTAAAGTTTTAGATAGTCTGCAGCAAATAGACAAGAGCGCTATCGGCTGCCACTTGATCGCTCACGGCATCGGCTGGGGTTCTTACAAGCGCGATCCGAGTATTTGGAAAGATATGGTACAAAATATGCCGACTAGATGCAGCTATGGATCAATCCACGGAGTGATTGAGAGCTATGTGCTTTCTTTGCCGGAAAAGAGCTTGAGTAAGGCTGTGATACCCACTATTTGCGGCGAAACACCTCGCGCGGATTGCAACCATATAATCGGGCACTTGCTTTTAGTGCAGACTGACGCGAGTATTCCGAAAGCCCTGGATCTGTGCGAAGTGTTTAAGGAGGTGGCACAGAACCGTTTTTGTATTTCCGGAGTTTTTATGGAATATCAAACCGCGCTCAATCTTGTATCGCACGATCTGGCTCCTGCATCGTGGCTCAACTGGCCGGCTAGGATGGAGGAGCTCGAGACTTTGTGTAGGGCCCAGGTCGGCAAATTTGCCGAGGGCTGCTGGGAGGAAATAGTGCATGTAGCTTTGGTTAAGTTTGACCATGACCCAAAAAAAGTTTTTGATCTTTGCTCGAGCGCTCAAGTACCCAACGGGGCTAAAAGGTGCAAGATGCATTCCTTGGGTATAATAGGCGCTTCGCGAAATTTTGAGCTTGCAAGACTAAAGTCAGTCTGCGCTATACCTCAAAAAGATGATCCGAATTTTGAAAGAGATTGCTATCCGGCCATGGTATCGAGTACGCTTTCCACTATTCCGACCAAAGTGGCCGAATCAGTCGCCTTTTGTAATAGTCTTGAGGATAAATTTAAAACAGCTTGTTTTTCGATGCTAGGCGTCATGTCTCCTTCCAGTCCTGTAATCAAAAATCAATTGCCCAAAGCCTGCAAGCAAGCTCCGGTTGATTTACAAAATTATTGTCTCGGGGTATCATCAATGTCAGGACAAAATTCTATCATTCAAAATCCGAACGATTAGCTTAACATGCTCAAATTATGAGGCATTATTTGGCAAAATTAAAAAAAACTGCAAGCGCTATCGACCTAACGCGATACGCGCTTTTTGTGAGTATAATAATCGCTATTGTCGCGATTATTTTCAAGTTTGGACTATTGTCGCTCGGCGGTGGAATTGGCTTGGATAAAGTTTCTAGCACCGAAATCACAGAAATTAAGGCAACGCAAAATCTCGACCAGCAGGTGGTTCTTTATAAAAGACTGATAGAAAGAGTGGGCCCAGAGCAGGCGCAAATAGACCTTTTTAGGTCAGGAATGCCTTTTACTGGAGAGACGCACCTTCTAAATCATACTGTGGGAGATTATCTGTATGAAAAATACGGACCGGCCGGCTTAGTAAAATGCCAGGATTATTTTCTCTCCTCCTGCTATCATGGTTTTTTGCTTCATGCTATTGGAAATGGAGGCATGAGCCAGGTAGAAAAAAGCTTTGCGGAGTGCCGGAAAGAAGGGCCTTCAGTTTATAGCCAATGCGCCCATGCTATAGGCCATGGATTTTTGGCGAATGTAGGCTATAAAAACATAGTTGAAGCCCTTGAGACCTGCGATATTGCCATTGACACGATGCCGGAATTTCCCGCCTTCAACTGCTACGATGGAATTTTTATGGAAAATATCTGGGCAGTGCATGATGGGGAGCCCTCCCCGGATCGCTGGGTAAAGCCGGAAGATCCCATGTATCCATGCAATGATCCGCGGATCGATCAAAAATACCTCCTGGGCTGCTGGTCCAACCAGCCTTCGCTGGCTTATCAGCTTTTTAAGGGGGATATCAAAAAAGTTGGAGAATTATGCCTCAAAGTCAAGAACACTGAACACCAAAGGATGTGTTTTGACGGGCTGGCTCGGCAGATTCACCCAATTGCGCTGGGGCAGTCGGGTAAAACTTTCGAACTGTGTAATCTTATGCCGAACCAAAAATGGAATGATTACTGCGTTGTCATAAATGCCGGTTCTAGCTATGCAGTGGGGGACCGCACGGTGCCATTTGCCATATGCGGGGCCTCGGGGGAAGGAGCAAGAAATGACTGCTACAGTAGAGTTTTCGGCATAATGTCCTCTTATCGCAAGCCCAAAGAAGACTTAAAGCCATATTGCGCTCAAATAATACAAGAAGAGTACAGGCAAAGGTGCGAGAGTATGTTTTAGCTCTCTCTTTGTATACCCCCACACTTATATTTTGTTTAAATATAAGTGTGGGGGTATACTGTAAATAATGCAGATAGATGAGACAGAGTTCCAAAAGATTATTTTAGATTCAAAACTTGTAACCAGGGAGCAGTTTGAAGACGCCAAGAAAAAAGCGGAAGAGAAAAATCAAAAAGTCGGAGACATTCTCTTGTCTTCCGGGAGTATTTCTGAATCCGACCTTCGGAGGATGGAGGCTTTTGCGCTAGGCATTCCTTTTGTCAGTCTCGAAAATCAAAAAATAGATTTTTCCGTGCTCTCTCTGGTGCCCGAGCCGATTGCCAGAAACTACAATATTATTGCCTACAAAAAAAGCCAGCTGGGCTTGGAAGTGGCCATGCTTGATGTGGAAGATCTTCCGGTTATAGACTTTATAAAGAAGCGCTCCGGCATGAAAATTCTGCCTCGCCTGACGGACGAAGCTTCCATCCGGTCCATGCTGGTGCAGTATCGAAAGAGTCTCCAGGCAGAATTCGGCAACATCATCCAAAAAGAATCCGACTCGATGCGGGATTCTAGCAAGGGAGACAGCGATAAGTCTGACAAAGAGCTGGCAGAAGACTTGCCGGTGGTAAAGATAGTGGACTCGCTCATTTTTCACGCGATACTCCAAAATGCTTCTGATATACACATTGAACCAGGCGAAAAAGATCTGACAGTGAGATACCGCATTGATGGCATACTGCATGATGCAATGGTTCTTGATAAAAGCGCAGGATCCGGGATTACTGCCCGCATCAAAGTCCTTTCGAACTTAAAGCTTGACGAAAAGCGCCTTCCGCAAGACGGCAGATTTAAGATAGACCAGAACGGCGAAAAGATTTCTTTCCGTGTTTCTACTCTGCCCACTTTTTTCGGCGAAAAGACGGTGATCAGAATTTTGAAAGAAAACACTCATGGCTATACTCTTGAAACTTTAGGCTTTCATGGAGAGAGTTTGGAGAGGATATATGCATCGCTCAAATTAAAAACGGGCATGGTGCTGGCAACCGGGCCCACAGGCTCTGGGAAGACCACTACGCTTTACACAATGCTTGATATTTTGAATAAGCCGGAGGTAAATATCTCGACAGTAGAAGACCCTATTGAATACCAGATGCCAAGAGTGAACCAGACCCAAGTAAAGCCGGAGATCGGGCTCACATTTGCAAATGGCTTGCGGTCTCTTCTCCGGCAAGACCCGGATATTGTGATGGTGGGCGAGATAAGAGATGTGGAGACTGCGGGCCTTGCTATCAACGCTTCGCTTACGGGCCATTTGGTTCTGTCTACTATCCACACCAATTCTGCCGCCGGAGCCATCCCTAGGCTTATCGACATGGGAGTGGAGCCTTTTCTTATCATTTCCACTGTAAAAATAATCATGGCACAAAGGTTGGTCAGAAAATTAAGCCCGAGCAAAGAAGAATATTTTCTGTCAGACGACGAAGTTAAAAACCTAGCAAAGATTGTAGACCTCGATCGCACGCTCGAGATGCTGAAAAAAGAAAATATTATCGACCCAAGCATTTCCTGGGACAAAGTTCCTTTCCAAAAAGCAAAACCAAGCCCTGAGTCCGAAGACGGCTACTCCGGCCGTACAGGCATACACGAAGTGCTTAAAATGAGCGCGGCCATAAAGGAAATGGTGGTTCACGGCAGCTCCCAGGATGAAATAGAGGCGCAGGCAAAGAAAGAAGGCATGATGACTATGATCGAAGACGGAGTATTTCAGGCGGTTTTGGGCGTGACCACCTTGGAGGAAGTATTTAGGGTGGTTTCTGAATAGATCTGTCCCGTACTAAATTTTTGATTACAAAAAATGACCACTATAAATAAAAGTTTAAAATTTTAGTACCGGGATGCTATTCAAATATAAAGCAAAAACAAAGACAGGGGAAGTGATAGAAGGAGTGCTCGAGGCCCCGGACCGATTTGCCCTTTCTAAAGACTTAAGGGCCAAAGGCAATACTCCGATATCCGTGAACGAAAAGACGGAGGGTTTCAACTTTACAGCTTTTTTTGAAAGGTTTTTCGGCAGGGTAAGTGCAGCCGAGCAGATAATTTTTACAAAGAACTTGGGCGGAATGCTCCGCGCCGGCCTTTCTCTCGCGCGAGCGCTTTCGGTGCTTGAAAAGCAGACCAAGAACCAGGCTTTCAAAAAAATTCTAATTTCCTTGGGAAATGACATAAACCAAGGAGGCACGCTTTCTTCCGGCCTGGCAAAATTCCCTGATGTCTTTTCCAGCCTTTTTGTTTCCATGACCCGCGCCGGAGAGGAGTCAGGAAATTTGTCGAACGCCCTTGGCGAAATCGGCGCGAATTTAGAAAAAGCCCATGCCCTAAACAAAAAAATAGGCGGAGCCCTGATTTACCCAGGAGTGATAATGTCTGCCATGCTCATTATCGGCATACTCATGTTTGCTTTTGTTGTGCCCACGCTTGCCGGCACATTCAAAGAGCTTGGGGTAGTGCTTCCGACTTCGACCAGGGTGCTCATTTGGATGGGCAATTTCTTTTCCAATCACCTAATCCTTACATTTCTAATAGTTATTTCCGCTTTTGTCGCGATCTTTGCGCTTATCCGATCTAAAATTCTTTCCAAGTACATAGACTACCTGGTTATCCGGATGCCTGTTATCGGCACTTTGGACAGGGAATTAAATACCGCTCGTACGGCAAGGACGCTATCTTCGCTTCTTCTCTCGGGGGTTTCTATTACTAGAGCGGTCGAGATCACCGAAGATGTGGTGCAGAATATATATTATCGCCGAGTGCTAGAAGCCACAAAGACTGCAATAGAAAAAGGCTCGCCTTTCTATCAGACTTTTCAGGAAAACCAGAAACTTTATCCGGTGATGATGTCAGAAATGATCCAGGTGGGCGAAGAAACCGGCAAGCTTTCCGATATGCTTCTAGACATCGCTATATTTTACGAGGAAGAGATTGAAAATAAAACCAAAAACCTCTCCACCATCATTGAGCCTCTCCTTATGGTGGTGATTGGCGGAGGAGTAGGCTTTTTTGCGATATCCATGATCTCTCCGCTTTATTCGATACTTGGCAACATCGGCTACTTGCAATTTATTGACTTTTTTGCTTAGAAAGTGTATAATATATAAGAATACTCGTGGTCTTTGAAATGCCGCATTTCGCGGCGCGCTGCCTATATGGTATGCGAAAAGTGCCGACTATAAGTCGGAGGTGAAAAATGGCTCAGAAATACGATTACACGGTTTTGATCGGCGGCGTCGACATGACGGCGGTTGTCAACAAGATGGGCGGGCCGGACATCGCGCAAGAGTACTTGGGGGATGAATGGGTGCTGACGAGAACACAGCCGAAGTCCGCGCCGGAAGTTCCGCCCGAGCCGAAGGTCTACCTCGAGCCGCTCTTCGAGGGTGTGGAGATCGACCCCACCGACGCCACCACTACCGACGACGATGCCAAGCGGGTGTTCTCCGGTGGCTACGACCCTGCGCTCCTCGGCGTGAAGTCCAAGCCGGCGTCGAAGACGAAGACGCGGGTGGACAAGCTGGTGGTGAATGGCAAGTTTGCCGATTTCCTCGGCAAGACTGCCTCTGAGCTCGAAGCTCGGCGCCTCCAGTGGGAGCAGGGCATCAAGTTCTGCGTCGATCACAAAGGCAAACTCCGCAAGGGCGGCTACGCCACCTTCTTCGTCTGCACCACCGACGGCGAAGCGGTCCTCGAAGACCTCTCCAATGTCTTCGTTGCCGTTGTGTACTTCGATGGCCGCGGTCAGCTCAGCGTGTACCGGGACTCGGTCTCGTTCGACTACACTTGGTACGCCGGCTTCGGGCATCGTGTAGTCTCCCGGCAACAGTAGTTTTTTATCTTTTACCCGCAAGGCGGGTTTGGGCCCTCGGATCCTTTGACACTTTGTCACTGGGCTGGGGGTCTTTCTTTTTGATATACTAAATATGCAATTTGGAAATGCTCGCGGACAAAAACTTCGAGCCATGATTGCTTAAAAATTAATTTGAGAATTCTCCCGGCTATGGCTTGGAGGAGAGTGGATTCTTTTTTAAAACAAAAAACATAAAAGTTGGTGCGGTGCGCTGGTAGGCTTTTAGGCCTCGAATAATATACAGCTTTGTCTCTTTTGCAGTCTTTAAACTTGCAGGTAAGGCGGGCAGTGAGGTAGATGGCTCACCGTACAATTCTTCGTTGCCAATGTGAACTTCGATGACAACGGTCAGCTCAATGTGAACCGGAACTCGGTCTCGAACGACAACACTTGGAACGCCGACTACGAGCATCATGTAGTCTCCCGAAACTCAAATGTTTCTCCCTAGCGCATACCTAGGGAGTTTTCTTTTCGAAACTCTTTTCAAGCCCCTTTTTCCAGCCGCCGAGCATCCGGCCGATCTCCCGAAGTTGTTCGGAGAGTTCCGAATATTTAATATCCCTAACACACTTGTTTTCCCAGGCTATTTGCAAGAAAAACTTTATCCCATCGAGCTTGGAAATTGCTACGATTAAGCGATGTATTTTGGTTTCCGGCGGAAGATATATTGAAATAAATATATTTTCTAAAAGTCCGAGAAAATAATCTTCGATTTTTCCGCCCAGAATATAACGGTGCGCCTTGGGGAAGTCATTGTATACTTTAAACCAAAGAGAGTAGGCCGTTTTTGCTTTTAAAAGCGCCGAGGGCGCTGCGGGGGGGGGTCCCAGAATTATGAAAAGGTTTATTCATACCTACGATAGTATCATAACCACAGAAAAACTTCTCCAAGCCTGGCAAGAATTTTTGCGCGACAAGAAACACAAAAAAGATATTATCTTGTTTCAAGCCAAGCTGGCTGACAATATATTCAAACTTCTCGACGATCTAAAAAACAAAACTTACCAACACGGCGATTATACAGCTTTCAACATCTCCGACCCCAAGCCCAGAAACATCCATAAGGCCACAGTAAGAGACAGAGTAGTACATCATCTCCTCTATAAAGCACTCTACCCATACTTTGATAAAAAGTTCGTCCATGACTCATACTCCTGCCGGATAAACAAAGGCACTCATAAAGCCATGGATCGTTTCAGATATTTCTTCCGCAAAGTTTCCAAGAACAACACCCGCACCTGCCATGTTCTCAAATGCGACATCAAGAAATTCTTCGCCAATATCGACCACGATATCCTAAAATCTATCCTGTCAAAGGGCATCCTTGACACAGACATTCTCTGGCTTTTGGGTCAGGTAATTGATAGTTTCTCGTCAAAACCCGGAGGCGACGCCTCCGGGTCGAAGGGTTTACCGCTCGGGAATCTAACCTCTCAGCTTTTGGTGAATGTGTATATGAATGAATTTGATCAATTTATAAAAAGGGAACTGAAAGTGAAGTACTATATCCGCTACGCAGATGACTTCGTGATCTTGAGCGCCAACAAAAAAGAATTATCTGAATATAGGCGATATATCGCCCAGTTTCTGAAAGAAAAATTGAAACTAGAATTGCATCCAGACAAGGTTTTCATCAAAACTTTTGCTTCCGGAGTGGATTTTCTTGGCTGGGTGCATTTTCCGAGGTATAGAGTGCTCCGAACCAGTACAAAGAGGAGGATGTTGAAAATTCTAAGGGATAACCCGAAGCCGGAGACAGTACAGTCATATTTTGGACTAATTTCACACGGAAACAGTTTCAAACTGAAAAAATCAATAGAGATCGAAAAGGTTTAGTGATATGATTATCGTGTGAGAAGTATCTACAACAAAGGAATTACGCCGATTGAGGTGCTCGTGACATTTGCGGTTTTGGGAATTTTGGTCATGGTAGTGCTTCCCCAGTTTTCAAGCTTGAAAGAAAGACAGGTGTTAAAGGCGGCTTACAGCGACGCGCTTTCTGCCATAAACAAATCCCGCGGAGACACTCTGGCTTCGGTAAATTCTTCAGAATACGGAGTGCATTTCCAATCCGATAAAGTTATAATTTTTACAGGCACGGCATATTCCGCAGGAGCAGGCAGCAATACAGAGATAGATATTGTGGCGCCTGCGTCAATCACCAATGTTACTTTGGGAGGCGTGAGCGGGACTTCCGGCAATTTATATTTCAGCAGGATTTACGGAGTGCCATCGAAGACTGGCACTATAATTATCTCCACCTCTTCTTACTCAAAAACTATAACCATCTCTTCGACCGGAGCTGCCAGCGTAAATTAAAATTTTTAATGAATCCCGTTAGTAATCGCGGACGTATAGAATCCAACAAAGACATGAAACACATTATTAGCAATAAAATATTAGATAACATCGCATAAGCGTACGCGCCCTATTACTAACGGGATGAAAATTGGAAATTACAAAATTAAAAACTTCCAAAAAGGTTTTTTGATGGTAGAAGTCGTGATAGTAGCTTCCATTATCACTGTTTCCATGCTCGCTGCCATGGCCGTGGCCCAAAAATCCATTTTTGTTTCAAGGCAGGCAGTGCATGTAGCCGAGGCCTCCTTTCTCCTCGAAGAGGGGGCCGAAGCTGTGCGGATCTTGCGCGACAATGCCTGGTCAAATATTTCTAATCTGACAGCAGGGTCTCTCTATTATCCTCTATTTTTCGGAGGAACCTGGACCCTTTCTTCCACGCCGAACACAGTAGGAAGTTTTACGCGCACTGTGAGCATTGCAAATGTAAATAGAGACGATAGTACAGACGATATTTCCGCATCCGGTACGGATGATCCTGGCACGAAATTAGTTACGATAACAGTATCTTGGAATGAAACTGGAACTGCAGTATCAAAAACCTTGTCGTTTTATATTTTAGATATTTTTTCATCATGATAAAAAACCAGAAGAATTTCAGAGCTTATAAAAACTCTGGGTATGGAATGGTGGAACTTTTGTTCTATCTCTCTCTATTTGCACTCCTTTCCCTTGCGGTGATAAATTCTATGATTACTATGACCACGGCCTTTCGCGAGACCACCGTGCAGTCTGATCATCTAGGAGGGGCAAATATCATGGAGCGCATGGCTCGTGAGATACGGCAGGCATATGCAATAGGTTCCATAAGCGCGGCTGATTTGAACTTGAACTCTACCGATGCTGGAGGAGCAAACAAGACTGTGCAGTTTATCCTTGCAGGCACAAATGTGGAATTTCGGGAAAACTCTGTTCTTTTGGGCAATTTAAATCCCGGGAATCTTTCTGTCAGCGCGCTTTCCTTTGCCGAAATAATTACTGCAAAAGGCAAGGCGGTGAAAATTTTTATGACTATCCGATCAAATAATGATGCGCTAAGCCGCACTACAGATTTTTATAATACTGTCGTACTCCGCGGAGACTATGATGAGTAATTGAAAATTATAAATGAAAAAATCAGGACAAAAAATCAAGACAACTAGAGGTGCAGCCATGCTGGTGGCCGTGATTTTCTTCCTTTTCATCTCGCTTGCCATTATCGCCGGGCTGGTTTCGCCCTCTGTGCGCGAGTTTCGCACGGCAAATGTAAATCTAAATTCCAAAAAGTCTTATTTCTTGTCCGAGTCTGGAAGCGAGGATGCGGTATACCGCATAAAAAAAAGCATGACCATAGGTGCAAGCGAGACCATTACCCTAAACTCAAATTCTGCCACCACTACCATCACTGCAGTTTCTGCCAGCGAAAAAGAAATCAGCTCTCTTGGGAATGTTTCTAGCTTGCAAAGAAAAACAAAAATCACCATTTCTACCGCTCCTGGAGTTTCTTTCGGCTATGGCGTACAGGTGGGAGCGGGAGGTTTGCGGATGGATAATAATTCGCAAGTAAACGGCAATGTCTACTCAAACGGAAATATTGTTGGGAATAACGGTGCTCGAATCACCGGCACCGCAATTGCGACTGGAGCTACCGGCAAGATCGACGCAATACAAGTGGATCAAAATGCTACAGCCCATTTTCTTGAAGATATTACAGTGAATGGTTCTACTAGTTCGGCCAGCCTGCTTCGTGCGACAGTTTCAGGAAATGCCGTATCAGACAGTATTTCTGATTGCACTATCAATGGAAGCGCTACATATGATACGAAAACCAACTGCACAGTAAGCGGCACCCAAACCACTCCCAATCTTAGCAATTTCGAGGATCCAGTGGCAGAGGAATTCCCAATCTCCGAAGAGCAAATAGATGCATGGGAGGCGGATGCTACAGCCGGTGGCACAATCAATAGTTATACCCTCGACGACGACGCTGCTTTTTTAGGCCCCAAAAAAATCAATGGCAACTTAACCCTTTCAAATAATGCCACGCTCATTCTTACTGGCACCGTATGGGTCACCGGGACCATCAATGCGAGCAACGGTTCAATGATCAAGCTGGATCTAAGCTATGGCGCGCTAAGCGGAGTAATAATTGCGGGTACTGGAGGGAGCAGTTCGGCTGGGGAGATCACATTTAGCAATAATTCTGAAGCCCAAGGGTCCGGAACTGCCGGGTCCTACATGCTGGTCCTCTCCCAGAGAAACAACACGAGCTCTACCGCCATAACTCAATCCAACAATGCTTCAAGCGCCATACTTTACGCGCCGGAAGGCGTGGTGGAAATTTCAAATAACGCTACTATGAAGGAAGTAACCGCATATAAAATCCACTTAAGCAACGGAGCGGTAATAAGCTATGAATCCGGTCTTGCCAACATTAATTTCTCCGGCGGGCCGTCGGGTGGCTGGTTTGTGGACGAGTGGAAAGAAGATCAATAAGCCAGTTTGTAGGTTCTAGGTTCTAGGTGCTAGAATAGAAAAATGGCAAAAAAGATAGCAGGCAAAATAGTATGCGGGAATTGGAAGATGAATCCTCTTACGGCCCAAGAAGCAGACAAGCTTTTCAAAGCTGTTGCAAAAGGGGTGGCCAGAACAAAAAAAACTTCTGTAGTCATCTGCCCTCCTAATATTTACCTAGAAGGGTTAAAATCTGCCAGCCGGCAGACTAGAAAAATTTCTCTTGGAGCGCAGAATGCTTTTGTGGGCGAAACCGGCGCTTTTACAGGAGAAATTTCTCCAGAAATGCTCTACGAAATGGGTGCGAGATATGTGATCTTGGGCCATTCGGAGAGGCGAGCCCTGGGAGAAAATAATCTTTTTATAAATAAAAAATTAAAATCTGCTCTTTCTGCCTCCCTTACCCCCATATTGTGTGTAGGCGAAGACCATAGAGATGAAAACCATGAATATTTCAGCATAGTCAGGACTCAGATCAAAGAATGCCTAGCTGGCATAAATAAAAGCCTGATTTCAAAAATAATTATTGCCTACGAGCCAGTTTGGGCGCTATCAAGCACGGCAAATCGCCGAGATGCTACCGCCAAAGATTCTGAAGAAATGGCCATTTTTATCCGAAAAGTTATCTCTGACATGGCAGGTCTGGAAATTGCAAATAAAGCAAAAATAATTTACGGGGGTTCGGTAAATGAAAAAGATGCCGAAGATTTTTTAAGAAACGGCGGGGTTGACGGAGTTTTGCCGGGCAAAGCAAGCTTAACAGCAGAGAAGTTTGTAAAAATTGTAGAAGTAGCGGATAGCCTATGAGACTAAAAGCACTTGAGAGCGCAGATTTGAAAAATAAAACCATTCTTTACCGTGCGCCTTATGATATAGGCACAAAGGAAGTGAATGGAGCTTTAGAGGTGTCGGACGATCTTCGCATAAGGGCGACCTTGCCTACGCTCAAATATTTGATTGAGCAAAATTGCAAGATTGTCATTTTAACTTATGTAAAAAGGCCGGATGGGCAAGTAGTGGAGAGCCTGCGCACTACGGCTCATGCGAAAAAACTTTCTGAGCTGTTGGGAAAGCCAGTGCAGAAGGTTGATGATTGCGTGGGCCGAGAAGTGCTTGAAAAAGTGAAAAAGCTAAAGAGCGGAGAGCTTTTAATGCTTGAGAATGTCCGTTTCCATAAGGAAGAAATGATCGACAATAACGAATTTGCAAAAGAACTTTGCGAAGGTAAGGATTATATCGTGTTTGACGGTTTTCCGCAGGCGCATCGGGCGCATGCTTCTACCACAGGCATAGAGCGGCATTTGCCCGCGGTGGCCGGCCTTTATTTAAAGAGCGAAGTAGAATCGCTCTCAAATCTTTTAGAAAACCCAGAAAAACCTTTTTTGTTTGTAGTGGGGGGAGCAAAAATTTCAGATAAAATTGATTCAATCAACAATCTTTTGCCAAAAGCAGACAAAGTCTTGATAGGCGGAGCGCTTGCGAATGTTTTCTTGAAAGCGCTCGGCAGGAAGCTGGGCAGTTCATTTGTCGAGGATGTTTTTGTGGACAGCGAAAGGCGAGAAAAAAAAGATTGGGTGGTTTATGCGGGTGAAATTTTAAATTTGAATAAGGAAAAAATTGTTTTGCCCGTAGACCTGTTTGTTTCAGACGGGAATCTGATAAAAATAATTGAAGCGAGCGAAGATGTGCCGGATGGATGGATGGCGCTAGACATCGGCCCCAGAACACAAGAATTTTTTTCTGATTTTATAAACAAGTCAAAAACCGTGCTTTTGGCCGGACCGATGGGCAAGTTCGAAACCGATAAAATGAAAGAAGGCACTCGTGCAGTGCTTTTGGCCATGAAAAATGTCAAAGGCACGACTATTATTGCAGGAGGCGATACCATAGAGGCGGCAAGAGAATTTAGCAGTCTCGAATCCTATTCTCATGTGAGCCTTGCCGCTGGCGCCACGCTGGAATTTTTAGCCGGCAAAGAACTTCCGGCCCTTAAAGCGCTTCAGTAAGTTGAAAGGCTGGCGATACCCTCCGGTTCGCCAGCCGACATGCATCGATTTAATTTTTACTCAGTGCGCTGAGTTCGTCCCAGGTAGCTCTTGGGCGCGCCTGCTGTTTTTTAGTTCTCGGTATTGAGGGGCGACGGCAATTTCTCGAACAAGTTAGTTCGCGCCTCCTCGAGGGTTGGCTGACCGAACATCGCTGCTTGCCATTCGCGATCCTTTTTTGAAACGAAAGGAACAAGGATGTTGTCTACTTGTTGTGTCGTGCTGTAGATCATGGCCTTGAACCCGTGAGTCTTGTATCGCCAAAAATTGCTCTTTTGTGCCTCTTCAAACTCTTCTTTGGTGAGGCCGCTGAGGCGTCGGAGCACTTCCAGCTTCAAGTTTTTGGCATCTTTCCATGAGCCGACATACATGAAATGGTCGCGAGCGGATTTGTCTTTGAGGAATACGAATGCCGGCTTGATCACGAGCTCAATCGAGTCGTACGGCTTAGTTTGTCCGGACTTGACCCGTTCTTCCCATGCGGCGTATTCTGCCTCGCAGAGATCCCTTCGCACCAGGACCAGACTGTCTCTGACCACATTTTCGCAAAAATATGGACCGTGTTCTGCCGCCCATTCAATGCGCTGGCAGTTGTAGGTTACCCGATCTTTTTCCGCCTTTTCGATGTCGGTCTTCTCCTTCGTGTACCTGACAAAACTCCGTAAGGCAAAGGCCAGGCCAACAAAGAGCAGGCATTCCACCAGTGCGATTTCCCAAGTCTCCACTTAGGTACCCTTTTTCCATTGCCAGTACTCGTCCTACATCGTGATGCGTATCGCATCCGTGTGGCGGTTAGGCAACTCCAAAGAAAGTATGAGTTTATTAGGCTCGTTTGTCAAAGGTTTAAAGCGCTTCAGTGATTTTTTTCACTACTTCGTCTTTTTCTCCTTCCTGGTAGCCTCTTTTGCCTTTCCAGTGGCCAAAACCGTCGTCTGCAATTCTGGGGATGATGTGAATATGAGAATGAAATATTATCTGGCCGGCCGCGGGGTCGTTGTTCATGGTTACATTTATGCCGTCGGCCTTCAAGCCTTCTTTTATGGCTTTTGAGAGCTTTTTTACTGTTTTCATCATGTCGGTCATTATCTCCTCGGGTGTTTCGTATATATTTTTGTAGTGCGCCTTTGGTATTACTAGCGCATGGCCTATATTTACAGGCGCAATGTCCAAAAGTCCCAGCGTGGTCTCATCTTCGTGGATTATCGTAGCAGGTATTTCTCGGGCCACTATTTTGCAGAATATGCAATTATTATCGGTCATGAGTATATTATATCAAATTATGCTAGAATTTTCCCAATGGAAAAATATGGGGAATTATTGAGAGAGCTTCTTCTAAAACGGGGCATTTCTGGCGAAGAAGAGGCAGAGATTTTCCTAAACCCCGACTATGAGCGCGATTTTCATGATCCATTTCTGATGCGGGATATGGAGCGCGCCTGCGTGCGCATATTTGAAGCGGTGGACCGAGGAGAAAAAATAGTCATTTATGCGGACTACGACTGCGACGGCGTGCCGGGAGCCGTGATTTTGCAAGACCTTTTCAAGCTTATCGGCTATAAAAATTTTGAAGTTTATATCCCGCAGAGAAATTCCGAAGGCTATGGCCTAAACATGGAGGCAATCAGGCAGTTTTCCAAGACAAATACCAAGCTTATCATCACTGTCGACTTGGGCATTACCGCGCTTTCTGAAGTGGCACAGGCGGAAGCCGATGGCATGGATGTGATCATCACAGACCATCACTTGCCCCAAGAAAATCTGCCTCGCGCTTATGCGATTTTAAATCCAAAGGTAGATAATTATCCGGAAAAAATGCTCTGCGGTTCTGGCGTGGCCTTCAAGCTGGCACAAGGATTCCTAAAAAAATATGGCGAATATTTCAAAGTCCGGCCAGGTGCGGAGAAGTGGATGCTAGACATGGCTGGGCTTGCCACCTTGTCTGACATGGTTCCGCTCACCGGAGAAAACCGCGCCATCGCGCATTTTGGCATGAAGGTCATCCGCAAATCTGGAAGACCGGGTTTGCAGAAGCTTCTCGCAAAAATGAATATAGATCAAAGATATCTCTCCGAAGACGATATCGGCTACATGCTGACCCCTCGGCTCAACGCCGCTTCCCGCATGGATAACCCAATGCGGGCGTTTGAGCTTCTTTCCACCGATGATCCAAAGGAGGCTGGGGTACTTGCAGACCATTTGTCTAAAATAAATGATGAAAGAAAGACTATTGTCACTGGCATAATGCGCGAGGTGAATAAAAAATTCGACATGAGTCCTTTGAGAGAAGAAAAAGAAGTGATAGTAATAGGCAATCCTGCTTGGCGGGTGGGAGTGCTCGGCTTGGTTGCGGGAAAAGTGTCTGATTTGTATCAAAAGCCTGTTTTTGTCTGGGGCAAGGACGATAATGATTCGATCAAAGGCTCCTGCAGGAGTGATGGCTCTGTGTCAGTGGTGGAGCTTATGACCGAAACAAAAGAATATTTCCTCGATTTCGGTGGGCACGAGCTTGCAGGAGGATTTACCATCCATACCGACAAAGTTCACTTTTTAGAAGATGCGCTTTCTCAATCATTTGGAAAAGTAAAAAGATCGAAAGCCGATAACAGTGCTTCTTTCGATATGACTTCTGATCTTTCGCTTGTAAAAACAAAAAATTGGAAAGAAATTGAGAAACTTTCTCCGTTTGGCTTAGGCAACGAGAAACCGGTTTTTTCATTTCCGGGAGTGAAAATTGAGAATTTGAAAAAATTCGGCAAAAATGGCTCCGGCGAGCACCTGGAGATAATTTTTTCTGATGGGGACAGGAATAAAGCCGTGGCAGTCTCTTTTTTTTCCGGCTTAGATTCATTTAAAACCCCGCTTGAAAAAGATAAAATAGTAAATCTTCTAGCAACATTCGACTTGTCCCGTTTTCGAGGCAGGGAGGAGCTAAGACTAAGAGTAGTTGATATACTATAGCTATGATAAAGATTTACACTGACGGAGCGGCGAGGGGGAATCCAGGAAAGGCAGGCTGGGGAGCTGTTTTTTTAATTGACAAAAAAGTTTTTGAGATCGGCGGGAGAGCGGATCATGCCACAAACAATCAGATGGAGCTTACCGCGCCTATTGAAGCTCTTAAATATGTCAAAAATTCAGAGATACGGAGGCAACGCCTCCGTATTGAGATAGTTTCAGATTCTAAATATGTAATATTGGGCATTACCGAATGGATGACAAACTGGCAGAAGAACAATTGGCGCACTGCCGCAAACAAGCCAGTCTTAAATCAGGAACTCTGGCGCGAGCTTTATGCGCTCAATCAGGAACTAAAGCCAAAATGGAGCTATGTGAAAGGCCACAACGAAGACAAATACAACGACCGTGCGGATCTGATCGCCACCAGTTTCGCCGACGGCGAGCCAGTGGAACTTGATGCCGGATAGGATTTTTTATTCGGTTTGCTTTGGTTTTATTCTAGGAGTGCTTTTACGATCTTTTTTGTTGCTCAATTTTTATTTTATTCTTGCGCTCGCGGTCCTTGGAGCTGGATTATTTTTGTTTTTTATTTCGGTTTCCAAAAATCAGTCAGGAATTTTGTTTTCAATTTTAATTTTGGCATTTTGTCTGGGAATTTTTAGGTTTCATCTTGCAGATCAGCCAGCACCGGATATTTTTGAATCACAAGTCGGCAAAAAAGCTTCTTTTGCGGGGATCATAATAGATGAGCCAGTGCGAACCGAAGATAATCAAAAACTGACTTTAGAGATAGACGAAGACGAGAAGACGAAAATTCTCGCGTATCTTCCCGTAGAGGATGATTATGAATACGGCGATGCGATAATTTTAAAGGGCGAACTCGAAAAGCCCGAAAATTTTATCACCGACCAAGGCAAAGAGTTTGATTATGTGAATTATTTAAAGAAAGACGGAATTTTTTACGCAATGTATTATCCAGAAGTAGAGATTATTGACAGAGGGCATGGAAACCCCCTAAAGCGCCTGCTGTTTTCAGTTAAAAATACATTTTTAGAGAAAATCAATTTTGCCGTACAGAGCCCAGAAAATGCCCTAATGGGTGGGCTTATATTAGGCGAAAGGGCCTCATTTAGCGAGGAAATGAGGCAAAATCTTATAAATACCGGCACTGTCCACATAGTCGCTCTCTCCGGCCAAAATGTCACAATTGTGGCTGAATGGATTATGAAAATATTTGCTTTCCTGCCCATAAATTTTGCCTTCGGCGCAGGTATTCTGGGAATTTTGCTTTTTGTTGTTATGTCCGGCGGGCAGTCCACGGCTGTGCGGGCAGGAATTATGGCGGTGCTTGCCCTGGTGGCTCGGGCCACAGGGCGCAATTATGATATTGCCCGAGCGCTCCTCGTGGTAGGAGTAGCAATGATAGCCTGGAATCCATTTGTGCTTGTCCATGACGTGTCTTTCCAGCTTTCTTTTATTGCAACAGTTGCGGTTATATTCCTTGCACCTAGAGTAGAGAAATATTTTATGTGGATGCCGAAAAAATTCGGCCTGCGCGAGGTAATATCTATCACATTTGCCGCTTACATTTTTGTCCTGCCGTTTATTTTATATAAAATGGGCAATCTTTCGCTTGTAGCCTTGCCCGCAAATGTTTTTATCCTGCCTTTTATACCTATCACCATGGTGTTTGGTTTTCTTACGGGTTTTGCCGGGCTATTCCATTACACTCTTGCGGTGCCTTTTGGATTGATATCCTATTTGTTTTTGCACTACGAGCTTGGAACAATAGAATTCTTTTCAAAAATTCCATTTGCTTCACTTACAATACCAAATTTTCCGTTTTGGCTTGTAGTCCTGATTTATATGTATTTTACTTGGAGGCTTTTTGGAAGTTTTCTTCGACCACAGCCCAATTTAGATTCTCAAAAAAGGCTTCAACATATTTTTTCTTCTCAGAAGTAGGATAGTCATATACATACGCATGCTCCCACATATCAAGTGCGAGGATTGGGATGCATTGTGATAGTTGACCCAAATGTTGTTCGTCTACCCAACTTTGGATGAGTTGTTTTGAAAGTGGGTCGTAATAGAGCATTGCCCATCCGACACCGCGGGTAAGTGCCAGTGCTTTGAATTTATCCCAATTTACTTCTGCTAAAGCACCACTTGTAGGTGTAGGGGTTCCGCCTCCAACAAGAGAGGCGAAATATATTTCGTGATTTCTCATACCATTCCATTCAAAGGGGAAGCGGCGGTTGTATTCCTCACTCTCCAGTAGCTCGTTGGTATTTTTTACATATCCCGCGTAAAGCTTGAGGTGCTCTTCAATGTTTTTTTTGGAGATGCCTTTTAGAACGCCCAAATTAAATTTCATTTCTTTGAATTTTTTCATATACTTAGAATTATACCATGTCAGAGACTATTAAAAAATACGGTTTATTGTATCTGACAGCACTTCTCCTGTTTGCCGTTATTTTTGTCTTTTATCTTGATTGGCAAAATTCTAACCGCAAATTAACCTTTGCCATGCTTGATGTCGGACAGGGTGATGCGCTTTTCATTGAGTCTCCTACCGGTACACAAGTATTGATAGACGGCGGGCCGCCAAAGCGCGTATTAAGCGCTTTGTCTCGCGTCATGCCTCCTTTTGATAGATCCATAGATGCGCTGATCATTACAAATCCAGATCTGGATCACATTGGCGGATTCTTAGATGTGCTAAAAGTCTATAAAGTAGGAAAAGTTTTCGAGCCGGGGACAATTACTGATTCCAAAGCTTATCAAAATTTACGAGATGAAATAAAAAGAAAAAATATTCCCGTCGTATTGGCGAAAAAAGGAATGAAAATTCATATAGGCGGAGGAGCAGTAATAGATATTTTGTTTCCAGACAGAGATGTTTCAGGCTGGACCACAAATGACGGGTCGGTAGTAGCAAGCCTGGTATATGGAGATACTTCAATCTTGCTTGCCGGCGACTCCACAATAAAAACTGAAAATATTGTTCTTGCCGAGGGGTCCATGTCCGAGCTTGATAGCGATATTTTAAAAGTGGGTCATCACGGTTCGCGCACGTCTACATCGGATTCTTTTGTCCGCGCGGTTTCTCCAGACTACGCTCTGATTTCAGACGGAAAAGGCAACAGTTATGGCCACCCCCACAGGGAAGTCCTTGACACACTAGCTCGTTTTGGGGTCAAAATTTTACGCACAGACTTGCTTGGGACTATTATATTCTCTTGTGATAGAATGGGGCCATGCGAGACAAACTAATTGAGAAACTTATAAAAGGGGAGGAAAAAAGACAGGCAGAGGGGCTCGAGCTCATACCATCGGAGAACTATGTTTCAGAAGATGTTCTTGAGGCAAACGGCTCCGTGTTTACAAACAAATACTCTGAAGGCTATCCCGGCAGGAGGTATTATGGCGGGCAGGATTTTACCGATCAAGTCGAGCAATTGGCCATTGATCGGGCGAAAAAGTTATTTCGGTGTGACCATGCGAATGTTCAACCATTGAGCGGAGCTGCGGCAAATGTCGCTGCATATTTTGCCTGGCTTGAACCCGGAGATACTGTGCTCGGTATGGACCTAGGTCATGGTGGTCATTTAACCCATGGGCACCCCGTTACTTATATGGCTAAGCTTTTTCGATTTGTTCGCTATAAAATGAAAAACATAGAAACAGGGGAAATTGATTATGAAGGTCTTCGACAAACGGCTTTAAAAGAAAAACCAAAAATAATTTTGGCAGGATTTTCTGGATATCCTCGTGAGCTTGATTACGCCAAGTTTTCAGCAATTGCTAAAGAAGTTGGAGCAGTTGCAATGGCAGACATGGCACATATCGCAGGACTGATTGCAGGGGGAGTGCATAAAAATCCTTTTGACTACGGTTTTCAAATAATGACTACCACTACTCACAAGACTCTTCGTGGGCCTCGAGGCGCAATGATACTTTCGAAAGGAGTAGTTTCTAACCCTCTCAAGGCTCCGGAAAAAACCATAGAAAACCTTCCCACATTGATCGATCGTTCCGTTTTTCCCGGATTTCAAGGTGGTCCGCATATGCACCAGATAGCGGCAAAAGCCGTAGCTTTGGGAGAAGCCTCAACTCCAGCATTTAAGAAATATGCTGCTCAAATTCTTAAAAACGCTAAAGCGATGGAAGCAGTTTTCAAGAAAAATAAAATTCGCATGATAACTGGAGGTACTTCTAACCATATGATCCAAGTTGATATTTTTGGCTCGCTCGGAGTAACCGGCAAAGAGGCACAGACAGTGCTCGACGAAGTCGGTATAACGCTCAATATGAATGCAATTCCAGACGATACTCGAAAGCCATTCGATCCTTCCGGTATCCGGTTTGGTACGCCAGCTATCACTACCCGCGGTTTTAAGGAAAAAGAATGCAAAATGGTAGCAGAATGGATGATAAAAGTACTCAAGAACAAAGACGATAAAAAAGTTAAAGATATGGTTCACAAAGAAGTGAAAAAGCTAGCTAAAAAATTCCCGATACCTAAGAAGTTTGTGTAAAAAAATGGAACTTCAAGTAGGAGTAAAAATTTTAATGAAGAATAAAGAAGATAAATATCTGGTACTTTTGCGCTCGGCTATAAAGTATCCGGAGGCAGGAACGCAATGGGAGATAGTCGGCGGTAGGATCGACCCAGGCACTGAATTGCTAGAAAACTTAAAGAGAGAAGTCATGGAGGAGACCGGGCTTTTAATCACTGGCGAGCCAAAACTCATAAACGCTCAGGATATCATAAGGCCTCATAAGCATATTGTAAGGCTTACTTATATAGGCGAAGGCGAAGGAGAAGTAAAGCTAAGCGATGAGCATACGGATTTTCAATGGCTCCCGCTTTCTGAAATTATAAAGCTCCAGCCGATCGACGGCTTTCTAAAAGGCACGCTCCAAAAGCTCGGCGTATAAATATATGATAGAAGTAGAAAAACAATGCCAGCCTGCAGAAGACCAGATTAAAGCCATAACTGGCGATTCTGAATTCCTTGGGGAAAAAATTGACCACGATATCTATTATGACTATCCCGATTACTCTCTTCTAAAAGAAGGGATACAGCTTCGCTACCGCAATGGTTCATTCGAGCTCAAAATCGCCAAAAGTTCAGGGGTGAAACAAGAGATAGAAATCGAAAAAGAAATAGAAAAGTATTTCAAAGTTGCGAATCTCAATGTATTTGTAAAAGAAAGATTGATTCCGATTGTAGATTACGAAGCCAGAAGAAGAAAATACAAACAGGGCGACTTTAATATCACCTTAGACGAAATGAATTTTGGATATAGTATGTGCGAGATTGAGCTCATGGTTCCCAGTGAGAGCGAAGTAAAATTAGCAGAGGACAGAATTGTTAATTTTGCCGGGAAGTATGGTATTTCAATGAAAAAAATAAATTCTAAGCGTAAAGAGTACTTCCGTCTGGTAAAACCCGAGGTCTACAAAGAGCTTTATCCCAATGGCTAATAGTGCTATATTTCCTCTATGCCACAGAGGGGAAAACTCATAGTTATAGATGGCACAGACGGGTCTGGCAAGGCCACCCAGACTGACCTTTTGGTTGCTCACTTAAAAAAGGACAAGAAAGAGGTAAAAGTCATTGATTTCCCGGACTACTATTCAAACTTTTTCGGTAAATTTATCGGCCATTGCCTTTCTGAGCGATATTATGATTTCGTAAAAGTGCATCCGAAAATTGCTTCTGTTTTATATGCTGCCGATCGTTTTGAATCGAAGGATAAGATAAAGAGCTGGCTCAAAGCTGGAAATATTGTGATAGCAAACCGTTATGCGAGCGCAAACCAGATCCACCAGGGAGGAAAAATTTCTAATACAAAAAAGCGAGAAGGATTTTTAAAATGGCTCGCAGAGATGGAGTATGAAGTGTTTAAAATTCCAAAGCCTGATGTAGTTTTCTATCTCAATGTGCCTATACCGACGGTTCTAAAATTAATTCGCGAGAGAAACAAAAAGAGCAGGCGGGCTTATCTTGGCAAGAAAAAAGCAAATAAGAGCGATGTCCATGAAAAAGATGTGAAGTTTTTGGAAAACTCCCGCAAAAGCGCATTGTGGCTGGCAAAAACGCAAAAGGGCTGGGTAAAAGTAGAATGCATTACAGAAGGCAAATTAGACAAGCCCGAGATTATTCACAAAAAAGTTTATGAAAAAATCCAAAAAATCCTCAAATAAAAAACCCGTAGTAGTTTTTATTTATGGCCCGATTGCTGTAGGTAAATTTACTGTTGGGGAAGTTTTGAGTAAAAAGCTGGATTTTAAATTTTTACACAACCACCAAATCTCCGATTTTGTGGACGAAATTTTCCCGCGCCACACCTATATCTCGAACGAGATGAAGGAGAACTTGAGATATTTTATTCCAGAACAACTAGTTAAAGAAAGAGTTAGCCTAGTTTTCAATCATTGTTATTGGCATGACTTTATATCTAGGACAGGCCTTTCGGATCCAAAATTTGTAAAAGTTCTGGAGAAAAAACTCACTAAACTTGGAGCAAAGTTTTATCCAGTGCACTTGGTTGCAAGCGATAAGGAGCTTCTAAAACGGGTAAGCGGCCGTTCGCGTAGGTCATTTAGAAAATTACACAGCAAGGAAAAGATGCGCGAATACCTAAAAAGACTTAACTTTAAAACCTCACCCGATCTCAAAAATAATTTCATCATAGACAATACCAAACTTTCCCCAAACAAAGTAGCTGACATCATTACCAAGCATTTCAAGTTAAAACCTCAAAAATAATATTTAGCAATAATAAACGGTCGTCCACTAATGCTAAATTATTACAACTTAAATTTTTTCTCTAAATGAAGGCCACTGTCTATTTTGTCTACTAATAGAAAACGCACATATTTACGCGCATTGTAGAATTCTAAAATAAACTCAATTTCCTTATGACATGGGTAAGGAAAAACAAAAACCGATTTTTGAAGTTCTATAAGGCCAATCTCTTGGAAATGGAATCGTAAAGAATTTCTTAACCTTCTTATCTTCTCAGGTATATCAAACATAACTACTCGCCATTTTCCGTCCCATTTTTCAGGTTTTTTAATTTCCATTTTGTTAATATTAAATTGCAAGACTTTTCTTTTCCCCTCCTTGCTTAAAATTAAAGTGGTCGTACCATCCTGATTATTTTCAACTTGCACTAATTGTGATTTGTAAAGAGAATTTACCGCTCTTTCAAGAGCTTGACGATTAATCTTATTCCATTCTTTGGGGATTTGTTTAAGTATCCACCACTGCTTTCTGGGGGATTGGGTAAGACCAAAGGCAAGTCCAGCTCCAATAAGTAAAAGAACTTTCTTTTTTAAATTTCCCATTCTTAGCGCATCATGACCCATACTTATCATCATAGCATTAATAAACGATCGTCCACTAATGCTAGATTGTGTTTAATGTGGGAAAATATATAATAAAAATATGAAAATTCCCATAGTAAACGAACAGGATGAAATAATAGAACACAAGGAGAGCAAAGATAGATTGCCGTCCGAAATCGCGAGGATCACGGGACTTTGGCTTTGGAACGAAAAAGGGGAAGTTCTACTTGCCCAGCGGTCATTTACCAAAAGAAAGCATCCTGGCCTGTGGGGCCCCTCGGTGGCGGGGACAGTAGAAGAAGGAGAGACTTACGAATCAAACATAATAAAAGAGGCAGAAGAAGAAATAGCCCTCAAAAATCTCAAGCCTGTCTTCGGCCCCAAGCTTCGGAGGTCTACGCTCCACGAATATTTTGCCCAATGGTTTACGGCGACAATAAATAGCGATTACCCTCTAGTTAAAGCGGAAGAAGAGGTGGAGGCAATTAAATGGTTTACAAAAGACGAGCTTTTTAGGACAATGGAAGAGAAGCCGGAGATTTTCCTGCCAAGCCTGAAAGAAAGCGCTAGCTATTTTTTCAACAATGAAAATAAAAGTTAAAAAACTCTACGAAGAAGCAAAATTGCCCACTCATGGACACCCGGGCGATGCAGGCATGGATTTTTATACTCTTAATGACGTAGTTTTTGCTCCGCATTCTCAGGCCCATGTGCATACCGGTGTGGCTGTGGAAATACCGGAAGGGCATGTCGGCTTATTTTGGGACAAATCAAGCATCTCTTTCAATCTAGGCTTGAAAACTATGGGCGGAGTGATAGATGCGGGGTACCGCGGAGAAATCATAATGAACTTGCTTAATACCACTTCTAAAGAAGTTGTAATAAAAAAGGGCTATAAGGTGGCGCAGATGATAATACAGAAGTTTGAACATTGCGATATTGTCGAAACTAAAGAAGACCTTTCTGAAACTGTGCGCGGACATGGCAGAGAGGGAAGCACCGGGCATAAATAAATGAATATAGAAGCAAAAATAAAAAATTTAATAAAAGACGCGGTCAAGGTTTTAAATATCTCTCCTGACGAGATTGTTCTGGAGCACCCGGCAGATTTGTCTATGGGAGATTACTCTACGAATATTGCCATGGCCTATGCCAAGGAATTTAAGATGAGTCCGAAACGGCTCGCGGAAAAAATCACAGAAGAGCTCAACAAAGGCCTTCCAAAAGAAATTAGCAAGATTGAAATTGCGGGACCAGGATTTATAAATTTTTATCTTTCAAGAGAATTTTTTGCCGGCAATGTGGAGATAATCGGCAAAAATGAGAAATTTGGAGAGAATAGGGAGCTTTATAGCAAGAAGCTGATGATCGAGTATACGGACCCGAACCCTTTCAAGCCTTTTCACATAGGCCACCTTATGACGAATGCGATAGGCGAGTCTGTGGCCCGCATAATGGAATATTCCGGTGCAGAAGTTTCTAGAGCGAACTATCAAGGTGATGTGGGCCTGCATGTGGCCAAAGCTGTGTGGGGGCTTATCCATAATGCGCACCTCCAAAAAGATGACAATATTCCGCTTAAGCTAAAAGCATCGAATATCGGCGAGGCCTATGTGCTTGGTTCAAAGCATTACGAATCAAATAAAGAAGAAATTGACGAGATAAATAAGAAAATTTACGAACGAAATGATGAAACCATAAACAAGATTTATGATTGGGGCTTTACAGCGACCATGGAAGCCTTTGAAGACCTATACAGAATACTAGGCACAAAGTTTGATTACTACTTCCTAGAAAATCAGATGGCACCCGTAGGGGAGAAGATCGTACGAGGAAATCTAGGCGAAGTATTTGAAGAAAGCCAGGGAGCAATAGTATTTAAAGCTGAAAAATATGACCCAAAGCTTCATACCCGTGTATTTATCACTTCCGCGGGGCTTCCTGCGTATGAGACCAAAGAGCTTGGTCTCACTGTCGAGAAATTCAAAATAAAACCCGATATGGATTTGTCTATTGTCATCACAGCAAACGAGCAGGCGGATTATATGAAAGTGGTGGCAAAAGCTATTTCTATCATATACCCGGATTTTGGGAAAAAGATGAAGCATATAACTCACGGCATGATGCGCTTCGCTTCTGGGAAGATGGGTTCGCGAAAAGGGAATGTTATCACTGGGGAGTCGCTCATGAACGATGTAAAACTCCTCGTGATAGAAAAAATAGCCGACCGAAATCTTTCTGAAGCGGAGATGGAAGAAATTTCAAATGCTGTATCCGTGTCTGCTATAAAGTATTCAATTTTAAAGCAGTCTACCGGAGGAGATATTATTTACGATTTTGAAAAATCCATATCATTTGAGGGAGATTCTGGTCCTTACCTACAGTATTCTTATGCTCGTGCCCGCTCTGTTTTAAAGAAAGCAAAGGACGAAAACTTTCACTTGGACATTCACTTGGACATCGGATGTCCAAGTGGGTGGGAAACTGTCGAAATAGAAAAATTATTGTATAGATTTCCGGAAATCGTGGAAAGATCCGCAAAAGAATTTGCCCCGCATCATATTGCAAACTTCCTAATCGAGCTTGCGCGAAGCTTCAACAGTTTTTACGGCAATACGCAGATATTAAATAAAGAAGACACCGGTTCTTCTTACCGTCTCGCAATAACCCTCGCATTTTCCATAGTCATGAAAAATGGCCTCCACCTCCTAGGCATCAAAGCTCCAGAGAAGATGTAATTAAAGTGATATAATAAAATTATGGAAACAAAACATTATATGCAAAACGATCCGAGTGAGATGATACTAAGGGACCATCTTGCGTTTGATAGGACAGTGATGGCCGTAGAAAGAACTATTTTAGCTTATATTAGGACAATTTTAGTTGCTTTTGGTGCAGGATTTACACTAATTAAGCTATTTCCTGAAGATAAATTTCTTGTTGCGACTGCTTGGATTTCTTTCGTCGTCGCAGCGGTCTCGATTTTTCTTGCATTTTATAGGTTTGTTAAATTAAAAAAATCTCTTAAGGAGATATATAACTCAAACTAACTTCATTGAGTTTTTTTAATGATTTGGTATAGTTAGTTTGCAAGCGTTGAAGAGGCTATCACCTCTGAGCTCTGGGAAGAAATCAAGTAGAACACGGCGGGTAAGCCCGATATAGCAGTAATGAGAAGTAAGCAAGGTGGTACCACGGCGAAGCCCGTCCTTGTATAACAATTAATTTTGTTGTACGGGGACGGGTTTTTTGTTTAAAAATGTACATTCCAATGTTCTATAGAATGTTAG